>DAOUHP010000115.1:0-10369 GCA_034428575.1 Dehalococcoidia bacterium | reverse complement strand
ATTCCAGTTCTCCGGCACCATCATGGAGAACATCCGCTACAACCACCCGGAAGCGAGCGACGAGAAAGTGTACGAGGCAGCGAAAGCCGTGGGGCTGCACGACCACATCGCGAGCCTGGACGACGGCTACGACACGATGATGGAGGAACGCGGCGGCAACATGAGCCTGGGCCAGCGGCAACTCGTCAGCTTCGCCCGCGCGCTCGTCGCGGACCCGCGCATCATCGTGCTGGACGAGGCCACGGCCAGCGTCGACACGCAGACGGAGCAGCTCATCCAACTGGCGATAGGTAGGATGCTGCACGGACGGACGGCCATCGTCATCGCGCACCGGCTCTCGACCATCCGCAACGCGGACAAGATCGTGGTGATGGAGCAGGGACGCATCGTGGAGCTGGGCAACCACGACGAACTGGTCGCGCTCGGCGGGCTCTACGCGAAGCAGTACGAGTTGCACGCGCGGCTCGCGGCGTCCGGCGCGAAGCGGGAATACGCTCCCGCCAACGAGTTCGACGACGAGGTCCCCGGCCTCGCGCCAGCGTAGGCGCCCACCGCGGACAGGGCTAGCCCGCCTCCGCTTTCCCGGTGCTACAATCGGGGGCGTTCCCCGTTGGCGGTTTGACGACGTGCGCCGAGAAGCAGTTCTCCCCTACTCATTGCGTCCCATGGACTGGGGCGACCTCGACCAGGTCGCCGAGATGGAGCGCGAGGCTTTCCCCACCCTCTGGCCTGCCACCAACTACCGCCGCGAGATGCAGAACCGCGCAGCGGAGTACCTCGTCTGCGTGCGGGAGGGCGAGTACCGCACCATCGAGCGCAAGCCCGGGGCGCTGCGACGTCTCTTCCGCCGCAACAAACCGGAGCCGCCGGAGCGACGGCGGTTGCTGACCGGTTTCCTGGGCGTGTGGCACATGGCGGGCGAGGCGCACATCGTTGCCGTCGCCGTCCGCGAAGAGTACCGCCGGCGCGGGCTCGGGGAGCTCCTGGTTATCGGCGCCATCGAAATGGGGATGGCGCGCGGCGCGCAGGTCGTGACGCTCGAGGCGCGCGTCTCCAACGAGCCGGCGAAGGCGCTCTACGCCAAGTACGGCTTCCACGAGGCCGGGATCCGGCGTCGCTACTACGCGGACAACCACGAGGACGCCGTGATCATGACGACGGACACGCTCGACTCCGTCGAATACCGGGCGCTCTTCGACCGTGTTCGCAACGCCTTCGAGGAGCGCTACGGCGAGGCTGTCCGCGAGTACATCCAGTAGAGGCTTACATGGTGCAGACGCTCGATTGAGGACCCGGCCGAGCCTTCCACGTGTACTGAGCAGCGCTCTGGCGGTATCCGCGCTACAATCCTACCCATGCTTCGCCTGATCCTCGCGCGCCATGGACGTACCTCGTGGAACGTGCAGGGCCGCGTGCAGGGCGGCGGCGGGCTGGACGAGGTGGGCAGGGCGCAGGTTGCCGCGCTCACGCAGCGTCTCGCCGCCGAACCCATCACCGCCGTCTATGCCTCACCCGCGTGGCGCGCGCGCCAGACCGCCCAACCCCTCGCCGATGCGCTCGGCCTGTCCGTGCATCGTCGCCGGCTGTTGCGCGACCTCGACTACGGACGCTATGCAGGCGCGCTCGTCGCCGACGTCATGCGGGAAGACCCGGAGCTATTCAACCGCTGGCGCAACGAGCCGCACACCGTCACGTTCGACGGCGGCGAGAACCTCGCCGCTCTCCGCGGGCGTATCGAACGATTCATCCGCGACATGGCGGCGGCGCATCCAGGCGGGACGGTCTTCGCTGCGACGCACGACTCGCCGGTGCGGATGGCGGTCTCCATCGCGCACGGCCTCCCGGACTCGTCGCACCGGGAGGAGTGGATCAAGACGGCCTACGCCTCAGTGACGGCACTCGAGGTGGAAGACGGTGCAGTGCGGATCGTCGGTCACAATGACGCGGCGCACCTGGCAGGCATCGAATGACCACCGCGCCCCGCAGGACCCGCCGCAAGGTGCTGCGTCCGCGCAGCGTGCGCGGCGTGAAGCCGTATACGCCGGACGAGGTCTACGATCTGCTGGAGGGGTACTACGGGGTTCCCGACCGCCGGCAGCGCCTCGACGGCACGTCCGAGCTCGTGTGGACCATCCTGTCGCAGCACACGTCCGACCTGAACGCGGAGCGGGCGTTCGCTGCGCTGTCGGACCGATATGAGACGTGGGAGGACGTGCTGAATGCCCCGGAGGCCGACCTGGCGGACACGATCCGCAGCGGGGGGCTCGCGAACCAGAAGGCCCCGCGCATCCAGCAGGTGCTCGGCTCTGTCCGCGAGCGCACCGGCGGGTTCGACATCTCGTTCCTGGAGCGCATGCCGCTGGAGGAGGCGAAGGCGTGGCTGCGCGCCATGCCGGGCGTCGGGCCGAAGACGGCGGGCGTCGTGCTGTCGTTCTCGATGGGGCAACCGGCGATGGCGGTGGACACGCACATCTACCGCGTCTCGAAGCGCCTCGCGCTCATCGGGCCGAAGGTGACGGCGGACGAGGCGCACGACGTGCTGGAGCGGGCCATCGCGCCGGAGCGCGTGCTGAACCTGCACGTCTACCTCATCACGCACGGACGCCGCGTGTGCAAGGCGCAGCGTCCGCTCTGCCACGCCTGCCCGCTGAGCGAACGCTGCCCGGAGCGCCCGCGCTTCCTCCGCGAGGATGACCCCCGCGTCCCTACCGTCACGCTCAGCCACAAACCCCTATGAGCGAACCGCGTCCCATCTCGCCCCTCGAACGCGCCTCGGTGGAGCGCCTGCTGGCGGCGCTGTGCGCGGAGCACGGCATATCGCCGCAACCCGCGCTCGAGTGGTCCCGCCGTTTACGGCGCGTGCTCGGCAAGGCGTACCACGACCGCCGGCTCATCCGGCTCTCCGCGTGGCTCGATCACGAACAGGCCCAGGCGACACTGCGGCACGAACTCGCGCATGTCGCAGTGGGCAGGGGTCGGCGCCCACACGGCGCTCGCTGGAAGGCGTGGGCGGTGAGGCTGGGCGCTGACCCGCGCGCAACCGCTCACCGCGGCCCCGCGCTCGCGCCGGAGCCCGCGCGTGACCGTCCCTGCTCCGGGCTGGAGTGCCCCGGCTGCGGCATGCGCATCGTCCGTTTTCGCGTGCTGCGCGGCCTCTACTGCAGGAAGTGCGGCCCGAAGCAGGGGATGCTCTCGCGGGCGCTGCGCGGCCGATACGCGGAGGTTGCCGCGTGGGCGAGGGGCGACGGCTAGCCGAAGTTCCGCGCGATCCTGTTGCGGACAGCGACAGAAAGGTACGGGTTCTGGCTGGCGATGTTGCGGAGGAGGTGCGCGCTGTCCAAGTCCCCGTCGTAATCGGGCAGGGCTACGTAGGTACAAGGCTCGTCGCCTGGCTGGTCGTAGACGAACACGCCGGGGGTGCTCTCGACGAATCCCTCCTGGAGTAGCGCCCTCCGCACGACGGCGAAAGGCACTACAGCGTGCTCTTGCTCAGCCACCCGACGTTCTAGGCCGCTACCGCCATCGGCGTGACTTCGCCCACAGGGGCGGGACAAGAGTCCACGGAGGCGGGCGCATCGGCGGTAGTGTCCTCGACGGGCAGGCTGCCGTCGTAGTCGTCGAACCGCCACCATTCCACTCCCATGTCGTCGAGCCGCCGTTCGAGGATGCCCAACTGGCGAAGGAGGTTGATCCACTTGGGGACCAGCCCCATGACGTTGCTCCGCGCATCCTCCGTGGTGTAACCGTACGCCGTAAGCCCCAGCGTCCTCAGATGAGCAGCGACCATCCTGCCGCCCTTGTGGTTCTCGAAGGAGAGCGTGGTCTTGACAACGATCTTTCCGCCGCGCTCCGTAGCCATTCTGCTCCTCCTCATGGCCGGAAGTGCTCCTCACCACTGGCACAATTTACCACAACGGTGCTGCGCGGCCTCTACTGCCGGGCGTGCGGCCCGAAGCGCGGGATGCTTGCGCGTGCCGTGAGCGGAGGCCGCCGCATGGGTACGAGGCGACGGGAGGGCTGCTGCACCTGTTGCATATCGCCCGAAAACCGCGCGCGATGGGCTTGGCAAGCGGAGATTCGCGCTCTAACATGGCGCGTGCGGCGATAGGCCGCAGAAAGGGGGTGATCCGTAGTGCATACATCATTACCTAGCACTGCTGCGTCACCCGCTGCTCGCCGCTAGGGACCGAACCGGTCGATGTCGGTCGGCCCGCGGTGTCCCGTGGGACCTCAGTGGTGGGTCCTTGCGGGAGGCGCGGCAGGGTGCACCCTGTGGAGGCTCCGCTTCGGTGGCGCCGACATGGGGAAAGGACGGGTGCCTCGGCTCCTCATGGAGCCGGGGCGCTTCGTTTAAGCGAGGCACGTCAGACGTACGCAGCCGCCTGGGCGTGCTGCTGGTAGAATCCGGGGGATGCGATGAACAGGCGGAGGGTGGCATGTCGGTGAAGATAGGGCTGGCCGGGGCCTCGGTGATGGCTCGCGAGGGGCGAGAGACGTTCCTGCGCTACATCGACGCCGCCGAAGAGCTGGACTGGGACTCCATCTGGTTCTCGGACCGCATCGTCGGCCCAGCGTGGCGCATGGACCCCATCGCTGGCATGGCCATCGTCACCGGACGCTCCGAGACGCTGAAGTTCGGCACCGGCGTGCTGCTCATGTCGATGCGCAGCCCGGTAACCGCGGCGCGCGAGCTCGCCACCATAGACCTGCTCTCCAACGGACGCCTCGTGTTGGGCGTCGGCGTTGGACAAGAGTCGCCCGCGGAGTACGAGGCGATGGGCGTTCGCAAGCGCGACCGCGGCAGACGGCTCGACGAGGCCATCAACATCATGCGGCGCCTGTGGACAGAGGAGCGCGTCACCTACGAGAGCGAGTTCCTCAAGCTGACGGACGCGACGATAGGCGTGCGTCCGAAGCAGGCCAACGTGCCGATCTGGATGGGCAGCAGGTCCGAGGCCGGTCTGCGCCGCACGGGCAGGCTGGGCGACGGCTGGCTGCCGACGCAGATAACGCCGGAAGAGGTCGCGGCGGGCATCGCGCGCATCAATGAGTACGCCGCTGAAGCGGGGCGTCAGATCGAGGATGACCACTTCGGCCTGCAGATCAACAGCTACCTCGTGGAGAGTGGCACGGTGCCGGACCACATCAAGGAGCGTTACCTGCTGCGGCGCCGCTCCGATGTGCCGGCGGAGCAATTGAACCTGCTGGGCACTCCGGACCAGATCATGGCGCGGCTGCGCGAGTACATCGACGCGGGCGCTTCCAAGTTCGTGTTCAATCCCGCCTGCGGGGCGGACGAGATGCTGGAGCAGATGCGGCTGCAGGCTGAGGCCATCGTGCAGCCGTTCCACAAGAAGCTCGTGCCGTTGGGGGCGTAGGCTCTCGTCTATAATGAGACGCGTGCGGCCTGTCGTACTGGATTCCCGCTTTCGCGGGAATGACGGGTGAGGGGCGGGATGGTTCGACAAGCTCACCATGAGCGGCGGGGTGCATGGCTGCGAGGTTGCGCGCTAAAGTGCGGGCCTCCGCAGGAACGACAGTGGAAGGCGGGAATGACGGGCGAAAGCGGGGAAGACGACGTTACTATGACGAGACAGGGTGAGGGTGTATGAAGATAGGCATCATCAACGTGACGGGGTACGCGGGCATCGAGCTTGCGCGCATCCTGTACCGCCATCCCGAGGCGGAGGTCGTGAGCGTTACGGGACGCAGCCAGGCCGGCGAGGAGCTCGGCGACGCGTTGCCACACCTGTCGCGCGTGGACATCACCATCGAGCCCGAGATCACTCGGAGCGTGGACGTCGTCTTTTCGGCGCTACCGCAGGTCGCCTCCGCCGAGGCTTGCGTCCCGTTCGCGCGGGACGGAGTGAAGGTCGTCGACATCTCCGCCGACTTCCGCCTGCACGACCCCGACGAGTACGCGCTCTGGTACGGCGCGGAGCACCCCGCGCCCGACCTGCTGGAGACGTCCGTCTACGGCCTCACGGAACTGGACAGGGAAGGGATCGCCTCTGCCCAACTCGTCGCGAACCCCGGCTGCTACCCCACCGCCGCGCTGCTGGCGCTTGCGCCCGTGGTCGAGAAGGGCCTCATCGGCGAGCAGATCGTGGTGGACTGCAAGTCCGGCGTATCAGGCGCCGGGCGCGGCCTGAGCATGACGACGCACTTCTCCGAGGTGAACGAGAACGTGTTCGCCTACGCTGTCGGCGGCCATCGTCACCTGCCCGAGATCACGCAGGAGCTGCGCCGGATGAAGAGCGGCTACACGCCCGCGGTGCTCTTCCAGCCGCACCTCATCCCTATGACGCGCGGCATACTCGACACGATCTACGCCGACTTCGTGGACGGCGCGTTCGGCTCAGTGGAAGAAGCGTCTGCCTCGGTGACGGAGCTCTACCGCGAGTACTACCGCGATGAGCCGTTCGTGAAAGTGACCGACAAGTCGCCCCAGACGAAGCAGACCTGGGGCAACAACGACTGCCTGGTTTATCCTACGGTGGACAGGCACACCGGCAAGCTGGTCGTCTTCTCCGCGCTGGACAACCTCGTGAAGGGCGCGGCGGGACAGGCGGTGCAGAACATGAACCTCATGTTCGGGCTGCCGGAGGCGACGGGGCTGGAACAGTTGGCCATCTACCCGTAGCGCGCCTATCCTGAGGCGCATAGCCGCACGCGTGCCCCTATAGTCTAGCGGCCTAGGACGCCACCCTTTCAAGGTGGAGATCGCGGGTTCGAATCCCGCTGGGGGCACCAAGAGCGGCCCATGTTACGAGTAAATCTGGTTGATATGGAGCAGCAGTACTCATTATGCTACTCATTCCTGGTGTGCCATAGGCCGCCCCAGAAGTAGATCGCGTTGTTGGTGCGGCGAACGTCCAGACTCGTCCCCAGAGCTGCAGCAGCCGCATTCAGCCTGCGCCGGGTCGCCTGGATCGTCTCGCCCCATACCCAAAGCAGATTGCTCCAACTCTTAGAAGGGGACTATACCGTTAGGAATACCGGCAATACCGTGCTATCGAATGGATCGTGGAGAGCGAGACGCTGACAGTGACGTCGCACACGGTGAAGCATAGCGGCCATCCCCACGCAAACAGCACGTCATCTTCCATTGTTCACCTCTTGAAGGCGCAGACTCATCCCCAAAGGAGGACGCTATGCTTGCAGGTTATCGCTCACTGTCGTCGACCTCGGACCTATCGTCGCCGAGCAAAGTGAATGCGCGAGAGCTAATCTCTCCGATGCTGGACGCCATCGCCTTTAATTGGCCTGCTGTGGTTGCTCGAATGCGACGAGCCCTGGGCAACAGAATCATCAGAGGGCTACCACGCGGTCAGCGTCCCGCATCAGCAGGGAGATAGAGAGTGGTGTCGGACTCGACCCTAACCCTCAACGTGGGCGTGCCTAGGAGGTCGCGCCCGCGCGGGCGGTCGCAGGTCTATCCGGATTTCGGCGATCCGCTCTGGCTGCCCGACCATGCCACGACGCTGCAATGCGGCCAGCATGTCTTCCTGCCTGGGCTGACCGAACGCCAGTCGATAAAGCGCCAGCGAGTCCTGCAGCTTGTCCCATCGCTTCTGGTCCCGGCTCAGCGGAAGGGCCATAACGCGCCGCTGCAGATGGGCATCGCCCGGATACATCCAATAAGGAGTGAGACCACCCAAACCGTCGTCGTCGTCTGAGGCGGCGGCCTCAAAGACCGCTGCCCAAGGGTCCGTGGGCTCAACGCTGTGGCTCGCCCATTCGATCACATCTTCCGCGCTTGGCGGCTCCGTGGATTCACGTGCGGCCTCCAGAGGGTCGGTGAGTGAGGCAAGCGCCGGCTGAGGCCAGAACAACGCGAGCACAGACATCGAAGCCGGTCGCTCGTCCACCATTCGATAGTCCAGACGATTGGAGATTGCCGCTCGGGCCGCAGGAGTATTCGCAAGGTTCCCGTCCCCCGCAACGATTTGCCGCTGAACCTCATAGCTCAACAGCGACGCGATGGCCGTGGGAGCGGCAATCCAGATGGTGAATATGAGTTGCTTGGTCATCGCTGCCAAGTCGACCGACTCGTATGGACCACCCAGGGAATGGTAGGGGAGGGAGGGAGGCATCCAGAGCAGTCGCCACCAGCCCTGGCTCAGGGTTTCCTCAGCCAGGGAGCGCAGGCGGGCATTCGCCCACTCAAGCTGCCGGAACTCGTCGACATCGGACTTCGTGATCCGCTGCGTGTGAAGGAGCAGCGGCCTCAGCCGATCCGAGAGCTTCCTAGTCCTTAGAGCGGCGCGCAGGTGCTCTCCGACGCGATAATCCCTGAGGAGGTTGATGAAATACGGTGACGACTTCCAGTACTCGACACTGAAAGGCGCCTGGACCTCATCCGCAAGCCGGCGCAGGGCTACATAGCCCTCAAAGTCCCCCGCCCTGGAGGTGCCCCGGACCAAGTCGTGCGCGTGGTCACCGAGAACAGCCGCACGCTGAAGTTCGATGACAGCGGGCTTGAGAGCAAGTGACCTGGGCTGCCAGCGCTGTCGCTTAGCGGATCGCTTCCGGATTGGACAAGGAATCTCTTATGCTACAGCGCGACCTCTAGCTCGAAAGTTCGCAGTACAGTACCGCTTGGCCCCCTGACGCAGACCCTCCGCCAAGCGCGGGGATGAGACCGGGTGTGTCCGTGGACGCGGGCGCCGGTGTGTTCGCGGGCGTCATGCCGGGAGGTCGAGTGGACTGCGTTGGCGCCCCGGCCCCGTCGCCGCACGCCGCCAGGGACGCCGCGGCAAGCGCCGTCAACAGGAGGGCCAGTGCCCCTTGCCGGGCTTGCCTCCGCAGGCCGCGTGAATTTGCGTAGACGGACCAGCCTTTGATCATTCTATCTCTCCTTTCGCAGGCGGCTCAGGTACCCCCTGAACTCCTGCGTCCGTATAGCAATGGGCGTGTGGGCGCAGCGTCACTCACAGAAGGGCAGGCCGAGTTCGTCGAGGTCGTTGTTGCGTACGCCCCGCAATACACTGGGTATACACCCGCTCAGCCGGTTGTCGGAGAGGCTCAGGGATCGGAGGTTGGAGAGGTTCCCCAGTTCCGGCGGTATCTCACCGGTCAGATCGTTCCCTCCGAGGCTCAGCTCCACAAGGTTGGAGAGGTTCCCCAGTTCCGGCGGTATCTCACCGGTCAAGTCGTTTCTGCTGAGGTACAGCAATTCCAGATTGGAGAGGCCGCCCAACTCCGGTGGAACCTCACCGGTCAACTCGTTGTTGTTGAGGTACAGCCCTTTGAGACTGGAGAGGCCGCCCAACTCCGGCGGTATCTCACCGCTCAACTCGTTGGAGCCGAGGTACAGGTATTGCATGTTGGACAGGTTTCCCAGCTCCCGGGGTATCTCCCCGCTCAACTCGTTGTTGGCGAGGCTCAGATATTTGAGGTTGGAGAGGCTGCCCAACTCCGGCGGTATCTCACCGGTCAAGCCGTTGAAGCCGAATGTCAGAGATATGAGGCCGGACAGGTTTCCCACTACCCGGGGTATCTCCCCGCTCAACTCGTTGTTGTCGAGGTCCAGCTCTGCAACCCGGCCGTTGGCGTCCGTATCGACGCCGGACCACTCATCCAGTGGCGCGTCGCTCAGCCAGTTGGTGTTGTCGTCCCAGTTCGGGCCGCCCGTGGCGTTGTAGAAGGCGATCAGAGCTTCTCTGTCCCCTGACGCAGACCCTCCGCCAAGCGCGGGGATGAGACCGGGTGTGTCCGTGGACGCGGGTGCGTCGGTAGCTCCAGATGTCGCTGTGCTGGCGGGCGTGCTGCCGGGAGCTTGGGTGGACTGCGTCGGCCCCTCCGTCGGCGAGTCACCGCCGCACGCCGCCAGGGACGCCGCGGCAAGCGTAGTCAGCAAGAAGGCCAGTGCCCCTTGCCGGGCTTTCCTCCGCAGGCCGTGTGGATTCACGTAGACGGACCAGCCTTTGATCATTCTATATCTCCTGTCCCAGGCGGCTGAGACCCCCCCCCGATTTGCTGCGTCCGCATAGCAATGGGCGATGCGGGCGCGGCGTCATTCACAGAAGGGCAGTCCGAGTTTGTCGAGGTCGTTGATGCGTACGCCCTGTAATACACTGGGTATGCATCCGCTCAGCCGGTTGTCGTCGAGGTGCAGTTGTTCAAGGCTGGAGAGGCTGCCCAGCTCCGGCGGTATCGCACCGCTCAGCCGGTTGTCGTCGAGGTACAGCTGTTCAAGGCTGGAGAGGTTGCCCAGCTCCGGCGGTATCTCCCCGCTCAACTCGTTGCTGTAGAGCTTCAACTCTTGCAGGTTGACGAGATTGCCCAGTTCCGGCGGTATCCACCCGCCCAATCCGATGTCAGCGAGGTACAGTTCTACGACACGACAGCTCTCACCGGTTGTGAC
>DAOUHP010000114.1:0-56959 GCA_034428575.1 Dehalococcoidia bacterium | reverse complement strand
GACGTTGACGCGCTGCTGCGCGACCCCGCCGTGGACGTGGTCTACATTGCCTCGCCGAACGCGCTCCACGCGGAGCAGACCGTCCGCGCCGCGGAGGCGGGCAAGCACGTGCTGGCCGAAAAGTCGATGGCGCCCTCCGGGGACGACGCGCAGCGGATGATCGACGCGTGCGAGGCCGCAGGCGTGCGGCTCGGCGTCGGCTTCCATCTGCGCGCGCATGAGGGACACCAGCGCCTGCGATCGCTCGTCGCCGCCGATGCGGTCGGAAGGGTGTCGTTCGCGCAGGCCAGCTGGTGCCGCGGTGTGCGGGGCCAGGTGGCGCCGCCGCCGCGCTCCGGCCTGCAGGCGTGGTGGGACGATCCGTCGCTTATCGGCGCGGGTGCGTTCATGGCGACCGGCGTCCACTGCGCCGACCTGCTCCGGTACGTCCTCAACGACGACGTGGCGGAGGTCTCTGCCATGAGCGACGCCACGCCGGAGAAGCCGCTGGAGGAGCTCGTGACGCTGTCGCTGCGGTTCACGAGCGGGGCCATCGCCACGCTGCTGACTGGGCGCCGCACACCCGACTACGTGAGCAACGACGTCACGGTGTACGGCACGCTCGGGCGCGCGGGCCTGCAATCCAGCATCGAGATGACGCAAGGGGGCGCGCTCGCGGTCCGTACCGACGCCCTGACCGAGGATGAGTCCTACCCGGAGCACCCCTTCGCGCTCTACACGAAGCAGGTGCGGGCGTTCGACGCCGCGGTCGAGGGCAACGGCGAGCCGCTCGCCACCGGCATCGACGGCCTACGCGTCGTCGAGATCACGCTGGCGATGGTGGAGTCGGCACGTACGGGCGCTCGGGTAGCGCTGGAGTAGGGGCGACACTCAAGCTACTATGCCGATCGAGGACAGGGACTACTACCGGGAGCGCCGGGGGACGGCTCCCAGACCGCAGGGGGGCCGGTCACGTGGGGGTGGCAGAGGTCGCACGGCTACTGCCGTCAGTCCTGGCGGGGGTTCGTCCGGTGGACACGGATGTTGCTGGCTCGTTCTCGTGCTGCTCATCGCAGCTATCGGCGGCGGGTACTACTGGTACACGCAACACGGCCTGCCCATTGAGATTGGATTCCTCCCAACCTCGACGCCCACACCCCGGGCTGCGCAGGAAGGCGCGCCTATGCCAACGCCAACGCCCGTCTCGACAGCTGCCACTGCCACGTCGACACCGTACCCGTGCGCCGATCCGACGGCCAAGCCTCACGCTCCTGTGGCGACGCCAACCCCAACGTCGCCTGCGGCGTCTGTTCCCTCGGCAACGTCAACGCCCGCCTGGGAGGCACCGGAGCCAATCTCGGATGAGTGGCGCGAGCGGGCAAGCGGGTGGAGCCGCGCGGAGGTTGACGCGGTCCTCGCGGAGAGCCTCGCCGTGTTCGACACCGGACTGGACGACCTGGGCAGCCTGTCGGCGGTTGACGCCTGCCGTCGCGTGGCGGTGTTCGAGACGCGTCTGGAGACCGCGGAGTTCCTCGTGGGCGCGCATGGACTCGAACGCGAGCCTGTTCCCGGCCAGGCCGCTGCCGCGCTGTCATGGACGATCTGGCTGCGGCACCAGCGCGGCCTGTTCGCGGAGGCGGTGCGGGAACACGCGCCGGTGGCGCAGTGCAGGAGCATCCTTGCTCCGCCCACGCCTACGCCTGCCGCAACACCCGCGCCGCCCGCAGCGACACCCACGCTCGGGCCGCCTACCTCTACGCCGCTCCCGCCCTGTCCCACCGCGACGCCCACACCGACCGCAACGGCTACCCCTACGGCAACGGCCACACCCACGCCGCGACCTACCGCGACACCGCCGCCGCCACCGGACCAATTGCATCATCAATACAAGGCGTTCATGCTCGAACTCATCAACCAAGCGCGTGCAGCAGCAGGCGTTCCAGAGGTGATACCGGGCGACAATATCGCGGCGCAGCTGCACGCCGAAAACTCCCTCGCCAACTGCGTAAGCAGCCATTGGGGTGTTGACGGCCTGAAGCCTTACATGCGCTACTCCCTGGCCGGTGGGTTTCAGTCCAACGGCGAGAATGGCAGCGGGTTGGACTACTGCATCGAATCGTCCGACGGTTACCGTGCTCTGAGAAGCATCGAATCAGAGATACAGAAGACGATGAACGGCTTAATGAGCAGCCCCGGCCACCGGCGCAACATCCTCGACCCGTGGCATAAGAAGGTGAACATCGGGTTGGCCTGGGACAGGTACAACTTCAAGGCCTTCCAGCACTTCGAGGGCGACTACGTGAGGTATGACAACTTGCCGCAGATACGTAACGGAACGCTGTCGCTCTCTGGGCGCGCGATAAACGAACTGCGTTTCTCAAGCAAGGAAGAGCTGGGATTACAGTTGTTCTACGACCCGCCGCCGCAGACGCTGACGCGCGGGCAGGTTGCGCGCACTTACTGCTATGATTCCGGTGTTCAGGTTGCGGCATTCAGATATCCGCTGACCGGGTCCTCCTACTGGGCTGAACACTCATACTTCAAGCCCTATACGCCATGCCCCGATCCTTATGCGGTGTCCCCCGACATCCCGGGTGCGCGCTCGGTTTCTGAGGCGCATCGCTTGCATGATGAAGCGAAAACGAGGCTTCGTCCTTCGTTCCCATTGACCATCCCATGGATTACGGCGTCAGAGTGGACGGCGAACGGAGCGGCGTTTTCGGTTGTTGCCGACATCGAGGCTCTGCTCTCGGAGCACGGCCCAGGCGTCTACACGATTCTGCTATGGGGTGAAATCGGAGGTGAAGATGTGCCGGTTTCACAGTACTCGATCTTCCACGATGTAAAGCCTCCGAACACCTACGACCCGTCCCGCTGGGAATAGGAGGAACGGAAGAGCCGTAACCCAACCTGAGCGCTAGAGGTACGCCAAAGGATGCTAGCCGAACCCCCGGCGGGAGGCGGCGGGGGCGTGGTAGGCTTATGTACCTTGAATCCTGTGGCACGCGCCCTGGATGCCGGAGACGCGACCTAGCATGACATCAGGCGGAATGCCAACCATCACCTGCCGCCAATGCCGGAGGGAGTTTCCGCCTCCGCTCTGGGCGGCCCATGCCCACAGCGGCGAACGGGCCCACTGCGTCGAACCGGAGTGCGAGGAGTTCGCGGCAGGGTACGCCATCCGGCGGATGGACCCGCTCTGCGGCAGGCACCTGGTGGAACGCCAACGCCGCGATCATGAGGTGCGGTTCGTGGACGGCGGCGTCTGTGGCATCTGCGATGGCAGCGGACAGGTGACGTCGGCACGCTCAGGCGGTGGACTGGAGCCCTGCGCGCTATGCGCCGGGTCCGGTTATCTGGACGAAGAGACTTTCTCCAGCGAACGCCGGCGGATAGAAGCCGAGCAGCTTGCCGAATACCGCCGCCGCTCGGAGATGCGGCGGGAGATCGAACAGGTCGCGCGCAGCCAGCCGGAAGTGGAGGCGATGAACCGGCGGCGGCGGGAAGACATCGCGCGCGCGAGAGCGTTCGAGGAGGCCCGTCTTCAAGCGTTGGGGATTCGAAGGGGAGGCGGAGGTACGGGTGATGGTGGCGGCGGTGGCTTCGATGCCGGCGGCGGTGGTTCTTTCCGCAGGTGTTGCCGCATTGTCACGGCCCTCCTTGTCATAGGGGCGGTCGCGGCGGCGGCCGCCGCCGCCGCAGTCGGCTTCCTCGGCATCGGCGATGAACCTCCGCAGCCGACCCCAACCCCGGAGGCTACCCCTACTCCGACTGCTACACCTACTGTCACGCCGACTCCCGTGCGGCCAACCGCAACTCCGACAGTCATGCCAACCCCAACGCCCACAGCCCCGCCGACCGCGACGCCGCCCCCGACCGCGACACCGATCGCCGCACCGACTGCGACCCCGGTTCCGCAGGACACTCCCACGCCCACCGCAGAGCCCGTTGACCTCGTTGCGCTCACCGCACTCGTGCGCCCGAGCGTCGTGAAGGTCAGTACGAGTTCAGCCATCGGCTCCGGCGTTATCGTGGAGGTGGACGCGTTGGGCAAGGCGGTGGTGATAACGAACGATCATGTCCTGGGCGATGATCCGGGTGAGATTCGCGTGTTGACCGACGGTGGGAGGTCGTACGGAGCGGCAGTGCTGGGATTGGACGCGGCCAAGGATCTCGCCGCGCTGAGCGTGTGCTGCTCCGAGTCCTTCCAGCCCGCCATGCTGAGCGAAACCCGTCCGGCGCAGGGAGCGGACGCGTTTGCGCTGGGTTACCCACTGGACAGCGACTCGGCGGTGCTGACCAGCGGCATCGTCTCCAACGTGAGCTACAGCACCGCACTGGAGCGATGGGAGATCCAGACGGACGCGCCACTGAACGTGGGCAACAGCGGCGGAGCGCTGTTCACGGCGGACGGGAAGGTCGCCGGCATCACTGCTTTCGTTGTCCGGGACTCGGACACGGGTGTGACAGTAGAGGGAGTCGGCTTCGCGGTAGCGTCGGAGACGGTACTGTCTGCGTTGCCTGCGCTGAAGGCGGGCGCTCGCGTGGAAGACCCCACGGGGCCGCGTGCGCCGCAGACGGACTCGCCCGGACCCTTCGGGCCGGTGGACGGAGACCTCGCCCATGACGACGACGAGTTCATCGAGGAGTACCGGGCGGGGGTATCCCGCAGTGACTTCATCGCCACTGCGACGTTCAACAACCCGTACCCCGCCGTGTTGAGCGGCTGGGACTACGGGTTCCTGTTCCGGGACGCCGGTCAGTTCAACTACCACGCGGTCGTCGTCGAGAACCGGAACGACAGCGCCCCCATGTGGTTCCACTACGTGCGCGACGGAGCGGGAGAGGGACGGCTGGTGGACAGCGGGAGGGCGTCCAGCCTGTGGCCAGACTCCGGCGGGATGAACACGCTGCAACTCATCGCCATCGGCGGCCGGGGCTGGCTCTTCCTCAATGGTCATATAACGGGGACGTTGGACCTGACTGACGGCCCGATCAGGGGGGACGTTGCCGTGATAACGGGCTACCGCACCGAGAACGAGGTACCCGGGCAGTCGACCCGATTCAGGGAGTTCACAGTCTCCGAGCCGGAGGCCCTCGGCGGCGGTTCCGGCGTGTTGGAGCATACGGCGGACGGACTCATCGAGGTGTCTTCTACCCGGCTGAACGCGGTCGACTTCGTCGCGACGGTGACGGTTACGAACCCGGATACAGCCGACGGGGAACGGTGGGACTACGGGTTTGTTTTCAGGGACGCGGGGCCGAACAACTTCCAGGGGGTCTACGTCGCCAGCGATCGTCAGTGGAACCACCTGCTGAGCACGGGCGAGAGACCCTCCGCGTTCACGAGGTCCGGCGCCCTTCGGTTGAGTACAGTGGCGGGCCAGCAGAACATCCTGGTGCTGCTGGCGATCGGCAACTTGGGCCTGTTCTACGTGAACGGCATCCTTGTGCAGGAGCTGGAGTTGGGCGAGGGTGAGGCGGACGGAGGCGTCGCTGTCGCATCCGGTTTCTCCGAAGAGACCCGGACTCCGGGGCAGGCGGTCGGCTATGCAGAGTTCGCGGTGTGGTCGCTGGACTGACCGCCGCTGACGAGACGATGTACGGAACGTGAAGGCGCCCCGGCCAAGCCGGGGCGCCTCTTATTGTTCCTGGTCGACGGAGGAGGTCTAGTGGCCGCCGCACCCGCAGCCGCCGGAACCGCAGCCGCAACCGCCACTCCCACAGCCGCAGCCCTGGCTGGTGGCGATGTTCGGGTTCTCGATAACGAACCCGCTGCGCATCAGCCCCTCCGAGTAGTCGATGGACGCGCCGTGGAGAAGCGGGGCGCTGTCCTCGTCCGCGATCACGCGGATGCCGGACTCGTAGAGCACGAGGTCGTCCTCGGCGGGTGTGTCCTCGAGCGAGAGCATGTACTGCGCTCCGTGTCCGTTGGGGACGACGATGACACGCAGCGCAGCGCCGGGCTGCCCTTCCTCGGCCAGTACCTCTGCCAGCTTCTCCGCCGCGAGTTCGGTGACGATGATGGCGGGCTCGCCGGTCTCCGTGCCTACCGCGCCAGCGTTGGGGATGGTGTTCGTCATTCGTCTGCTCCTTCCGGGTACGGACTTCCGGCACAGGCTAGCAGCGCCCCGCTCGCCGGTCAAGGAGCCGTGCTCGTCGCTGTGCTGGAATGATGGTATGCGACGTGGGCATAGCCGCTCACTCCCGCCGGATGCGCGAGGCGAGCCAGACGTACCAGCTGAGCGCCCACGCGGCGGCGAGGGCAAGCGCCTCCCACGGGAGCTCGGCGTGGCTGGCGGCGAACAGGGGGCCGAGCGGCAATACGCCCAGCGCTGCGAACAGGACGCCCAGTTCCGACAGTGCTCTCTTCATGGGGCACCCCCTACCGCCGCACCGAGAAGGATGCGGGCTGTGCGCCGATGGAACGCGGCGGCGCGGAGCAGGACGCGTGGACACGCCCCTGTTCGCACCAGGTGTGCCTGCAGAACGGGCACATGAAGATCGGGTGTCCCTCCTCCGGGAGACTGGTCAACTCGCGCATCCCCCGTGCTGCGCAACGCGGACAACGCACCTGCTCGTGGACAACCGGCTCTGCCATCGTCACTCTCCTTCGCCTGACGCTCTGGCGTCATGGAAACGTCTGTTGCATGACATGATGACGGCAGATATGCGGGCGGCGCAACAGGGCGGTGTCACCAAAACGGCGCACCGCTGGGACGTGTCCATGCCTCTCCACTAGCGAATAACTCAGGAGACGCTCTGTCGGAGACTGATCCCGGCGTGCGCGGCGCTGCGTTTGCTCTATAATCTCAGCATGACAACGGTACAGCCGGGCGACACGCTCGCCGCATACATCAGGCGATGGCTCACAGAGCGGGAAGTCTCGCAGTTGGCGCTCGCGCGCCGCGCGGGGGTGCCTCACGCCTCTCTCAGCGTGCTCTTCAATCATGGGACGGTGCCGACGCCCTCGACACTGCGGAAGGTCGCCGAGGCGATGGGCGTTCCGCTGGGGCGTCTGCTCGTGCTCGCGGGGCACTTGAACGAGGAAGAGTACGAGACACCGATCAAGGAATCGGACCTCGCTCGGCTCTACGAGGTGGGAGACCTCGACTCGGACGAGTGGGAGCAGGTGCGGGACTTCGCGCGCTATGTGCGGAGCAAGCGGAAGCCGCGTCCTCTGACGTAGGCCCGCTCTTGCCGGGCGGCCCTCAATCCCGCTGCCCGGCAGCGACGCCGTCCCCTCGCAGGGACCCCTCCACAGGCATCGCATGTCCCTCGCCCCGCCAACCCTCGCCGCCATCGGGAGAGGGAGCGGGCGGTAACACCACCCCTCGCCAGTTACGCAAGGTCTCAGGAGAGGGGATAGACCTCTCACTCACATCCCGGGCGAGCGGCCTCTCGACGCCGCTGCGCTTCTCCCGGAATGGCATGGAAGTGCTGACATACGCCCCTCGCGCCGTGGGGAGTCAGGCGGCGAGAATGGGCGTATCCCCCACGCACAGGAGGAGTCGTGATGCGCGCATTCCGGATGGGACGCGATCTTGCAGAGCACCACGCTATGCAACCGGGCGGCGACCTGGACCCGGTGCTGCGGAGCCTGGGACTCGAGGTCGTGCCGTGGCGCTTCCGTGGTCGACTGCGCGAGGTGATCTTCGAGGGCGCGATAGGGATCGACGAGTCGCTGCCGGAGAGCTGGCAACGGTGGCTGACCGCGCATGCCATCGGTCATCAGGCGCTGCACACGGGCACGAGCCTCTACCTGGCGTCGTGGCAGTGGGTGAACCGCGTGAAGGCGGAACGGCAGGCGGAGGAGTTCGCCGCCGGGCTGTTGCTGCCGCCGCGGTCGATGACGGGCGCAGGCGAGGTCAGGCTCGCGGCCCGGTGCGTCGTCCCGCGAGAGAAGGCACGATGGGCGTTGGAGAAGTTCGAGGCAGGAGCGTAGCCGGCGAGGTCCCCGTCATCGCCTGGCCACTACTGCTATCGGCGCCGGCAGCGTTCATACCACCACCCGTAGGCCACCACCCACAGCGGGACCCCGGTCACGAGTACCAGCAGCCCTTCCCATGTTGCGATCTGGGACCAGAGAAGCGCAGTCGAGACGATAAAGAGAAGCAACAAGCCGAAAACCAGATGCCACAAACCGTGACGCAACATGGACCTGTCCCTCCCCCGCGGTTCGATGGCTTGACTCTCGCCGCTTCGACGGCCCGCCCCTCTCCAGGCTAACGGCGATAGTAGAAGCGGTTGGCGGCCTCGTAGAGGACGCCGCGCCGCTGGGCGTCGGTGAGGTCCTCGCGGGTGCGCATGTACTGCAGCGAGCCGGGGTAGTCAGAGTCCCAGTGCGGGTAGTCCGACGCGTACATCACCACGTCGTCGCCGACGAGGTCGAGCACCTGCCCGAGCATGCGCTCGTTCGGCTCGCAGCCGACGAAAACGTTGCCGCCCTTGTGGACGAACGTGCTCGGCGGGCGCGTCAGGAGCGGGGCCTCCGCCTCGCCGCGGGATTCGTACTCCTCGTCCATGCGGTCGAGCCACCAGGGGAGCCACGTCGCGCCTGCTTCGAGGAACCCGAAGTTGACCTCCGGGAAGCGCTCGAAGACGCCTTCGAACATCATGCTCGTGAAGTGCCGGATGATGCCGTATGGATTGGCGACGGAGTGCGCCTGGATGAACGTGGGGAAGATCTCCGCGCCGGGTGCGAACGGCGAGCCGGAGGCATGCACCGCGACGGGGAGCCGTTCCTCGCGAGCGGCCTCATAGACGACGTCGTAGCGGGCGTTGCCGAGGAGGTGTGTGCCGTCCGCCGGGAACATGACGCCGGCGTGGCCGAGTCCGGCTGCGCGGTGGAGCTCTGCCGCTGCCGCGTCCGGGTCAAGCGTAGGGAGCAGGGCGACGCCGAGTATGCGTCCGCCGGCGCGGGGGTAGAACGTCTCGGCGAGCCAGTCGTTGTAGGCGCGGCAGAGGGAGGCCTGGTAGGCGGGGTCCTTCACGTAGCCCGCGTAGAGCCCGAGCGTGGGATAGACCGCCGACCACTCGAGCGGGCCGCGGTCCAGCGCGGCGAGCCAGTCCTCCGCGCTGTAGGCGCGCCCGCCGACGCGGCTTCCGCCCAGACTGCGCGGCATGCCGTCCAGCGGCGTGAGCGGTTCGATGGGCATGACATCCGGTGAGGTGTTGCTGCCGACGCGGTGGCTCCGGTACGGCTCGTCCAGCAGTTCGGCGATCCGCTTCGCGTTCTCCAGCACGTGGCCGTCGCCGTCAGCGGCGGGCATGTCGCTCATGGCTACGTCTCCTGCAGCGGCGCCCCGGCCGCTTCGGTGAACGGTCAGATGAACTCGTCGTCGGGCTGGCCCGAAGCGCTGGCCTCATCCGACGCCAGTCCGGCGACGGGCGCGTCGCCCACGAGTTCGTCGACGAGCTCGTTCAGCTTCGCCTCGTCGAGGATGCCGCCCCACTTCCGCACGACGGTGCCGTCCGCCGCGATGAAGAACGTCGTCGGCATGCCAAAGATCTCGAAGCCGCGCACGACGGTGTCGTCGAACGTGGTGCCGGCGGCGTAGGTGACGCCGAGCTCCGCCAGGAGCGCCTGTCCTTCCTCGCGCGTGCCGAGCAGCTGCTGCGGGCCGATGTCGATGCCGAGTATCGTGACCTGATCGCCGCGCTCCTCGTGAACGCGCTCGAACTCCGGTATCTCGGCCCGGCATGGCGGGCAGAGGGCGGCCCAGAAGTTCAGCACCACGGGCTTGCCCTGGCCGAGCACGGTCGAAAGCGTTGCGGTGTCGCCGCCGAGCGCGTCCTGCCCCTGGTAGGCGCTGATCTCGATGTCCGGCACCTCGAGCGCGACGGAGCCCGACGAGCCGGGCTCGGACGGCTCGTCACCGCCGCCGCACGCGGTGAGCGCAAGCGCCGCCGCCATCGCGGCGATCGCCAGCAGGGCGCGTTTGCGTATCAAATCGTTCATGCATACAGGATAACGGATTCGGGCGGAGGGAATGAATATCGATGGACAGGGTGGACCAGTCCGGCTCAGTCGATCTCGAAGGCAGCCTCAGCCACCTTGTTGTCCTCGTGGTAGAAGTCCAGGCGGTACTGGCCGGAGACGAGGTCAGAGCCAGACGTGGGGAGACCGAGCCACTCCAGCTGTACGTGTTCGGTACGCCCTTCTTCGATCCTGAAGGAATGCACGGTACGCCGGAACGTAAAGCCGTCCTCGAAATAGCCGATGATCGTCATCGGAACCTCCCGAGCGCCAGGGCGTTGGAAGGAGAACTCCAACCTGATCCATACCCCCTGGGCCGCCGTCTGCGCGTTGACGGGCACTGCGGGCGAACCATCGATCAGCACCAGGTCCACCGAATCTACTCGTCCCCGGAGGCCTTCCAGCACGGGGCTGACCGGTCCCGTATCCGGCAGTGAGACGCCCCGCGGCTGCGGGCCGTTGTACCAACGGTCCACCACCGCATCGACAGCATCGGCCTGGGCGGGGGCGGCGCTCGCGAACGCCCTGCGGAAACCGTGTATGTCGAAGCGCTCGGAGTGGAAGTCCCGAAAGCCTTGCAGGAACAATTCCTCACCCAGAGCGCGATACATGTCTACGAAGATGCGCTTGCCCAACGAATAGTTGCAGAGGAAGTGCGGGTTGCGCTCCAGTTCAGCGATGCCTGCGGCATGAGCACAAGGGTAGTTGTGCGCGTCCACAGGCCTGCCATTCACGGGTTTGGCCACGAGGTCCTCGATGGTGCTCGCCGCCCCCTCTGACGCCCACAGGTGTCCTTTCCTGCCGTAGTAGTGGGCAACCTCATGGACGAGGGCGATGTCGAGCCAGTCCGTTCCATCGGTGTCGGCAGGAAAGACCAGGTGGTCCCCGGCGTTGCCGGCCCAGCCTTCGAAGGGATTGAAGAGCAACCGCACGGCAGGAACAGGCAGTGTCCGCTCCAGCACATCCTCGACGCTGCGAACGGCGTATTCGAGTCCGTCCATGCTGCGCGCCGGCCCCGGCCCCGTACGGATGATGACCAGCGGCACCTCGCCCGACAGTGGCAAAGTGATGACGCGCTCCTCCACGACGATGCGGAACGATGGGTCCGCCATCTTGCGGAAACGAGTGCCGGTGGTGTCGGCAAGGGCGCGCCTGAGGAAGATGAGTTCATTCTCATCCATGCCGTCCTGGACCCACGCTGCGCCCAGGATATGCCTGGCGTGCGTGGGAGCGGTCGCTGCGAGGTGCAGCGCGTGGTTTCTATCCCATTCGTTCAACCCGTCTCGAAACCAGGGTTCGCTCACGAGCACACTGAGGACCAGCAGGCGAGCGGCATCATCAGGCCCTCCGTGGGAGGTGTCCTCCCACTTCAGGGCGGACAGCAGCCATCTTTCAGGCGCAGTGAGGCCGTCCCGTACCCATGGCTGACCGGCCATTGCGCCGGCGAAGCGCAGGAACGCGGCGCTCTCCGCAGCGGATAACCCGGCCGTCTCCAATTGCAGCAGGAAGCGTTCGCTCTCGTCCAAGCCATCCCGCACCCACGCTTCACCGGGCAAGGCACCGATGAAGTGAACGGAGGCCTGCCAATTCTGGTTCGTGAACATCTCGAGCAGGGCCCACTCTTGCTCATCCAGCCCGTCGGTTACCCACGACTCATTTGCCACTGCGCTGATGAGGAGGGCGAATGTCTCCCGCCAGTAGACAGTGGTGAATCCGCCTTGTGCGCCCTTCAGCCTCTCCAATATGGCGCGCTCGCGCTCGTCGAGCCCGTCGGCCACCCATGACTCGCCGGCGAGCACGTCGATGGCGTCGGCGAGGTCTCCCGCGGTTGGAGAGTTGTAGTTCCCCCATTCCGCTTCGAACTCGTCGAGGAGGAAGGCGTCGACAGCTTCGACGGTCCGTAGGAAGGGCTTGGCAACCAGGTCCAGGGCTACGCTCTCATGGTTCCGCGCGATAGTACCCAGGCTCTGCACGACAGCGACCTCCGGTCCGTTCAGCCAATCGGCGATCCAAGGCTTGGCCGTGAAGACGTGAAGGGTCGATGCCTGAGCGAGGCCAAGGTCCACGAGCGCCTGCGCAGCGTGGCGCTCGGACTCGCTGATGCCGTCTGCTATCCAGGCCAGGGATGTGATCAGCGCTGATGCTTCAGGCGCGCTCTCGTCCAGGCGGGCGCTGCCATCCAGCCCCACCCAGACGGCGAAATGTGGCGGGGCTGGCGTGGGCGTGGCGGTAGGAGTCGCGGTCGCCGTCGGAGTCGGGGTTGGCGTTGCGGTTGGCGCAGGAGTCGGAGTCGAGGTTGGCGTGGGCGTGGCGGTAGGAGTAGGCGTAGTGGTCGGCGTCGCAGTAGGAGAGGGCGTAGCCGTGGGTGCGGGAGTCGGCGTCGCTTGGGCGCAGCCGGCGAGGGCGAGGAGCGCCAAGGCAAGGAGGGCGGTCGTTCGCAAAAGGGGCGTTGCTCCGTCCGAGGGTGAGGGGAGTGTACTACCTGTGGCGTGGTTCGACAGGCTCACCATGAGCGGCAAAGGGGAAGGAGCGGCAAGGGGAGGGAGGATGGGGGTGGGCCGAAATGTTGGTATAGTCTGCAGCCCGATGGAGCTATGGCCGATGGCTGAGGAGGTCTTTGTGATGACGGGAGACACGCTGGAGCCGCTGGATGAACGGCCATTCGAACGCGAGGATGAGTTCTATAGTCTGCTTCCCAGGGAAGCCGTACGCGCGGCCGCGAAGCACGTTCTCGATGTTGCTCGCGAGAGTGGCGCGAAGGTTGTCTGGAGTGGCCAGGGACTTTCGATACGGGTAAACGTGCCGAAGGAGATATGGGACCCGCCGGTAACGGTTGCATGGTTCTTCCCCGAGCCGGGCAGGGTCTGCTGGGCAGGGCTCCGCGACTTCTCATTCGGCGCCGCATACCCCGACTACCACAACGAACGGCTGAACGACGTCATGCGCAGGTGGGCCGACTACTTCCCTTTCGGCGGGGGAATCACGTTCGACGGTGAGAACGGTGGGGGGCGGACGCTCACTCATAACGAGGTCGTGGAGTATCAGGACGCCCTCGCCAGCGGCCTGGCGACCGTGATCGCCGGGTTGCGGAGATTGCGGGAGTGAGGAGACAGTCTCCCCGTTAACGAGAAAGAAGCCCCTGCGAGCGCAGGGGCTTCCTCATGTGAGCCGTGTGGCGTTCTGGACTAGAAGTCCATGTGGTCGCCGTGCGGCATGCCGGGGGCGGCCGCGGGCGGCTCGGGGATGTCGGTGACCACGGACTCGGTGGTGAGCACCATGGCCGCGACGCTGGACGAGTTCTCGACCGCTGCGCGGGTGACCTTGGCCGGGTCGATGATGCCGCGCTCGATCATCGGGCCCCAGACGCCGGCGTCGGCGTCGAAGCCCCAGTCGTCCTGGGAGTTCTTGGCCTCGGCGACGATGACGTCACCGGAGTGGCCGGAGTTGGCGGCGATGGTGCGGATGGGTTCCTCCAGCGCACGGCGGACGATGGCGGCGCCGGTGCGCTCGTCGCCTTCGAGCGAGAGACCGTCGATGGCGTCGGAGGCCCGGACGAGGACGGTGCCGCCGCCGGGAACGATACCCTCCTCAACCGCCGCACGGGTGGCGGAGAGGGCGTCTTCCACGCGAGCCTTCTTCTCCTTGAGCTCGACCTCGGTGGCCGCGCCGACCTTGATGATGGCGACGCCGCCGGAGAGCTTGGCGAGCCGCTCCTGGAGCTTCTCGCGGTCGAAGTCGCTCGTGGTCTCCTCGATGCGGGCCTTGATCTGGGAGATGCGGTCCTGGATGGCCTGCTCGGTGCCGTGGCCCTCGACGAAAGTGGTCTCGTCCTTGGTGGAGACGACCCTGCGGGCACGCCCGCAGTCCTCGATGGTGGCGGAGTCGAGCTTGCGGCCGACCTCTTCGCTCAGGACGGTGCCGCCGGTGAGGATGGCGATGTCCTGCAGCATCTCCTTGCGGCGGTCGCCGAAGCCGGGGGCCTTGATGGAGAGGCAGTTGAGCGTGCCGCGAAGCTTGTTGACCACGAGGGTGGCGAGCGCCTCGCCCTCGACGTCCTCGGCGATGACGACGAGGTTCTTGGTGGTCTGGAGGATCTTCTCCAGGGCAGGGAGCACGTCGCTCACCGCGGAGATCTTCTTGTCGGTGATGAGGATGCAGGGGTCGTCGACGGCGGCTTCCATGCGCTGGGAGTCCGTGAGGAAGTAGGGGGAGATGTAGCCGCGGTCGATCTGCATGCCCTCGACGTACTCGGTCTCGTAGCCGAGGCTCTTGCCTTCCTCGACCGTGATGACGCCGTCCTTGCCGACCTTCTCCATGACCTCGGCGATGAGGTTGCCCATCTCGTTGTCGTGGGCGGAGAGGGACGCAACCTGGGCGATCTGGTCCTTGCCGCTGACTTCCTTGGCCTGCTCCGAGACGCTGTCGCGGACGGCCTTGACGGCGGCTTCGATGCCGCGCTTGATGGCCATGGGGTCGGCGCCGGCGGCGATGTTGCGGAAGCCCTCGCCGATCATGGCCTGTGCGAGGACGGTGGCCGTGGTGGTGCCGTCACCGGCAACGTCGTTGGTCTTGGTGGCGGCTTCCTTCAGGAGCTGCGCGCCCATGTTCTCGTAGTGGTTCTCGAGCTCGATCTCCTTGGCGATGGTGACGCCGTCGGAGCAGACGTTGGGGGGGCCGAACTTCTTGTCCAGGATGACGTTCCGGCCGCGGGGCCCCAGGGTGACCTTGACCGTGTTGGCCAGGGTGTCCATGCCGACCTTGAGCGACCTTCGCGCCTCGTCGCTGAAAAGGATCTGTTTCGCCATTTTGACTTACTCCTCTTTCTGTGATGCGCGCCGGGATGGGCGCGTGCTGCACGGGGCTCTAGCCAACCTTGGCCAGGACGTCCGTCTCCCTCATGATCAGGTACTCTTCGCCGTCGTCCTCGAACTCGGTGCCGGCGAACTTGGAGTAGATAACGTTGTCGCCGACCGCCACGGACATCTCGAGCCGGTTGCCGTCGTCGGTGACCCGACCGGGGCCGACCGCTATGACACTGCCCTCCTGGGGCCGTTCCTTCGCGCTGTCCGGGATGTAGATACCGCTCTTGGTCTGGGTCTCCTGCTCCGTCGCTTTCACGACGATGCGGTCGCCCAAGGGCTGCAGACTTCTCGCCATGGCTACCTCCTTTTGGCATTCAGCGTGTGCATCTGCTAGCACTCGCCTTAATAGTCTGTTAGCAGTCGATTGGCCTGACTGCTAATCCGCCGAGCATCGTACGGGGAGTCCGCTCAGGCTGTCAAGAGGCGCGTGGCTGGGAGTGGGCGTAGGAGGAAGGATCCATTGACGACATTCCTCATAAGGAATACACTGCAACAGTGACTTGGGACGTTGAGTTTACGGATGAGTTCAACGATTGGTGGCAAGGGCTCACAACAGGCGAGCAGGAGAACCTCACCGCCGGGGTTGAGTTGTTGATAGAGCGTGGTCCCCACTTGGGGTACCCGTACTCTTCGGGTGTTAACGGGTCGCGTCATGGTCACATGCGGGAACTACGGGTACAGAGCGGTGGCCAACCGCTACGGGTCTTCTACGCTTTCGACCCCCTGCGGTCAGCTATCCTCTTGATAGGCGGGGACAAGACCGGCGACTCCCAGTTCTACGAACGCTACATACCGATAGCCGACCGGCTCTACGATGAGCACTTGGATGAGTTGCGGAAGGAGGGAATGATCTGATGAGCGGACGCCGCCCCTTCAGTGAGTTGACTGCACACTTCACCCCGGAGCAGCGGGAGCGCATCGAAAGAAAGAAAGCCGAGATGCGCGCGGAGATGGCGCTGCACGAGGTGCGCAATGCCCGGGCATTGACACAGCAAGCCATAGCGGATGCTCTACACGTCAAGCAACCGGCGGTCGCCAAGCTTGAGCGGCGCGCCGATATGTATGTCTCTAACCTCCGCTCCTACATCGAGGCGGTCGGCGGGCACTTGAAGATAGTTGCCGAGTTCCCCGAGTGCCAGGTGGCCATCACAAATTTTGCACAGGCAGGGGATGAGGAGACTCCGGGGTGACTGACTCCCCCAACCGGATCGCCCAGCTCACGCTCGGCTCGGACGCCGCGGCTCTGACCGCTGCGCTCCTTGCACTCGACGCGGATGCCGATGCGCGTGTGCTGCTGCTCTCCGGCGACTGGAGCACCATAGGCGCGTCCATACGCGACGCGTCGGACGACGATCCCGTCGCCGCCCAGGCGGCCCTCCGCATCCCCGTCGTGGCCTGGGTGGACGGCGACTGCCACGACGAGGCGCTCGAACTCGCGCTGGCGGCCGACGTCCGCATCGCGGGCGAGTCGGCGACGTTCCGCATGGGCCACGTTCGCGAGGGACGACTCCCGTCGCACGGCGGGACGCAGCGGCTCACGCGGGCGGTGGGCCGGGGACAGGCGCTGCGCCTGCTGCTCACCGGGGAGACGCTGGACGCGGACGACGCGCTCCGCGCAGGGCTCGTACACGACATCCTCGACCCCGACGACGCGGAGGCGCTCGCAGCCGACATCGCCCAGGCGGGGTCCATCGCGGCGCAGTACGTGAAGGAGGCCATCGCCGCGTCCGCCGACCTCCCGCTGCGCGAGGGGATGCGGCTGGAGGCGGACCT
Organism: Dehalococcoidia bacterium; assembly: GCA_034428575.1. Lineage (GTDB taxonomy): Bacteria > Chloroflexota > Dehalococcoidia > Lucifugimonadales > Australimonadaceae > Bin16. Next base: position 40,366 of record DAOUHP010000114.1, on the reverse strand, counting down.
CAGCATCCTGCTGCACTCGACCGCCGACCGCGCGGAGGGACTACGCGCCTTCGCCGAGAAACGGAAACCCCGGTTCGAGGGCCGGTGAGAGGGTTCGAGGGGCGATGAGCGGTTTCGAGACGCTGCGCTACGAGAAGCGGGCCGGCGCAGACGCCGTGCTCGCGGTCGTCACGCTGTCCCGCCCGGACGTGGTCAACGCGTTCAACGTGCGGATGCGCGACGAGCTCTCCGAGGCACTGACCGCGGTCCGCGACGACGCCGAGGTTCGCGGCTTGCTCATCGTCGGCGACGGGGAGCGCGGCTTCTGCGCAGGGGCAGACCTCACCGAGTTCGGCACTGCGCCATCCCAGGCGATCGCCCGTTACGTGCGGTGGGCTCGCGACGTCTGGAGCGCACTGGCGGAACTGCCGAAGCCCACGATGGCCGCCGTGCACGGCTACTGCTTCGGCTCCGGCGTCGAGATCGCCGCGCTGTGCGACCTCCGCATCGCATCGCAGGATGCCGTATTCGCGCTGCCGGAGGCGTCGCTCGGCCTCATTCCCTCGGCCGGCGGCACGCAATCGCTGCCGCGCATCGTCGGGCTGCCGCGCGCGATGGAGCTCGCGCTCACAGGCAGACGGACGTCGTCGAGCGAGGCCGTGCGCGCCGGGTTCGTCGACTGGCTCGTGCCGCGTGAGCAACTCCATGTCGTGGGCGAAGCGCGCCTGCGTGACGTCGCGTCCGCGCCTGCAGAGGCGCTCGCCCTGGCGAAACGCGCGGTTAACGAGGGCGCGGAGATGACGCTCGCCGACGGGCTGCGGCTTGAACGGCGGCTCGCCGCTCGGCTACGCTAACTTCCCACTGGAAGGCATCCGCTTGCACACCCACGACATCCTGACCATCGCCGCCGCCATCGTGCCCGATCGCGACGCGCTCGTCCACGACGGCGTCACGCTCACCTACGCAGGACTCGCGGACCGGGCGAACCGGCTCGCCAACGCGCTCGCCGCATCCGGCGTGGGACCGGGCGACCGCGTCGCAGTGATGGACGTCAACACGCCCGTTCACTTCGAGACGTACTTCGCTGCCGCGCGGCTCGATGCCGTCTACGTGCCGCTGAACTTCCGCGGCCACGGCGAGGAGGTCGGCTACCCGCTGCGGCACGCGTCGCCGAAGGCGGTCATCGCGGGCGAGCGGTACGCGCCGCTCATCGCGGGGCTGGCCGGCGACGCCGCGTCCGCGAGCGTCCTCGCGGTAGACGGCGGCGCGTCGCCGGACGGCTGGCGCTCCTACGAGGACCTCGTGGGGGAGGCCGACGCGGACGAGATGCTCTTCCCGGAGGGTTCGCCCGACGAGACCGCCGTGCTGCTCTACACGGCGGGGACCACGGGGCAGCCGAAGGCCGTGATGCTCTCCCACGACAGCTTCACGTCGTTCATGCTCGCGAACATGGAGCCGCCGGACCCGGACGAGGAAGAGCGGACGCTGCTGACGCTGCCGCTCTACCACATCGCGGGCCTGCAGGCCGCGCTCGCGGGCGTGTTCGGCGGACGCACCGTCGTCCTGCAGCGCCAGTTCGAGCCGCACGAGTGGATGGCGCTCGTCCAGGAGCACCGCATCGAGCGCGCGCTCATCGTCCCGACGATGCTCAAGCAGTTGCTGGACCACCCGGAGTTCGCTGACCACGATCTCTCCAGCCTGCGCGTGCTGACCTACGGCGGGGCGTCGATGCCGCCGCCCGTGATCGAGCGGGCGGTCGCGGCGATGCCGGGCGTGCAATTCATCAACGCGTTCGGGCAGACGGAAACGGGCTCGACGATCGCGATGGTGCCGCCGGAGGACCACGTGCTGGAGGGGCCGCCGGAGATCGTCGAGAAGCGCCGCCGCCACCTGCGCAGCATCGGCAGGCCTCTGCCGGACGTCGAGGTGCGCATCGTCGACGAGGACGGCAACGAGCTGGCGGTAAACGAGCAGGGAGAGATCGCGGCGCGCGGCCCGCGCCTGATGCGGGGCTACTGGGGGCAGCCGGAGGCGACGGCGCAGACCGTGCACGGCGGTTGGCTCTTCACGGGCGACCTCGGCTACATGGACGAGGACGGCTACATCTACCTGACCGGACGCGCCAAGGACTTCATCAAGCGCGGCGGCGAGATGGTCGCGCCCGAGGAGGTGGAGCACCTGCTGCACGGCTGCCCGGGTGTCGAGGAGTGCGCCGTGATCGGCGTGCCGGACGAAACGTGGGGTGAGCGCGTCGTCGCGGTCGTCGTGGCGACGCCGGGTGCCGAGCCGTCGGAGGAGTCGCTGCTGGACGCGTGCCACACGCTCGCGCGGTTCAAGCGCCCGGAGCAGGTGACGTTCGTGTCCGAGCTCCCACGCAACGCGCTCGGCAAGGTGCTCAAGAACGAGCTCCGCAGTAGGTTCGGGGGGTGAGGTGAGGCTTCCGAACGCGGAGCAGGCCCGCGTCGACCGCGCGAAGGTCGTGGACTACTTGCTGTCAACCGAGCATGAGAAAGGCCGCGACAAGGCCGAGTTCTTTCTCGGGTTCGGGTTCAGCGGGGAGCGGTGGGAAGACTTCGCCAACGCATTGCGCCTTCACGGGGCAAGCCACGAAGCGGTGATGGAGCGAGAAGATGACTTTGGCGTCCGCTACAGTGTGGATGGTATGCTGGAATCGCCTGATGGACGCAACCCTGGCGTCAGAAGCGTTTGGATGATAGACAGGGGAGGCAGCAGCCCCAGGCTGATCAGCGCCTACCCTGCTGGGAGACGAGATGAAACTCAGGGAGCATGACATCGTCACGCTGACCGTTGACCTTCCAGAGGACGGTCTGCGGGCTGGGGAAGCGGGGACGATCGTGCATGTCCATGCGTCGGGCAAGGCTTTCGTGGTCGAGTTTGCGGACCGCGAAACACCTGTGTTCGCTACAGTGCAGCCTTCGCAGATGTCTGAACGGCGTCCGACTCATGGTCGACGCCTGCCCACGAACACTCGGTAGCCGCAAGGCCGTGGCGTTGCTCCGCTCGTGGTGAGCGTGCCTGTTTACCCTGCCAGCCCCAACCCACTGACACCCGCCCCTTCCCCCGTCACCCCATGACCGCGTACGCTGTCTCCGTGACGACAGCAGACGAACGGCAGCGACTGATTGATGGGTGTGGACCGGAATGGGCTGTATCGGGCCGCTATGACCCGGAATGAGCTGCGGATGGACTGGTTTGGACTACTGAACAGCCCACCGAAGTGCCGGTTTCAGAGGTGAAATGAGAGGAGTGGGCTGTTTTGGTCCGCGTTGCCCCCCGAAACGTTCGCCGACCCCCATCCTGTGCATCCTGTCCATCCATGTGAATGTCGGTTTGGAGAATTGTGACACGGGCCGCTTACGCGGTCGGGTGGGGCGAGTGTAGGCTGGTTGCATAACCTAGAGCGTGGGGATGAGCCCCACGGACTGCGCGAGGGGACAAGCCCCCGGTCATCAGACGAGGCCGGGGGCTTTCTGTGTCTCCGGCGCGGCGCAGGAGCCCTGCGTCCCGCGTGGTCCAGGAAGGAGAGAAACGATGGCAGACGAGCAACGGCGGAGGAGCGACTACGCGCCCACGGTGCGGCCACGGACGGCGCGGCAGGACGGGCTGCGGCGCTATACGCCCGGCTACCTGGTGGACCTGTCCGACACGCAGACGATGTTCTTCAGCGACGGGCAGCGCTCGACGACCCGGTGGACGCTGCTGCGCCCCAGGGCGGGCAAGCGGCTGCGTCTCATCAACCTTACCGTCTACCAGCCGATCTCCGACAACCCGCACTTCTGCGAGGTCTACTTCGGCACTGGAACGAACATCGCGTCGAGCCCGCGGAAGGCGGTTGGCTACGTGCGCGTGCCGGATCACAGCGCCGGCTCGACCCGCACCTGGGGCCGGGGCGCGGGCCCGGCAGGCGAGCGCAACGAGCCGCTGAGCATCCGCTGGGTGACCAGGCCAACCACGTCCCACAAGTTCATCGTCGAGTTCACGGAGGAGCGATAGTCATGGGCATAGAAGGGTACCGGTCGCTGTACGGCGACCTCACGAGACTGAAGGATTCGTCGCTGCTGGACAACCCGGCGGGCGGCAGCGGCGCGGACAGCGCGTTGTTCAGCCTGCTGCTGGCGGCGTCGGAGGCTGCGGACCGCTACTGCAACCGCCACTTCTACGCGCTGACCGCAACGCGCTACTTCGACGGTCCCGGCGATGCGACGCTTCCGCTGCCGGACGCCATCGCGGTCTCCTCGGTGCGATCGGACGACGACGAGAGCGGGAACTACGGCACGGCGTGGTCGCCGTCGGAGTACCAGTTGCTGCCGCTGAACGCGTCGCCGGAGGAGCACTGGGGCAGGCCGTACAACGCGCTGCGGGTGCGCGGCAACGGCCCTCGCCAGCGGTTCGAGCGCGGCCCCGCGCGCTACGAGGTGCGCGGCAGGTGGGGGTTCGGCGAGCGGTTGGAGTACGCGGGCGCGCGTCTGCGGAGCACCGCCAGCGAGACTTCGACGGCGCTGGACGTGAGCAGCACCGTCAACCTGGCGGTGGGGCAGACGATAGCGGGGGGCTCGGGGGGGATGCTGGTGCGGGCCCTCTCCTCCAACCGCCTCACCGTGACGCGAGGGCTGAACGGCTCACCCCAGCAGCGCCACGAGTTGAACGCGACGCTCTCCGTCGTGCGATGGCCCGCGCCGGTGGAGCGGGCGGCGCTCATCAACGCGGCGCGCTTGTGGACGCGCGCGCCGGCGTTCGAGCCGTTCTACGTCGATGCGGACCTGGACACGGACGTGCGGCTGCTGCTGGAGCCGTTCCGCGCGGGAGGTGTCGCATGAGCACGATGATGACGCAGAAGGAGCGGCTGGCCGCGCTGGAGGCTGAAGGCGAGGGGCACGCCCGGGAGCACGAACTCACCGAGCGCGTCTGGTCCGCCAAACTGGACGCGATAGACGCGCGCCTTCGGGGCATCGAGCGTTTCCTGCTCGACACGCCCTCGCAGGCCGCGGACTCCTACGAGGGCTGGCGCCTGCACCGCCGCGACCTCATGATCATCAGCGGCAGCGCGGGCATCACGTCCTTCATCTGGCTCTTCGTGGAGATCGGGCTGCGGATCGTGTAAGTTGGCGATACACGCGGGCTGCAAGCGGTTGCACATGTGAACACGAGTTAGTATCTTGATGCTAGACCGTAGATACAGAACGATGAGAGGGAGCCCCGATGACGACCACGGACAAGCCCGCCTGGTTCAATCAGTTCGAGCAGGAGAATGCTGCTCAGCACGCCGAGCTTCACGAGCGCATCGATGAACTGGGAGAGGACATCAGGCAACGGGACTACATCATCATGACGGAACTCCGGGAGATCAAGGAGAGGCTGCCGCAATAGCGTCCGCCCAGTTAGGTGAGGAGGCGCGGCCCGCCGGCATACGCGGACGTTCCCTGAGAGGATGCTGCGCGTTGAAGCGCGGGCTCCGCTCAACATGACAAGCCCCCGCCCAAACCCTCACCCAGCACGCTCCCCTTGCAGGGAGAAGGGATCAGGCAGCCAGCAACTTCTGGAACCGCGCCTGCGAGCGGTAGGGGCCGACGGCGGAGAGTCGGTACGCGCCGGTGCCGAAGTAGCGGCGGGCCGCCGCCGTCACGTCGTCCGGCGTGATGCCGCGTATGCCGGCGACGACCTCCTCGGGCGTCTTCACGTGGTTGCGCAGCAACTCCTGCCCGCCCATCCAGCCCATGACGGCGCGAGTGTCCTCCAGGCGCAGGCCGAGCCGTCCGACCGCGTACTCGGTCGCGCGCGAAAGCTCCTCTTCGGCGACACCCTGCTGTACGTCGTCCCACTCGTGGAGCACGGCCTGCACCGCCTCGTTGGCGTTCGCGGTGTCGACGCCGCAGGTGACCAGCAGCGCGCCGCAGTCGCGGTAGTGCATCGCGCTGCTGTGCACGTCGTAGGCGAGGCCGCGGCGTTCCCGCAGTTCCACGAACAGGCGGCTGCTCATGCCCTCGCCGAGCACGGTGTTCATCAGGTCCACGGCATACCGGTCGTCGGAGTCGGCCGGGGGGCCGTCGACGGCGATGCAGAGGTGGGCCTGGTCCGTCCGGCGGTTGGCGAGCTCGACGCGCACGCCGCCGTCCCCGTCCCGCTGGACCGGGTGCATCATGAGCGTCTCACCGGCCTGCCCGTTCCCGAGCAACGCGGCGACGCTCTCGACGACCTCGTGGTGCTCGACGTTGCCGGCCACGGCGACGACGGTGTTGGCCGGGACGTACTGCTGCGCGTGGTAGTCGGCGAGCTGCTCGCGGGTGATGCCGCCGACGGACTCGCGCGTTCCGCCCACGTCGCGCCCCATCGGCTGGTCGGGCCAGAGCGCCTTGTCGATGAGCATGTCGGCGAGGGCGTCGGGCTGATCGTAGGTCATCGCGAGCTCTTCGAGGATGACGCCGCGCTCGCGTTCGAGCTCGTCCGGCAGGAAGAGGGGCGCGTTGTACATGTCGGCGAGCACGTCGAGCGCCAGCGGGAAGTGGTCGCGGGCGACCTTCGTGTAGTAGAGCGTGGCCTCGCGGTCGGTGCTGGCGTTGAGCACGCCGCCGACGGACTCGATGGCGCGGGAGATCATCTGCGGGTCGGGGCGCTTGGCCGTCCCCTTGAAGAGCATGTGCTCCAGGAAGTGGGACGCCCCGGCGACGTCGTCGTCCTCGTAGCGGGAGCCCGCTCCGACGAAGATGCCGGTGGAGACGGAGCGGACGTGCGGCATGGTGCTGGAGAGCACGCGGAGGCCATTCGGCAGGATGGTGCGTTCGTACAAGCGGTCCTCCTCTTACACGGTACTGTACACCCTACGGATACAGCCTGACCCACTCCCGCGGTGAGCGATGCCAGACATAGGGTGGGGTGTCGTCGTTCAGGATAGCGTTCATCTTCCGCCAGGCGAGCGCGAACTCCCGCGCCTTCGCCCAGTGGCTGGCGCTGCCGCCGGGCAACACGAAGCAGGGGACGTCGCCCGCGACCACCGCTGCCAGTTCTTTCTCATTCTCAGCGATGCCTCTGTCGTGCGTGACGACCACCCAACCCTGCCGCCCCGCTTCCGCCAGCCAAATCTCGTCCGGCGTGTCGGAAGGGAACCGTTCGTCGTGCCCGATGACATCCAAGTCCAGGAGGCGGAGAGCCTGGGGGACGCGCGGGCCGAAGTTCCTGTCCAGGAACAGGATCATGCGGCTTCTTGCAGCAGTCCTTCGTACTCGAGCGCGGCATCCAACGCCTCAGGAGTTACGTAAGGAAAGTCGCTGAGTATGGACTCCCGCCGCTGGCCGCCTTTGAAAAGGCCCGCCAGCGCCCACGTCGCTATGCCGCCCGGCACGATGGGCGCGCCGGACGATATGCCGGGGTCTATCAGAAGGGGAACGCTCCGGCCCAGGAAGAACCAGCGCAGGGCCAATCCGTACTCGTCGTCGTAGTCGCACTGGGCGATGCGCTCAGCCACGAGGGGATGCCAGGCTTCTCCTCCGGAGGGATCGCTGACGATGGGGCCGGAGGGTGCATCGCCGTTCCCGCAGAGGTCTGCGGCAACGTCCAGACCGTGGACCGGGAAGTCCGCGACTCCGAACGGGAACTCGGCCCCCAACGTGATGGCGAGGCGGTCCCGCAGCTTGCGGATGCGGGGGAGCGGCATGCCCAGCGAGCGGAACGTGCCGACGAACGCCGCCTCCAGGGTCTGCATGTAGGAGACCCTGCCCCTTCTGCGCTTGTCGGGGTTCGCGGGGATAGACCCGTTGAACCACCGGGAGAGCGTCTGCGGGTGGACCTGGGCGTAGCGCGCGCTGTCCACTATGCGGTAGCGGGCGCCGCACAGCCGTCCCCGCAACGAATCCGGCATCTTGTTGCTGCGGTTACCCATACACCTATGCTATCTGAGGGCACGTGGGGCGGGCAATCGGCGGGCGTCAGCGCGGGGCGAGGGTCTGCTGGCCGCCCATGTAGGGCGCCAGCACGTCCGGCAGCCGGACGGTTCCGTCCGCCTGCTGGTACGTCTCCAGCAGTGCGATGAGCACGCGAGGCAGCGCGAGGCCGGAGCCGTTGAGCGTGTGCACGAGGTCCGGGCGCGCACCGTGCTCCTTCCGGTAGCGGATGTTGGCGCGCCGCGCCTGGAAGTCCGTGCAGTTGGAGCAGGAGCTCACCTCCAGCCACTCGTCGCTGGCGGGCGTCCATATCTCGACGTCGAAGCTCATCGTGGACGCGAAGCCAAGGTCGCCGCTGCACAGTTGCAGGATGCGGAACGGCAGGCCGAGGCCGCGCACCACGTCTGAGGCGTGCTCAACGAGTTCGTCCAGCGCGTCGGGCGACTGCTCCGGCTCGACGAACTGGTACATCTCGACCTTTTCGAACTGGTGGAGGCGCTTGAGGCCGCGCACCTGGGAGCCAGCGGCGGCGCGCTCCCGCCGGAAGCAGGGCGTGTGCGCCATGTACTTGATGGGCAGCGATCCCAGCGGCAGTATCTCGTCCGCGTGCAGGCTGGTGAGCGGCACTTCCGCCGTGGGGATGAGCCACAGGTCCTCTTCCGCGTCGCGGTAGAGAGCATCGGCGAACTTGGGCAGGTTGCTGCTGTTGACCAGCGTCTGCCCGAGCACGAGGAACGGCACGCCGCGCTCCTCGTAGCCGTGGCGCTCCCGGTGGAGGTCGAGCATCCACTGCACGACGGCGCGTTGCAGACGCGCGCCGGCCTCGCCGAGCGTGTAGAACATGCGGCCGGAGAGCTTGGCGCCGCGTTCGAAGTCGGTGATGCCGAGCGACTCGGACAGCTCCCAGTGCGGCTTCAGTTCGAAGTCGTAGGAGCGCTTCTCTCCCTCTTCCCTGACGACCACGTTGCCGGTCTCGTCCTCGCCGTCCGGCACGCCGTCCGAGGCGATATTGGGGAGCGTGAGCATCGTTTCGCGGAACGCCGCTTCCAGCGAGCGGGCGTCGTCCTCCAGCGCCTTGAGGCGTTCGCCGAGGACGCGCACCTCCTCCTTGCGGGCGTCGGCTTCGGCGCCCGCGCCGCTCTTCATCAGGTCGCCTATCGCGCGGCTGGCCTCGTTGCGTCTGGCCCGCAGATCTTCGAGCTCGCTCAACGCCTGCCGCCACTGCTCGTCCGTCCGCGCGAGACCGGCCACGACGGACCCGTCCTCGCCGCGCCGCTCCAGCGAGCGGACGACGGTCTGCGGGCTACGGCGCAGCAGGTTGGTGCTAAGCATCCGCTTCACCCATGTGGCGCACCTGCGGGAAGAGCATCACGTCGCGGATGGTCGTTTGGCCGGTGAGAGGCATGACCAGCCGGTCGATGCCGATGCCGAGCCCGCCGGTGGGCGGCATACCGTGCTCCAGCGCGGTGAGGAAGTCCTCGTCCATCCGGTCGAGGTCCTCGCCCTGGTACTGCTTCCGCAGCTCCTCCTGCTCGGCGAGGCGTTCGCGTTGCACGTCCGGGTCGTTCAACTCGGTGAACGAGTTGGCTATCTCCATGCCCGCGGCGAACGCCTCGAAGCGCTCCGTGTAACGCGGGTTGTCCGGGCTCGCCTTGGCGAGCGGCGACATCTCGACGGGGTAGTCGACCAGGAACGACGGCTGCACGAGCTTCGGCTCGACGAACGTGCCGACGAGCTTGTCGATGAGCCTTCCCCGGCTTTCCGCGTAGGTGGCGGCAACGCCGATGGCGCGCATCCGGTCGGCGAGCGAGGCGGCCTCCGGGTGGTCGTCCAGGTTGATGCCCGCGTACTGCTCGATGGCGTCGTGCAGGGAGATGCGCGGCCACGGCCCGGTGAGCCTGATCGTCTCGCCGCCGTACTCGATGTTCGTGCCGCCGGTGACTTCGAGCGCTACCTGCGGCACGAGCGTCTCCACGAGCCGCATCACGTCGTTGTAGTCGGCGTACGCCTCGTACGATTCGAGCGAGGTGAACTCCGGGTTGTGGGAGGCGTCGATGCCCTCGTTGCGGAAGACGCGGCCTATCTCGTAGACCTTGTCCATGCCGCCGACGATGAGGCGCTTCAGGTAGAGCTCCGTCGCGATGCGGAGGTATATCTCACGGTCGAGCGCGTTGTGGCGGGTGACGAACGGTTGGGCCATCGCTCCGGCGGGCACGGGCACGAGCACGGGCGTGTCGACCTCCAGGAAGCCGCGCGCGTCGAAGAAGGCGCGGATGGCGGAGATGATGCGGCTGCGGGCGCGCATTGCCTCGTGCACCTCGCGGTTGGAGATGAGGTCCAGGTAGCGCTGGCGGTAGCGCTGCTCGACGTCGCGCAGCCCGTGGAACTTCTCCGGCGGGGGCCGGAGCGCCTTGGCCAGCAGTGTGAGGCCCTCCACGGCGAGCGATATCTCGCCCATCTTCGTGCGGACCAACGTCCCGGACGCGCCTGCGAAGTCGCCGAGATCGAGGTCGTCCAACAACGCGTATCCGTCGCCGAGGGCGTCGCTGCGGATGAAGAGTTGCAGGCGCCCCTCCGAGTCCTCGACGTCGGCGAAGGAGGCCTTGCCCATGCGGCGCAGGCGCACGATGCGGCCGGCGACGGTGGCGGCAGGACCGTCCGATCCCGCGGACTCGGCATCGGTGAAGGCTTGTGCGGCTTCAGCCGTCGTATGGGTCCGGTGGAAGCGGGCCGGGTAGGGGTCGATCTCGCGCTGCCGCAGCCGCTCCAGCTTGGCGCGGCGGCTCGCCAGCAACTCGTCTCCGCGTTGGGGCATGGGCGTCTCCGGTTGAGCGGTTCCGTTCTACTGAACGGAGACGATAATGATGGACTGGGAGCCGGAGGGCGTCTTGAACTCCACCTTGTCCCCGGCCTTCTTTCCCAAGAGTGCCTTCCCTATGGGGGACTCGTTGGAGATGCGTCCGTCCGTTGGGGAGGCTTCAGTGCTGCCGACTATGGTGTAGGTGTCGGTCTTCTTCACCTTTCCCATCTGAACACTGACGATGGAGCCGAGTTCGACGACATCGGAACTGGCCCCGGCCTGGGAGTGGTCGGGGATGATGACGGCGTTTGCAATCATCATCTCGAGCTCCTGGATACGGCCCTCCACGAACGCCTGCTCGTTCTTGGCCTCCTCGTACTCGGCGTTCTCCAGTTCGCCGACTTCCTTGGAGTCCTGGATGCGTTCGGCCACCTCCTGACGGCGGACGCTCCTGAGCTTGTCGAGCTCTTCTTCGAGCTCGTGCAGCCCGGCGGTCGTCAGGTATGTGCCTTCCAAGGCCATCGAGCCACCTCATCAGGGGTCTGGGGAATGCCGAGCATCCGCGAGAGTTCTCTCGCTGCGGGGCGCTCGGCGGTGCCTATTCTACGCCCAGCCGGCGGCCAAGTAAACGTAGGGGACCAGGGCGGATGCAGTCGACCCGGTCACCGAGGTTGCCTGGTCATGCCCCAGAGGGGGATGCCGTTCGGCAGCGTGGACTCCGCTGTGACCCGGAAGCCGAAGCGCTCGTAGTAGCCGAGGTTGTCCGGGGCGGACGTGTCGAGGAAGACGGGCAGGGCATCGGCATCTGCACGCGCGAGCATGCGGTTGATGAGAGCGCTTCCCACGCCTCCGCGCTGCGCTGAGGGGGCGACGCCGATGGCGTTCAGATACCAGCACGGGTGAGGCGACTCCAACCCGTCGAGCGCAGAGCCGAGGGCGCGCCTGCGCAGCCAGGCCGGTATGCCAAGCCTGACCGGCGCCGCGCACAGGCCGGACCGCAACTGCGTCAGGGCGCTGTGCGGGCCCCGTTCCGGAGGGTCCCAGATTGCGACGCCCCGTACGTCGCCTCCGCGCTCCTCCCGGGCGACGTGGACGACCCCGCCGGAGAGGACGCAGGCACGGATGGTTGCCCCCCAGAACCAGCGCAGTTTCGCCTGCCGCTGCGCATCGTCCGGAACGAGGAACCTGAAGCGCGGGGCGTCCGCGAAGGCGTTGGCCATCACGCCTGCTGCCGCGGGGACCTGGTCGGCGTCTATCGGGAAGAGGAACGGCTCGGTCATCGATACAGGTTAGCAGCGTCGCGCCGTCGCCGCGGGAAACACCGCTAACCGGCGAGCTAGTTTCATTGAACAGAGATTCAAACAAAGTCTAGACTCTGTGCAAGAGTTCAAGTGGCAGACAGGCTGCTGGACGAGGGAGCGGCGCTGCGGATAACGGGTGGAACGGCAAGAGGCGTGCCACTGAGTTCGCCCAGGGCGCCCGGCGTGAGGCCCACCACTGACAGGGTGCGGACCGCATTGTTCAACATCCTCGCGCGGTACGGGCTGGAGGACTCTTACGTGGCTGACCTCTTCGCGGGGACCGGCTCACTGGGCATCGAGGCTCTCAGCCGGGGAGCGGCCCGTTCCGGCTTCGTCGAGGCAGACCGGAGGCAGATAGCGGTGATCAAGGCCAACCTGCAGGCAGCGGGGTTCGCGGGACGAGCGGACGTCCATATGGCGCGGGCGGAGGATGCGCTCGGCCGCCTGGGGCGCTGCGATTTCCTGTTGATGGACCCCCCGTACACGAAGCCCTTCCCAACCGCGCTCATCACGCGCATCGGTGAGTCCGGGTTGCTGAAGGACGAGGGCATCCTGGTCTGCGGCCACTCCAGTCGTGCCGCTGCCGACGACCGCTGCGGCGCACTTGTGAAGTGGGACGACCGGCGCTACGGCGACGTGTCCCTCGCGTTCTACAGCCACACGGAGGCAGCAGCATGACTGTCGCCATCTACCCCGGCCGTTTCGACCCGGTGACCGCGGGACACCTGGACATCCTCCAGCGGGCCTCGTACCTGTTCGAGCGGGTGATCATGTCGGTCTTCGAGGCGCCGGAACGGCAGACGCTCTTCACGACGGAGGAGCGGGTGCGGCTGATACAGGAAGCCGCCGCCGGGCTGCAGAACGTGGAGGTGCGCAGTTTCAGCGGCCTGGTTGTGGACTACGCCCAGGCCCAGCAGGCAACGGCCATCGTGCGGGGCATCAGGATGCACGCGGACTTCGAGTACGAGTTCGAGATGGCGCTGATGAACCGGAAGCTCGCCCCCGACGTGGATGTGGTCTGCCTGATGACGGACGGACGGTACCAGTTCGTACGGGCAACGCTGCTCAAGGAGGTGGCGCGGCTCGGGGGCGACATACGAGGGCTTGCACCGGACAACGTGATAGCGGCGCTCGCGGAGCGCTTCGGACAGTAAGACAACCCAGGAGCGAGGTTTCAAGGAGGGAATCATGGAGTTACTGGACCTGGTGGACAGGCTGGAAAGCATGACGGCTCAGGCCAAGAAGATGCCGATGACGAACCTTTCCATGGTGGATGCGGAGCAGATGCTGGCCCTGATCGACCACCTCCGCGTCTCCGTCCCGCGCAGCATCCACGAGGCGCAGGAGCTGATCGAGCGGCGCGAGCAGATCGTCAACCAGACGATGATCGACGCGCGGCGCATCCGCTCCACCGCCGAGGGCGACGCCCGGCTGCTGGTCGACGAGACGGAACTGGTGAAGGCCGCGCAGCAGCGCGGCGAAGAGATCATCCAGGACGCCAACAGCAAGGCGGACCGGATCATCGGTTTGGCGGAGCAGGAGGCGCAGCGGCGCCGCGACGGCGCGGACGACTATAGCCGCGACTGCCTCAGCACGCTGGAAGAGCACGTCTCCAATATGCTGAACGAGATCCACGCAGGCCAGCGCGCCCTGCTGCCTGCGGTCAGCCTCTCCCGCTAGAGCGAACCGGCTCCTTCATCGGAACGCGCCCCCTCCCGGCCCCTCAGGGCCGGGGGGCCGCCGCGCGTCTGCGAGCAGAGTTCCGCCCCGGCCACCGCATGAGCCCGCACCCGATATACTCTCCTCCGTATTCCTGTCACGGAGGCTCATCGCTCATGTCCGCCACGCAATCCCTGGCCGCTTACGTCGCGAACGCGAACACGGAGGACCTCCCGCCGTGGACGCTGCACGAGGCGAAACGCACGCTCATCAACATCCTGGGGGTCTCGCTGTCCGCCTCGGTCGACTCCGGCAGTCATGCGCTGATCGACTGGGCGCGCGCGGAGGCCGCGGCGCCGAACGTGGCGGTCGTCGGCTCAACGCTCCGCACGAGCGCGTTCAACGCCGCGATGGTCAACGGCTTCCTCGCCCACCTGCAGGACTACGACGACACGCACTTCCCCACGGTGCTGCACCCCACCGCGCCGGTATGGCCCGCGGTGCTGGCCGCCGCTGAGGAGCGCGGGGCGTCCGGCAAGGAGGCGCTCGCTGCATTCGTCCTGGGCGCCGAGACGGCGTGCCGCGTTGCGATGTCCGTGCACCCGTGGCACTACGACATGGGCTGGCACATCACGGGCACGGCAGGCGTGTTCGGCGCCGCGGCCGGCGCCGGCAGGGTGCTCGGGCTGGACACCGACGAGATGAACATGGCCATCGGCATCGCCGGGACGTTCGCGGCGGGGGTGCGGGAGGTGTTCGGGAGCCAGGCCAAGGCGATGCACCCGGCGAAGGCGGCGAGCAACGGACTACAGGCCGCCGCCCTCGCGGCGCATGGCTTCACGGGCGCCGACGACATCCTGGGCGGGCACCGCGGTTTCTGGGAGGTGTTGTCCCCGAACGGGCACGACGAGGTGGCGCTGCTCTCCGGCATCGGCGAGCGCTGGGAGCTCGGGAACAACGGGCTGAAGCCATACGCGAACGGCGTCGTCTCGCACCCGATACAGGATGCCGTGATCACGCTGCGGAACGAGCACGGCATCGCGCCGGAGGACGTCGCGTCCATCAATGCGGAGGTCAACCCACTGGTGCTCGAGCTGATGAACCGCGCGGAACCGAGGCGGGGGCTGGAGGGCAAGTTCTCGTTCCAGCACTGCGCCGCCGCGGCGCTCGTGGACGGGGCCGGGCATGACGCTCAGTTCTCCGACGCCCGCGTCGCCGACCCGGTGATCAGCGCGGTGCGTTCGCGGGTGAGCGCCGTCGTTGACGAGGCTATGCGCGAGGACGAGGTGCGTCTCTCCATCACGCTCAACAGCGGCGTGGTGCACTCCATCTACGTGGAGCACGCTACGGGTTCTCCGGAGAACCCGATGACCGACTCGGCGCTGGAGGCGAAGTACCGCTCGCTTGCGGGCGAGGCGCTCCCGGCAAGCCAGGTGGAAGAGTTGCTCGGTGCCGTGTGGGGAATGGACTCGGCCTCGAACGTCGAGCAGGTGGCGCGGCTGATGGCGCAGGCGGAAGGGTAGGCGATGACCGAGCCCATCTTCCACCACGATGCCTACACGCGCATATTCGATGCGCGGGTGACCGCCTCGGACGGTGATGCCATCACGCTCGATCGCACGGCGTTCTTTCCTGGAGGCGGCGGTCAGCCGTGCGACGTTGGGATACTGGCGTGCGAGAGCGGCATCGAGCGGCGCGTCGCCAGTGTGCGCCGCCGCGACGGGGATATCTGGCACGAATTGGACGGCTCCGCGCCTGCCGTGGGAGAGGCGGTGCTGGCCACACTGAACTGGACGCACCGGCACCAACTGATGCGGACGCATACGGCGCTGCACATCCTGTGCGGGGTCATCTGGCGGGACTTCGGCGCGCACGTCACGGGCGGGAACATGACGCCGCTCGCCGCGCGGATGGACTTCGAGCTGGAGAGCATGAGCGCGGACTTCGCGGAGCGCGTCGAGGAGCTGGCGAACGCGGAGATAGCCCTCGGGCGGGAGATCAGTGTGCGCTTCCTGCCGCGCGATGAGGCGCTGGCGCATCCGGACTTGATCCGGACGAAGATCAACCTCCTGCCGGAAGGCATCAGCGAGGTGCGCGTCGTCGACATCGCGGGGCTGGACGTGCAGGCGGACGGCGGCACGCACGTTGCCGATACGTCGGAAGTTGGCCGCATCCGCGTCGTGGGCCACGAGAGCAAGGGCCGCATCAACAAGCGCCTGCGCATCGCCGTGGAGGACGCCTGATTCCCGTCATTCCCGCGAAAACGGGAATCCAGGTGACCGGCTGGTCACACGTCCGCAGCCGCGCGCATGGCGGGACAACACCCCTTGTAAGGAGGATCCGATGACCGAACAGGCCCCTGAGTACACGATGGGCTACAGCGATGAGTTTCTGCGGATGCTGCACCGGCGCAGCGCGCAGAGCCACGCCGCGTACCTGCTTCCGCACCTCAAGCCGGGTATGCGTCTGCTGGACTTCGGCTGCGGACCGGGCACCATCTCCGTGGGCCTGGCGCATGCTGTTGAGCCCGGCGAGCTGCACGGCATCGATTTGGAGGAATCGCAGGTCCTCATGGCGCGGGCGGCTGCCGTGGCGGGGGGACACGCCAACGCGACGTTCCACGTCGGCGACGTAACCGCGCTGCCCTTCGAGGACGATTCGTTCGACGTCGCCCACTGTCACGCGGTGCTGATGCACGCACCTGACACGCAGGCGGTGCTCGCGGAGGTGAAGCGCGTGCTCAAGCCCGGCGGCATGATCGCCAGCCGGGAGGCCATCATCGCGTCGTCGTTCCTGGAGCCCGACTTCGGCGCCAAGGATGCATGGGTCACCTTCGCGAAACTCGTCTCGGCCAATGGCGGCTATCCCCAGATGGGGAAGGAGTTGAAGGCTGTCTTCATCGAAGCAGGTTTCACCGGCATCCAGGCGGGCGCCTCATTCGAATTCTTCGGGTCAGTGGAGGACGTTGCTTTCTTCCACTCCTTCGCCTCGGGCTGGTTCCTCTCTCCCGCGGTTATCGAGAAGGCCACGACGTACGGGGTGGCGACCCACGAGGAGTTCGAGACGGCCCAGGACGCTCTCGACAGTTGGCAGGCCGATCCCGGCGCAGTCGGGGCGATCTGCTTCGGCGAGGCCATCGCCTTCAAGCCGTAGTCGCCGCCTCGGCCCACTGTGACACCGCCCCATTGTGCGGATGACACATCCCTCACTACCATGGTTCCATGACAACGAAGCGGCACCCGGCGCCGGCGCGATGCAACGGAATGCACACCCGCTCGCGGCACAGCTTTCGTTTTCGATGGCATCCTTGCATCCTTGGTCGCGGGAAGCAGGCCACGGCCTTGTAAACACCTCAAACCAAGGATGCCAAGGATGCCAAATGGCTATGTCCGTTTACTCGTAGATGATCGACCAAGGATGCCAGTTCCGGCCGCCCTTGGCATTCTTGGTCGTGCCGAACACCCAGGTGCTACAATCCCGCCATCCGGCCACTATTCCGCCTCTCCTTCAGGGAGAGGGTTGGGATGAGGGTGGAATACAGGAGGAAGCTTCATGCTGAGCCAGCAGGAGAACCAACGCCTCACACAGGTTGGGGCCGGGACGCCGATGGGCGAGTTGATGCGCCGATACTGGCATCCCGTCGCCGCAACAGCGGAGCTCGAAGACCGTCCCACCAAGGCCTTGCGCGTCCTCGGCGAAGACCTCGTCCTCTACAGGGACAGGTCCGGCACCTACGGGCTCATCGAACGCTTCTGCCCGCACCGCCGCGTCGACCTCTCCTACGGCATCCCGGAGGAGCACGGCCTGCGCTGCATGTACCACGGCTGGATGATGGACGAGACCGGCCAGTGCATCGAGCAACCGTTCGAAGAGACGGTCCACCCGGACGGGCGGTTCAAGGAGAAGGTGAAGATCGCGGGCTACCCGGTGCAGGAGATGGGCGGTTTGCTCTTCGCCTACATGGGCCCGCAACCCACGCCGTTCCTGCCGGTCTGGGACCCGTTCCAGTGGGACGACGCCGTCCACGACGTTGGCATCACGACGCTGGACTGCAACTGGCTCCAGTGCATGGAGAACTCGCTGGACCCGGTGCACGTTGAGTGGCTGCACCGGTTCTACACCAACTACCAGCAAGCCATCTCGCCCGACCTCATCGCCACGATGCCGCCGCGCATCCCGCACCAGGAGATAGGGTTCGACGTCTTCGACCACGGCATCATCAAGCGCCGCGTGCTGGAGGGCTACACCAAGGAGAGCGACGACTGGAGGATAGGGCACCCCATCCTCTTCCCGCAGATCCTGTACGTGGGCGGGTTCCAGTCCAAGACGCTCCAGTATCGCGTGCCGATAGACGACGAGCACACACTGCACTTCATCTACTACTCGTGGCGCGTCGCGCCCGGGCAACCGGTGCCGAAGCAGGAGCGGGTGCCCTACAAGTACGTCCCTCACCGCGACGCCTCGGGCCGGTACGACACGACCTTCACGGTGGACCAGGACAAGATGGCCTGGGAAACGCAGGGGCCGGTCGCCAAGCGCTACATGGAGCGGCTTGGCAAATCGGACGTGGGCATCATCCTCTACCGCAGGCTGCTGACGGAGCAGATGCAGATCGTCGCGGACGGCGGAGAGCCCATGAACGTATTCCGCAGCAAGGAAGCGGCCGAGACCATCAGCGTTCCGACGGAGCACATGGCGCTGGGCAGGGACAAGGTTCCGCGGATCAAGTTCATTCCGCTGGAGGCCGGCATCAGCGGCGCGGAAGACGACATCCGCTACGCCGTCGAGTCCTGGTACGTCGGAGAGACGGCGAAGACCTAGGGGTTCCTCCGAGTGTTCCCCTTCCCCCTTGAGGGGGGAAGGTTGGGATGGGGGTGAGGGTCTTGAGGCGTGGGAGCAGCCTCACGCACGACAAGGGCAGGGGCGCACTTGTGCAGACTACCTCTAGGCGGGGCGCACGCGGAAGAAGCGTCTGATCATGGCCCAGCGCAGGCTGCTCCATGACCATTCGGCCTGCCGCAGGTCGCTGAGAGAGACCCTGCGGGACGTGTAGCGTCCCAGCACGTATGCCCACGTGATGCGCAGGACCTGCGCTCGCTGCTCGGGGATGGCTGCCGACAGCATCGCCGCATACTCGAGCGGTGTTTGCTCCGGACGCTTCCTCAGGCCGAGCGCCCCGCCGAGCCGGCACATCTTGGCGAACAACTCGTCGGAGCGTGAAAGCGAACCCAGCTTCCACCACCACTCCCGCCATAGCAGGACCGGCGCTGCGATCGCGATCGCACCCGCGATAGCGAGCAGCGCGACGAGCCAGCCTGGGAGCTCGGTGCGCGGCGTGAAGTCTACGTCGAAGGTGTCTTCTTCCTCGTCCTCCAGGATCTCGCCCAGCTCTCCGAGGTCGATCTCTTCCTCCGGGAGCGGAGAGAAATCGAGGCCCTGGCCGCCGAACTCGATGGCGTCCGGTGGAGTGGGCTCGAAGCGTATCCAACCGTACTCGGGGAAGTACGCCTCAACCCAGGCGTGGTAGTTGAGCTCTAGCACCTCGTAGACACCCCACGCCGTGTTGAAGCGCCCGGGGGCGTAGCCGAGCACGTAGCGGCTGGGGATGCCTGCTGCCCTCAGCAACACCGTTGCGGCAGAGGCGTAGTAGTCACAGTAACCCTGCTGGGACTCGAAGAGGAAGTGGTCCACGCCATCCGCGTCGTCCGGCGGAGCGTCGACGTCCAGGTTGTAGGGGATCGAGATGAGGAAATTGCGGATATTCAACGCCTTGTCGTAGGTCGTCTCCGCGTCGGCGGTGAGCGCCTCCGCGAGCGTGCGTACGCGCTCAGGCAGCGTCTCCGGCAGCTGGAGATACGCCTGCGTCCACTCGGGGTACTCCTCGCTCGCACCGCGGAGCTCGAACGGCAACGCGATGGACTCCAGCCCGGTGCTCACGTAGCTGACATTGACTCGCGTTGGGAAGTACTCCCGTCCCGTGGAGAAGCGCACCTGGATGGGGCCGGGGGCGGACGTTGCCGTGGTCAACGCCTCGGCGGGCTCGTCGAAGGCAGCGGGCAGGCCGCCCGTGAAGAGCGAATCGGTCGCAGCGGCGACGCGGAACTCGTTCGTCTGGGGTACGCGCCGGCGGTCGACCGGTCGTGGAATATCCTCGAACGGAACGTACTCAGGGTCGTCTCCCGTCTCCCATCCGCTGCCGGTGTAGACGGCATAGGAGCGGGCCCGCCAGTATGTCCGGGGGCCTCGCACAGTGAAGAGCAGCGTGTCGGTGAGTTCCGGGTTCCCCTGGAAGTGGGTCTCCTGACCGAAAGTTATCGTCTTGTATTCCCGGCGTGACGGCAGGGCGCTGAACATCCGGCTGAAGTTCGCGCCGATCTGGTGCGTCGTGTCGTCGAGTGCGCGGGAGACTGCCCCGAGGGGCGCAACCGGAGGCGCAGGGAGAGCGGCGACGGCTGCCGTAACGAGCAGTCCCACTGCGAGTACTATGCCGGACTGCGCGAGTACCGTTCGCGCGTCGAATACGGCTCGTCTTCCCCGCCACTCCTCTATGCGCCGCACCGCGTTGAGGTGGATGAGGAGCATGACGGCCGACGCCATGAAGAGGCCAAGGCGCCATCCCAGGCCTCCCGGGAGGTTGGACAGGGCGAATGCGAGCATCACACCGCCGAACAACACCGTCGTCCATCCGTGCGCGCTGCGCAGTGCCCACCAGACGCCGAACAGGCACAGCAGCCATACCGCCAGCGTGAGGAACATGGAAAACTCGATCAGCCCGGCCTGCGTCTCCTCTGTCGGGATGGCGGCCACCCACTGCACGATGTCCCTGGCGGCATTGAACGCGCGGACGGTGATCGGGAACCCCGGCGCTGTGGACGCTCCGGCATATGCCGTCAGCAAGGCTCCCGCGATGCCGCCGCTAACGACAACGCGTCGGACCGTCCAGTCCAGCTGGTAGACGGCCCACCCGGCCGCACCGCCCATGACTGCGATCAACAGGGGCGACGGCATCCCCGGCGCCCAGTTACCTTCCCGTAGCGGCATGACAACGGAGAGGAGGACGAGCCCGACGAGCGTGAGCGTGAGCCCGATGCCGCCGATGAACCGCTCCCAAAGCGATACGGCGTCAACGGTCCCAACGTAACGCATGCGCGCGGGGAACACGCTCATCGAGCCCTACCCTCGAGTTCGTGTCCCGGTATGGCAAGGCTCGCCGGCGCGGAGCGATAGTCCAGCTTTCTTCCGATCTCATCCCCCATGCGGATAACGTAGGCGTCGAATCCGCTGGCGGCGCTGCGTCCGCCCGTGAAGCTGGGCGCATCCATGAGCACCGGCACGACCGCCGCGCCGGTGGCGCGCAGCATGTCCACGGCAGGAGAAACGGCTGCCGGGGGCGCTGCCGTGATGAGCACGATGCTCGCGCCCGTGCTCAACTCGTTCTTCACTGCGTCGGAAGTCTCCTGCACACCCCCCGCACTACCGGGCTCTATCAGCGCGAGCGCCTGAAAGACACGCCCCAGCTGCGTGATGCCCGAGGCCGCCGGGATGATGGTCTGTTCCCGTCCGGAGAAGACCGCCCCCACATTGCGACCCGAGTCCAGGAAGCGCTTTGCCACGGATGCGGCGGTCGTCACGCCGTACTCCACCGTACTCTCACTTCCCTCTCCTGCCTGCACACGCTCATCGAGGTCGAGCACGACCCAGACAGCATCTGCGGGGCCGGAGGGTTCGCGGTCGAACTCCTTCACCATGAGCTTGCCGACGTGGGCTGTTGCGGGCCAGTGCACCCTGCTCACTGCGTCATGGGACGTGTACTCCCGCACGCCTGCGGCTATGGGACTGGGCGTGAAAGTGCGTCCCTGGACGATTCCTTCCGTCCAGCCCCTGCCGGACAGCACGAAGAAGCCGGAGATGTCAACGGTGGCAGGGTAGATCAGCGCGCTCTGGGGGCTACCCAGGCGCAAGGTCCTGCTGAAGAGGCCGAATGGGTCTCGGCTCGTTATCTCCAATTCGCCGAACCGGTAGATGCCGCGGCGCTCGCAATGGCTGGACGTCGTCCAGGCGAGCGACGCGTACGGCCAGAGGGTTGCGATGCGTCCTGCCCGTCCGAACGGCTGCGTGTCGTGCTGCACTTCCAGTAGCAGTTTCGGCCACCAGTGGGTGTTCTGCAGAACGATGCGCTCATCCACGCTGTCTCCTACCTGCAGGTAGGCCGTGAGCCGTTGCACGCCGCCCTCTATGCGGCGCGCCGACAGCACGCTGGCGAGGAATCCGAGCGCGGGCACGGCGAGGAGTCCCAGGAACAGCCTGTAGTAGAGCGCGCCTCCGGTGGACAGCGCCAGGAGCAGCAGGAGCAGCCCTACGCCGATCCATACCACACGCACGTTCATGCTGGCATCTCCCAAGCCGTAACCGTGGTCCGGCGCATCACACGCCGGGCAGCGCTCCCGCTACGGGCGTTCGCTCCAGCACTTCAGCGATGGCATCCGCCGCTGTCGTGCCCTGGATGCGCGCCGCCGAGCTGAGGATGATGCGATGTCCAAGGGCGGGATACGCCAGCGCCTTCACGTCGTCCGGGAGCGCGTAATCCCGCTCTTCCAACAGCGACTTGGCCTGCGCGAGTCGGAACAACGCCAGCGAGCCGCGGGGCGATGCTCCCAGGTAAAGGCTTCCGTGGTTCCGTGTCGCGTTCGCCAACGCGACGATGTATTCCTTCACTTCATCCGCGACGTGGATGGTACGCACAGCCTCCTGGAGAGCGAGCAGGTCATCCCCATCAACCACCGCCTCCAAATGGTCCACCGGATGGGCGTATTGCTGCGCTTCCAGTACCCGGATCTCGTCCTCGGAGTCAGGGTAGCCGAGGTGCAGGCGGACGAGGAACCTGTCCAACTCGGTTTCCGGCAGCGGGAACGTACCCTCGTATTCGATGGGGTTCTGCGTCGCCATGACGATGAATGGCTCCGGCATGGGATGCGCCACCCCGTCCACGGTTACCTGGTGCTCTTCCATCGCTTCCAGGAGCGCGGCCTGCGTCTTGGGGGACGCCCGGTTGATCTCGTCCGCCAGGACCACCTGCGCAGAGATGGGGCCCTCGCGGTACTCGAACTCGCCGTTCTTCTGGTTGAACACGGAGACGCCGGTGATGTCGGCTGGGAGCAGATCGGGCGTGAACTGGATGCGGCGGAAGCTGCCCCCGATCGATCTCGCGATGCTGCGCGCCAGCATGGTCTTGCCCACGCCGGGCACGTCTTCGATGAGGAGGTGGCCTCGACACATCAGTGTCATCACAGCCAGCCGCTCCTCTTCCCCCTTGCCGAGGACCACCTTGCCGAGGTTGTCCAGCAGCCTATCGGCTACTTCTCTCGCTCCACTCAGGTCTAACTCGCGTCCAGAGGCTACCAATGTACTACTCCTGAGGACTGCTCCTCGTATGTGCTGCATGTATAGAGCACAAACGCGGGCGCGTCAAACGACTGGAGGCGGAATACGGACGACAAGGGCCGTGCGTACGGGAGGCCGGTGCTGTACGCTAATGCACCAAGGACGCTAGCAGAGGCCCTGCGTGACGGAATACTACCCTGCCTATCTGAATCTAACAGGACGACGCACCGTCGTTATCGGCGGGGGCGAGGTAGCCGAGCGGAAGACCGCACAACTTCTGGTGTCCGGCGCGGATGTCACGCTCGTCAGCCCTGACGCCACGCCGGAACTGGAGCGCATCGCGTCCGAGGGGCGGCTGCGCTGGGTCCGGCGCGCGTATGCTCCGGGCGACCTTGCCGGATCTTGGCTGGCGGTGGCGGCAACGGACGACCCAGCAGTGCAGCGCAGCGTCCACGCGGAAGCGGAGCGGGAGAAGACCTTGCTCAATGTGGTGGACGTCGCAGAGTTGTGCGGGTTCATCGCTCCGTCCATCGTTCAACGGGGCCCTGTCACGGTTGCAGTCTCTACGGGCGGCGCCAGCCCCGCGTTGGCGCGGAAGATACGGGAGTTGATGGGCGGAACACAGAACCCGCCTCACTACGATCACGATACGTTCTGCCGGTGCATCGAGTGGTCGGACGCGGCGGATGCGCTGGCGGAGGTTCGTGCCGAATTGAAGGCGCAGGGCAGGAGCGCGTCACCGGAGGCGTGGCAGGACGCCATGGACGAACAGCTGCTCGATCTCGTCCGCGCCGGCAAGGCCGACGAGGCGAGGCAGCGGCTGCGTGAAGCGCTGCGTCCCGACGGGGAGTCGTAGGCGAATGAACATCGTCATGACCGGCCTGAGCCATCACACCGCTCCGCTGGAAACGCGGGAACGGTTGAGCCTGACGAGTGAGACCTTGCCCCCGGCGCTGGAGACCCTCCGGCGTTACGCCGGTCACGGTGTCATCGTGGCCACCTGCAACCGCACGGAGATATACACGCTCGCGCCGTCGCTGAAACACGGGGAGCATGCCATCGAGCAGTTCATCGAAGAGCAGTTCGATGTAGAGGTCGAATCGGTCCGGAAGCACCTGTACACGCTGGAGCAGAACGACGCGGTGTCGCATCTCTTCCGTGTCGCATCCGGGCTCGATTCGCAGATCCTCGGCGAATCGGAGGTACTCGGGCAGGTGAGGGACGCATTCAGCGCCGCGAGGCAGCAGGGGGCTTCCGGCGGAGCGATGGCGCACCTGTTCCACAGCGCACTACGCACGGGCAAGCGCGCCCGCACAGAGACCGCCATCGGACGTAACGCCCTCTCGTTGAGCCGCGCATGTGTTGCGCTGGCTCGCCGGGCCATCGGGTCGCTGGAGGGGAAGCGGATCCTGATCGTCGGAGTTGGGGAGGCGTCCCGGCTTGCGGGCCTTGCGCTGCGGGACTCCGGCGCGGCGAGTATCGTCATCGCCAACCGAACACTCGCGAACGCTGTCGAACTTGCGCACGAGTTGGACGCGGAGATAGCGCCCCTGGACAATCTCGCGTCGCTGCTGGCACAGGCGGACCTGGCCGTCACCGCCACCGCCGCTCCGGACTTCATTCTGTCCGCATCGCTCATCGAGGATGCCGCAGCCCGTCGAAACGGGGAACCGCTTGCGATCATGGACATGGCTGTTCCGCGCGACGTGGACCCCGCGGCGGCGAGGGTCCACGGCGTCCATGTCTACACGCTGGAAGACGTCGAATCGCTGGCCGAGGCCAACCGGCAGCAGCGCGAGGCGGAAGCGCGTCACGTTGAGGCCATCGTCGCGGAGGAGACGGCGAAGTTCCGGCAGTGGTGGAAGGCACGGGGAGTTACTCCCACCATCGCCGCGATAAGACACGAAGCGGAAGAGATGCGCGCCGCCGAGGTTGCGCGCACGATCGAACGAATGGACGGACTGTCAGGGGACGATGCGCGCCGCATCGAGCAGATGACGAAGGCGCTCGTAAAGAAGCTCCTGCACCAGCCCACCGCCCACCTGCGCGAGCGCAACGACGAGTCCGTAACGCAGTCCGCCCGCCGGCTCTTCGGGCTGGACGAGTAGCGCGTCCGGCCATGGCGCGCACCATCACCATCGGGACACGGGGGAGCAGGCTGGCGCTGACGCAGGCGCGCGCGGTCGCCGATGCACTCGCATCCGTGGCGCCGGAGTATGCCGTACGCATCGAGACCATCGCATCGACCGGAGACGAGCAGCCGGACGCTGCCATCGAGTCACTGGGGCTCGGCGTGTTCACGTCTGCCATCGAGAAGGCCGTGCAGGATGGGCGCGTAGACGTGGCGGTGCACAGTCTGAAGGACCTGCCGACCACCCAGCCGGAAGGGTTGACCGTCATTCCGGTACTGGAGCGCGAAGACCCTCGTGACGTCCTGATAGACCGCTGGAACGTGGGCCTGCTCGATCTGCCGCAGGGAGCGCGCGTCGGCACGAGCAGCCCTCGCCGCGCCGCCCAGATCGCTCATGGACGGAAGGACATCCAACTCCTGCCCATCCGCGGGAACGTGGAAACGCGCATCGGCAAATCGGAGGGGCCGGACTACGACGGTGTTGTCGTCGCTGCTGCTGGCGTGGAGCGCCTCGGCATGACAGAACGCATCGCAGAACGCCTCTCCCCTCACGTGTGCACCCCGGCGCCCGCGCAGGCTGCGCTCGCTGCCGAAGCGCGCTCCGACGACCGGGAGATGCTCGCACTCCTTCGCCAACTCGTGCACGAGCCGACCAAGGCCGCAGTCGAAGCGGAGCGTGCTCTGCTGCGTGCGGCAGGCAGCGGCTGCCGCCTGCCGCTTGGGGCGTTTGCCGAGGTGCAGGGAGACCAGATGCGGCTGTTCGCGACGGTTACACCTCCGGACGGCTCCACGAGCTATCGCGTTGAGGTGACGGGCAGCATCCTGGAGCCTGACCTTCTGGGAAGGGCTGCGTACCACGCGTTCCTTGAGCAGGGTGCATCCGCGCTACTGGAGGAGGCTGCTCCATGAGGGCGAGCGGCGCCGTATACCTGGTTGGGGCCGGCCCGGGAGACCCCGGTCTTATCACAGCGAGAGGCGCTGAACTGCTCCGCAGGGCCGATGTTGTGGTGTACGACCGGCTCGTCTCGCCGGCGGTACTCGCGCTGGCGCCCAACGCGGAGCTGATCTACGTTGGCAAGGAGCCCGATACCCCGGGCGAGTTCCAGACCTTCATAAACGAGCAGCTTGCAGCGCATGCGTGGAACGGCAGGACGGTCGTCCGGCTGAAAGGCGGGGACCCGTTCGTGTTCGGGCGCGGCGGTGAGGAGGCAATAGCCCTGGCTGAGGCAGGCGTACCGTTCGATGTGGTCCCCGGTGTCACGTCCGCCATAGCGGTCCCCGCATATGCCGGAGTGCCGGTCACGCACCGGGACATCGCGGCCGCGTTTACGGTCGTTACCGGTTCCGAAGACCCCGCGAAACCGGACCCCCAGGTGGACTGGAAAGCGCTCGCCCGCCTGGGCGGAACGCTCGTCGTGCTCATGGGATGGCGCAGTCTGCCAACCATAGTCAGGGCGCTGCTCGAGGAAGGACGGTCGCCGGATACCCCTGCCGCCGTAACGCAGTGGGGCACGCTTCCACACCAACGCACAGTGAGCGGCACGCTGGCGGACATCGTGGAGAGGGGTGAGGCGACAGGGATCACGTCGCCGGTAGTCACGGTCATCGGCGAAACCGCGGCCCTGCGTCCTGCTCTGCGCTGGTTCGACCGCACTCCCCTCTTCGGCAGACGCGTGCTCGTTACGCGCTCGCGCACCCAGGCGGGTACGCTCAGTGCGCTGTTGACCGCGCATGGCGCGGAAGCGGTGGAACTGCCGACGATTGCGGTTGAACCGCTCTCCGATGTGTCGATGCTGGATGCTGCTCTTGCGGAGTTGGCCAGCTTCCACTGGGTCATCTTCACGAGCACCAACGGCGTGGATGCCGTATTCGGGCGTCTGGCTGCAGCGGGAAGGGACGCGCGAGCGTTCGCGCAGGCCAAGGTAGCAGCCATCGGACCGGCCACAGCAGATGCGCTCGCCTCTCGCGGCATAACCGCGGACCTGCTCCCCGCCGCGTACACGTCGCGTTCGGTCGCGAACTCATTCGCTTCGCTGGACATCCGTGGCTCGCGGATACTCCTGCCGCGCGCCGACGTCGCTCCGCCGACTCTTCCGGACGGACTTCGCGAGATGGGGGCGCTTGTCACTGAGGTCAGCGCCTACCACACGGCCATACCTGCCGACGCGGCTACTGCTGCAAGGGAGACGCTGGCCTCTGGTACGATAGACGCGGTGGCGTTCACGAGCTCTTCCACGGTGCGGAACCTCGTGAGCCTGCTGGGTGGCGCTGAGCTCATCAACGGGAGCAAGGTGGTTTCCATCGGACCGGTAACGAGCAAGACCGCGTCAGAGCTTGGCGTACGAGTTGATGCAGAGGCGGCAGAACACACCGTGCGCGGGGTCGCGGACGCCGTGTTGGAGGTTCTGAGCGATGAGTGAGCTACGGACCGAACGGGGGGGCCTTACCGGGAATGCGCTCTTCCCCGCGGTTCGTCCGCGCAGGCTCCGGCGCACTCCTGTGTTGCGGGAGATGGTGCGGGAGACGTCCCTGCGTCCCGCTGATCTCGTTTTTCCTGTGTTCGTAACGCACGGTCGCGACGTTCGGGTGCCCATCGACCCCATGCCAGGGCAGGCGCAACTCTCCATAGACAATCTCGTTCGGGAAGCGGCAGAGGCGGAGCAACTCGGTGTTCGTGCAGTGCTCCTCTTTGGCCTGCCGCCGACCAAGGACAGGCTCGGCTCCGGCGCGTACGATTCTGACGGCATCATCCAGCAGGCAACGTCGGCGTTGAAGCAGGCGCTCCCGGATGTGGTGGTCATCACGGACGTCTGCCTCTGCGAATACACCGATCACGGCCATTGCGGCGTGCTGCTGGATGACGGAACGGTTGCCAACGACGCGACGCTCGAACTGCTCGCTCGCACGGCGGTTTCGCAGGCCGACGCCGGGGCGGACATCGTCGCTCCGTCTGCAATGATGGACGGGCAGGTGGGAGCGATACGTGCCGCCCTCGATTCCGCCGGGCACGAGGATGTTCCGGTGATGGCCTACGCTTCCAAGATGGCATCCGCCTTCTACGGGCCGTTCCGCGCCGCCGCGGACTCAGCTCCTCAGTCAGGCGACCGGAAGGCGTACCAGATGGATGGTGCGAATGCCAGGGAAGCGATGCGTGAGCTGCAGCAGGACGCTGCCGAAGGGGCTGACATCCTCATGGTCAAGCCGGCACTCGCATATCTGGACGTGATCGCGCGGGCGCGAGATGCGTTCGACCTTCCCATCGCTGCGTATAACGTCTCGGGCGAATACGCCATGCTCAAGGCTGCCGCAGCCAACGGCTGGTTGGACGAACGCTCCGCCATGCTGGAGACGCTCACGAGCATCAAGCGCGCGGGCGCCGACATCATCATCACGTACTTCGCAAGGGACGCCGCCAGGCTCCTGCGGGGAGACGTCTGAGCCCATGGCTGACGCCAGCGCCAAAGAGTACGTCACCGGGAATCTCATAGAGCGGCATGCGGCCGTGTTCGAGCCGGTCGGCGGCTCCGCCGACGTGGACCTCGCCGTCAGGACGGGCGACGGGCAGTACGTGGAGGTCATCGTCAGGGAGCCTGTTTCTGCGGAAGACGGGCGTTCCTTCCTCATGCGCCGCTTCCGCCCCCGCCCGCACCTGTTCATCCTGTGTGTCGCTCCGGGCCCGGAAGCGTGGTTGTTGCCTTCCACTGTATTCGAGCGATTCGCCACCGGCGCTCCCGGCGAGCCCGAATGGAAACTGGAACTCGATTCTCCCCCGGAGGAACCCCTGAGTGACCGGCTCTCTGTGTACCGAGAGCGGTGGGCGCTCATCGCCAACTACACCGAGTACCGCTCAACCTTGAGCGACCCACTGGCCTTGCGCGTGAGGATAGCGATGCTATAGGGCGTGCTAGACTGTCACTCTCAGCACGATGCGGCTCGATAACTCGGAACGACTCTTCACCCGCGCTCGCAGGCTCATCCCCGGCGGTGTCAACAGCCCTGTCCGCTCGTTCGGAGCGGTGGGCGGCACGCCTCCGTTCATCGTCAGCGGGAGCGGCGCGCATGTGCGGGACGCGGATGGCAATGAATTCCTCGACTTCGTGGGGTCGTGGGGGCCGCTGGTGCTGGGCCACGCGCACCCGGCCGTGGTCGAGGCGGTGCAGCGTGCGGCGGCGGACGGCACGAGCTTCGGCGCGCCGACGGAAGGCGAAGTGGAGCTCGCAGAGCTCATAACGCGCGCCATGCCGTCCATCGAGATGTTGCGCCTGGTCAACTCTGGCACCGAGGCTGCGATGAGCGCCATCCGCATCGCTCGCGCTTACACGGGCCGCAGCAAACTGCTCAAGTTCAACGGCAACTACCACGGCCACGCGGACGGCCTGCTCGTGAAGGCGGGGTCGGGCGCAGCGACCTACGGGGTCCCGACGAGCGCCGGCGTCCCCCTCGGCTACGCAGCGGAGACACTCGTCGCCGAGTACAACGACCTTGCGTCGGTTGAGGCGCTCTTCGACGCGAATGTGAACCAGGTCGCGGCAGTCATCGTGGAGCCGGTCGCGGGCAACATGGGCGTCGTCCCCCCGGCCGATGGCTTCCTGACCGGTCTCCGGAAGCTGTGCGACGACAACGGCGCGCTGCTCATATTCGACGAGGTGATCACCGGCTTCCGGGTGGCGTATGGCGGGGCGCAAGAGCGCTACCGCATGAGGCCCGATCTCACGTGTCTTGGCAAGATCATCGGAGGCGGCCTGCCAGTGGGAGCATACGGCGGTCGTGCCGATGTGATGCAGGTGGCGGCCCCGCTCGGCCCCGCGTACCAGGCGGGAACGCTCTCCGGTAACCCACTCGCCACGGCTGCGGGCATCGCCTGTCTGCAGGAGCTGGCGAAGCCGGGTGCTTACGACACGCTGGAGGCGCTCGGCGCCGAGGCCGAGGCCGGGCTACTCGCTGTGGGAGAAGCCGCGGGCGTGTCGCTTGCGGTGAACAGGGTCGGCTCCATGCTCACGACGTTCTTCACCGGACCACCCGTAACGACCTGGGTCGAGGCGGCGTCCTCGGATACAGGGCAGTATGCCGCGTTCTTCCACGGACTGCTGGAGCGCGGAGTCTACCTTGCGCCGTCGCAGTTCGAGGCTGCGTTCGTGTCGCTGGCGCACACGTCGGAAGACATCGCGTTCGCCGCCCAGCAGGCGCGGGACGCAATGGCGTCGCTGTAAAATAGACCTGTGAAGATACGTTCCACCTTAGCCCTCTACCTCACGATAGCTGTTCTTGCGCTGGGCATCCTTGCCGGATGTGGTCCCTCCGGACCCACCCCGACACCTGCCGTGCCGACGGACGGCGTGCTGGACGTCGATATGCGGAACTACCTCTACGAACCCAAGTCCTTCGAATTTGAAGTGGGGGAGACGGTGAAATTCCGCTTGCTATCCGAAGATGAACCGCATACCTTTACCGTGAAGGAGTTGAGCATCAACTGGGTCGTGCCGAGGAACGAAGAGCCCCAGGTCGAGACCTTCACCTTCAAGGAAGCGGGAACGTACAGGCTCGTGTGCACGGTGGCCGGACACGAAGGTTCGGGGATGGTTGGCAAGATTACCGTCGTGGAGTAATCTCGCTGCACAACTGCCGGGAAAGGAGCAACCGATGTCAGACGCAGAACAAGTTTACCTAGACCTCGTGCGTTACGGGCATATCTTCAGCGGCATACTGTGGATAGGCATACTGTACTTCTACAACTTCATTCAGGCGATCGCTCTCCCACGCATGGAAGCGTCGGCCAGGCCGCACTACCAGACGACCATCCTGCCGTTCTCGCTGAATGTCTTCCGCTGGGCTTCGCTGTCCACTCTGCTCTTCGGCCTCCTCTTCATCGTCAGTGCAGAAATGGGCGTGGGCGACCTCAACGCCGGTGGCTCCTATCTGTTGGACACGGCTCGCGGGAAGTCGATCATCATCGGCGGCGTCCTGGGCATCGTCATGGCGTACAACGTCTGGATGATTATCTGGCCGAACCAGCAGAAGATCATCGCTGCCGTGAAGGACACCCTCGAGAACGGGACACCCGCTCCTGCCGAACAGCCGAAGTGGGCGCGAACCGCGCTGCTGGCTTCCCGCACGAACACCATGCTCTCCATCCCGATGCTCTTCTTCATGGTGGCGGCGGTGAACCTGCCTCTCCTCTGGAACTAAGTCAAGCACGAGAAAGGAAGCTTCATCATGAAGAACCCACTCGACACCGTCAAAGGCACAGTGACCGCAGGCATCATCATCACGGTCGTACTCGTCCTGATAGTCGTGCTTGCCTTCTAGCCTGAGTTGCGAGCAACTTAGAGAAGAGCGGGAGCCACAGGCTCCCGCTCTTTCGTTTACCGCGCTCTTGCCGACGGCGGGGCTATTTCGCCAGCAGACGTTCCCGCAGCGCTGGTGTCTCGACCATGTCCAGCATCGTCCACGCCATGGCGACCGCGGCATCGTAGAGCGCCTGGTCGGCTGCGGGGGTGGCACAGGCTGCGGCGAATTCCGGCTGGTGGTTCACCGCGGGGAGCGACTCGATCCCTATCGCGGGGTGGATGGAGGGCAGGGCCAGCGACACGTTGCCCATGTCGGTCGATACCGGCGTCGCGGGGCTCGGCTCACCCGGAACCGGGAACCTGCGCCCCAGTTGCTCAGCGTTCCGCTGGTAAGCCGCCGCCATCTCGAGGTCGTGCTCGAGGTGCGCGAACGGTCTGTCGCCGCCGATGACCCTGAGGTGGGCGCCAGTGGCCAGCGCCCCTGCCTCGAAGCAGCGCATTACCTTGTCGTAGACCTCTGTAAGGTCGTCCAGCGTGATGGCGCGAACCGCGTAGTCCGCGGACGCGTGGGCGGGGATGATGTTGAACGCGTCGCCGCCGTGCGTGACGATGCCGTGGACCCGGTCCGTGGAGCGGATGTGCTGGCGGAGCAGGCCGATGGCAGTCTGGGCGATGGTGAGCGCGTCGGCGGCGTTGATGCCCTGCTCCGGGAAACCGGACGCGTGCGCCGCCTTCCCTTCGTAGTGCACCTCGAAGAACGACGCCGCGACGATGGGCCAGACTGCCACGTCCCAAGGAGCGGGGTGCGCCATCATTGCGGCGTGAGCGCCATCGAACGCGCCGCCTTCCAGCAGGCGTATCTTGCCGCCGGAGCGCAGCACTTCTTCCGCTGGCGTGCCCATCACCGTGACGGTGAGTCCGGCATCGTCCGCCACAGACCCAGCGCCGATGCCTGCGCCGACCGCGCTCGCCGCGATGACGTTGTGCCCACAGGCGTGCCCGATGCCGGGCAGGGCGTCGTACTCGGCGCAGACCACGACGTGCAGCGGGCCGGAGCCCTTCGTTGCGCGGAACGCGGTCGGCAGGCCGCACACGCCGGGCTCGACGGCGAAGCCCGCGGCGTCCAGCGTTTCCTCAAGCCAACCGGACGCCTGCTCCTCCTCGTACCCGAGTTCGGGATGCGCGTGGATCCGGCGGCTGAGGGAGGTCAACTCATCGCGTGCGGCGTCGACGGCGGCTCGCGCGGCCTCTTGCACGGCCGTCATCAGCCGTCATGTCCCTTGTACAGGAGTTGGAGCGTGTGGCCGTCAGGGTCGTCGAAGTAGATACACGTCGGGTCGCCCGTGCGGCCCCGAACCGCGATCCCCTCCGCTTCGATCCGCGCCTTCGTCTCCTCGTAGCTTGCGGGCTCCATGCGGAGCGCCATGTGGTTCAACTCGCGCCCGCTGGACGCGCCGTCGATGCGCGCCGCGTCGAACAGCGCTATCTGGTCGTACTCGCCGCACCGCAGGAAGCACTGCCAGTCGTTCTCGTGGCCGACGCTCATGCCGAGCACGTCCATGTAGAAGCGCCTGGCGCGCGGGAGGTCGTTCACCCAGAGCACCACGTGGTCTATGCCTGTCGTCTTGATCTGCAACTTCTCTGCCTGCTGCACCATGACTGCCTCCTTCCCGGCTTGCCCTAACTCTTCACGCGCCGGTCGATGAGCGACCTGCGGCGATAGCGTAGCACCTTCACGCTTGCGCCGCGCGTGTTCTCTGGCGCGAGGGTATACTCCGCCCAACCGGACAACACTGGGAGGCGCACATGGTCTCTTTCGTCGACCGCTACGAGCCCTGGTCACTCACACCCTATGAGAAATGGGTGAGCGACGAGGGTTTGAAGGTGCACACGCAGCAGCTCGTCGAGAACATCCACACCATCGGCGTCGAACCGTGGGGGCGCACCGGCACCAACGCCGCGCTGCTCGACCTCACGGCCGACCCATTGGAAGGCGCACTGATAAACAACCAGGGGACCATACGGTTCGTCTGCGAGATACCGCCGGGCGGTACCTTCAACGTCGAGCGCCACATGTACGAGGAGATATTCTTCGTCCTGAAGGGGCGTGGTGCGACCTCCGTCTGGTACGAGGGCCAGCCAAGGCAGACGTTCGAATGGCAGGAGGGGAGCGTCTTCTCGATCCCCCTCAACGCCTGGCACGAGCTCTACAACGCCAGCGGCGACGAGACCGTGCGGTTGTACGGCGCGACCAACGCTCCCACCGCCTTCAACCTCTACGGCAGCCCCGAACTCATCTTCGACTGCCCCATGACGTTCCCCGACCGGTTCGACCCCACGGACGAACTGTACTTCAGCGGGAAGACGTCCAAGATCGAGGACCGGTTCATGGAGACGAACTTCATCCCGAACGTACACAACGTCGTGCTGGACCGGTGGACCGCCCGTGGGCCCGGCGAGAACATGATGATCAACATGGCCAACGGCCATTTCATCTGCCACCTCTCCGAATTCCCCGCGGGGACCTACAAAAAGGCGCATACCGGCGAGGCGAACCGCAAGCGCGCGGGGCTGGTGTCCGACGTGGCCTACCTCTTCCTGAGCGGGGAGGGATACGACCTGCAATGGCCGGAAGGCGTTCACCCCACGCCGGGGACGGAATGGGAGCAGTTGGACTACACGGCAGGAACGCTCATGTCGCCCGGCACCGGCTATCACCAGCACTTCAACTGCAGCGCGGAGCCGATCCGCTACTTGGTCTTGCGCTACGGTAACCCCCGGTACGCGGGATACGTCGGCGCCCGCTACAAGAACACGGGCGGGCCGCAGATACAATTCAAGGAAGAGGACCCGGCCATACGGGCGCACTTCGAGCAGGAGCTGGCCAAGCGCGGTGCTGCCTCGCAGATGGCGGGCTACACGGACGAACCGTGAGTATCGCCTGAGGACGGAGACTCATCGTCGTCCGGGGCCCATTCGCCCAGCTCGGCGCGGGCCTCTTCGACGAGTTCTTCCACCACCGGCTTCGCCACGCCAACGTCCAGCAGGGAGACGCGCATCATCTCCAGCGCCGCTTCCAGCTCCGGCCAGACCACGGCGTCGGCCCCGTTGTCCTCCAGCGCGCGCACTTCCTCCGCCCGCCCGGCCCGGCTCACGATGCGCACCTCCGGGTTGAGCCGCCGCACATGCTGCACCGCAACGAGCGCTGACACGTGCTCTGGAAGCGCCGCGACGAACAGCCGCGCGTGCTGTACCCCCGCCGCCGTCAGCACTGCGTCGTTCGTGGCATCGCCGTAGATGAGCGAGTCGTCGTTTGCGATCTCGCGCGAGAGGATCGCCGGGTCGGATTCGATGGCGATGTAGGGCAATCCGAGACGCCTGATCTCCTGCACGATGAATGAGCCCACGCGTCCGTACCCCGCGACCACGACGTGCCCCCGCAGTGCAGGCGCGCGTTCCAACGTCGATTCCGCCCCCGCCGCCCCCGCAAGGTGCCGCGCGAAGAAGGAGGAACGCGCCCCCAGGGACGTCAGCACCTTCGATGCCAGCCCTACGAATCCCGGCGTGATGCCCATCGTCACCACCGCCGCCGTGATGATCAGCAACAGGAGCTCTTCGCTCGCGACTCCCAAGGCAACCGCTGTGCCCGCCACGATGAAGCTGAACTCGCCTATCTGAATCATCAGGAAGCTGGTGCGGGCTGCCGTGTCCGGCAGGTATCCCAATGCCCGGGTAAGCGTGTGGATCAGGAGGAGCTTGACCACGATCGACGCTCCGATGAAGAGCGCCACCTCCCCCAGATGCGAGGCCAGGAAGTCGATGTCTGTCAGCATGCCCAGCGACACGAAGAACAAGGCGGCGAAGACGTCTCGGACCGGGATGACTTCGGAGAGCGCACGGCGTCCCGCCCAGTCCGACTCACTCAGCACCAGGCCGGCAACGAACGCCCCCAGCGGCGCGGACAGCCCGGCCCAGGACGTGAGCGCCGCCGCGCCGAGCGCCGCCCCCATCACGGTGACGACGAACGATTCCCGCGCTCCCACCAGCGCCACTCGCTTGAGCAGCCACGGGAGGCCGAGCGAACCCACGAACCACACCACTGCGAGGATGGCGGCTGCCTTCGCCGCACTGACGGCCAGCTCGGTAGCGAGCGACTCGCCCTCGCCTCCCAGCGCACCGATCACGGCCATCATGGGCACGAATGCAAGGTCCTGCACGAGCAGCATCCCCGCCGCCATACGCCCATGCAGCGTGCCCAGCTCGCCGCGGTCGTTCAGCGTCTTCAGTGCGACCATGGTGCTGCTCAGCGAGAGCGCCATGCCCGCGGTGAGCGACGCGCGCGCATCCCAACCGAGCGCCGTGCCGATGCCGTATCCCACGGCTATCGTCAGCGTTATCTGGCCCACGCTGGCTACCAGCACCCGCCACCCGAGCCGGCGCAGGTCCGACAGCGATATCTCCACGCCTACGGCGAACAGCAGCAGAATGACGCCGAACTCGGCCAGCGTCTGGACATCCTCCAACTGCGTCACCATGCCCAGCGCATGTGGCCCGACCACCGCGCCGGCCACGAGGTAGCCGATGATGGGAGGCAAACGGAGGAGGCGCGCGCCGAGCCCTCCGGCTCCTGCCGCTACGAGTATGACGACGATGTCGTCGAACAGCTCGGTTCCCAGTTCCATCGCGCTCGGTCTACCTCACATCCGGAGCAGGCAGGCATTGGCGACTGCCTGCTCCTGCCCTGGAGCCGCGTCAGGCCGCTTGCTCCAACTCGATGAGCATCACGTAGACGTGCTGGGGATCGGCGATGAGGCTGAGCTTCCCTATCCCCGGCACGGACATCGGCTGCACCTGGATGCTGCCGCCCATCGCCGTCACCTGCTCCAGCGCCGCATCCAGTTCCTCCACCCCGAAATAAACCGTCCAGTTCGGCGGGACCTCGCCCCATATCGGCTGAATGGCGAGCATCCCCGCCGCGGGCGCACCTCCGCTCGTAAAGAGGTTATACGGCATACCGCCCGCTCCCGGTACCTGCTCCAGCTCCCAGCCGAACAACCCGGAGTAGAAGTTGCCCGCCGCTTCGGTGTCGTGGGTGTACAGCTCGGCCCAACAGAACGCGCCGGCCTCGCCGATGAGGTCTGCGCCGATGTGCGCCTTCGCCTCCCACAGATTCAGGACGGCACCGGTCGGGTCGATGATGCCGGCCATCCGCCCGAACTCCATCACGTCCATAGGCGGCACGATCACCGTCCCACCCAGACCGATCGCCTTCTCCGCAGCCGCCTCCGCATCCTCAACCGCAACGTAGGAGTTCCAGTGGGGAGGCACTCCCTGGTCCAGCATGTCCGGCATCATCGGGGACATCCCCGCGATGTTCTTCCCGTTCCGGCTGAAGAGGGTGTAGACGAAATCGTCGCTCACCGGGTTGTCGACGGTCTCGCATCCGAGCAGAGTGGAGTAGAACTTCCTCGCGCTTTCCACGTCGGTGGTCATCAGGTCCACCCAGTTGAACATGCCGGGCTCATGTCGGGAAACTTCAGCCATCCGTGTCTCCTTTCAGGCGCGCCGTCACGGCTGCGCCGTCGTGCTCTAGGATACGCCAACTCTCTCCGGGCCCTGTGCGAAGGGCTGCCCTCGCACGCCGCGCTACTTGATCACCTGCCGGTCCCGCATGCTTACGTAGCCGTCCCGTGCGACGACCACGTGGTCCGCCAGTTTGATGTCCAGAGTCTTGCCGACGGCGGCTATCTCCCTGGTCAGCGCCACATCCGCGGCGCTCGGACTCGGGTCTCCGGAAGGATGGTTGTGCACCATCACCACGCTCGGGGCATTCACCTGCACGGCTTGCCGGAACACTTCCACGGGACGCACGTTGACACTGTTGACCGTCCCCTTGAACACCGTGGAGGAGGCCAGCAACTGGTTCCGTGAGTTGAGCGACAGCACGCGCAGTTGTTCCTGCGGCAGGAACTCCATGATTGGCTTCATCATCCGCGCCACGTCCACCGATGTCTGGAGCACGGGCGGACCGTCGTCGTCGTTCAGTGTGGCGATGCGTCTCCCCAGCTCCAACGCCGCCAACAAGTGGGCCGCCTTTGCCTCGCCGAACCCGTGGAACGCGCACAACTCTCCGTGGGATACGCGCGCGAGACGCTCCAATCCGCCCGCCTCCGACAGCAACCGGCTGGCCAGCGTGACGGCGCTCTCCGCCCGCGTGCCTGTGCGCAGCAGGATCGCGAGCAGTTCCGCGTCGCCCAGCGCGGCTGGCCCGGCGTTGCGCAAACGCTCGCGGGGACGCTGCTCGTCCGGCATGTCGCGGATCAGGACAGGTCGGTAGCGGGGCTCCTGGAGTATCCGCTCGCCGGTCGTCGTTGCGTTCACTTCGCTCATCGCAGGAATCATCCACAACAGGGCCGCGACCGCGCTATGGGCTGGTGTCACAAGCACGAGCCTGATGCCGCACCGGCACCCACCCTCACCCCCAGCCCCTCTCCCAGAGGGAGAGGGGAGCGAGGCACGCTGACCAGCCCCTTGTTCACCCCCATCCCAGCCTTCCCGCATCAAGAGGGAAGGGGTCAGGCACCTCGCACTGGCACCCACCCTCACCCCCAGAGGGAGAGGGGAGTCAGGCACCCACCCAACCCCGCCCCCGGAGTACCCTCACCCTAGCCCTCTCCCCTTGTAGGGAGAGGGGATCAGGCACCCGGCCCCCGCGCGTTGTTCACCCCCATCCCAGCCTTCCCCCATCAAGGGGGAAGGGGGGTCAGGCACTCCGCACCGCCCCAACCCTCACCCCCAGAGGGAGAAGGGAGTCAGGCATCCACCCTCACCCCCAGCCCCTCTCCCAGAGGGAGAGGGGAGTCAACGCGCCCCACGCTCCCACCAGCCCCAAGGATGCGTTGTTCCTGCCTGCGCAGGAACGGCGGGAAGGGGTGTGAACAAGAATCTCAACGGGGGGTCTGATGAGAGCCTTGTTCCCGAATTCCACGAGTGAGAGGGATGCTGTTTTGAGATCCTTGTTCCGCCCTTGACCGGTGTTTTCATGGCCGTGGCCTGCTTCCGGGGAACAAGGCAACAACAATCTCATCCGTTTACAAGTTTGACGGGTGTTCACTCTGTTTCATCCTGCTGCGAAGTGTCTCCCGACGGAAAGGACCAGTGCCACGCACCTGCACCGCTGGGGACTCCGGGCGTGCTGACGCGGAAGGCTTTGACGTTGCACAAAGTGCGGACCCTGACGAGAGTTGCCTTTGAGATACCTAGGAGGGCGACTTCGCGCTCGACGGCTGCTGCTGGTCGGGGACCTCCAGTGAGGGCACGGGTGAGGAAGGCCTGCGCGGCACGGGTCTTCGCGCCATCGTTGGGGCGGGGCTCCGCGAGGGCTTCCATGACCCTGTGCACGGGGCAGCGGGTGCATGCGAAAGAGAAGCCAGTGTCCTCGTCGTAGGAGATGGCAAGGGTGGGCACCAGGGGGTTGTCGTGGCAGGGACAGTGGACCCTGGGGCCCGAGGCGCAGTCGCAGCCGGGGACTCCGCAGCGGAGGGCGCGCTCGATGCGGTCGAGGTATGCGGCGTCCTTCGGCGGGAGGGTGTCTACGTCTATTCGGTTGTCAGGCATGGAAGCGGGTTGTGTAGTCATGCAGACATGGTAGGGAGGGGTGAGTCGGGCGCGCAACGGGCGCGTGTCACATATTCAACATCGATGGAGAGGATGGACAGGATGGTTCGACGGGCTCACCACGAGCGGGCCATCCCCGAGAGATGCTTCGACTCCGCTGCGCTCCGCTCAGCATGACAACACCTCTCATTCCCCACCGCGTGCGCTGCCCGCACATGGGCTTGACTGCCACCCTGCCGTTTCACCCTCACCCCCAACCCCTCTCCCAGAGGGAGAGGGGAGCCGGGCATGCGTGGACAGGGTGGACAGGATTGACGGGGGCGGCCCGCAGACGCCGCACTTTTCAGACTATCCTCAGGGCAAGGGCCCTGCGTGGAGAGGATGGACAGGATGGTTCGACGGGCTCACCACGAGCGGGCCATCCCCGAGAGATGCTTCGACTCCGCTGCGCTCCGCTCAGCATGACAACACCTCTCATTCCCACGCCCCGCCCATTCACCCCCATCCCCGCATCAAGTGCGGGGCAGGCTCTCACCTTCCCCCATCGAGAGGGAAGGGACCAGGCGCCACGCCCTGGATTCCAGGCGGTGCGGGATTGACGGGGGCGGCCCGCAGACGCCGCACTTTTCAGACTATCCTTAGGGCAAGGGCCCTGCGTGCGTGGGGCGGGGTTGATTGGTCAGGTACGCAAGGACCTCTCTGATGGCAGAACGAACGACAGAAGAAGAGGCAGCTCACTGGCGCACGCTTCACCGCGAGCGGACGGCGAACATCGAGGCGCCCGGCCCAGGCCAGGAGTCTGTGTGGGACTACCCGCGCCCGCCTCGGATCGAGCCCGTATCGCAAGCGCTGCGCGTTGAGTTCGCGGGCGTGGTCGTCGCGGAGACGACGCGCGGGATGCGGGTCTGCGAGACATCGGGCGCGCCGGTCTACTACTTCCCGCCGGAGGACGTGAAGCGCGTGTTCCTGCGCCCTATGAGCCACACGACGCTCTGCGAGTGGAAAGGCGTTGCCTCCTACTGGACGCTGAGCGTACGCGGACGCGAGGCGCAGGCCGCAGCATGGTGCTACCCGTCGCCATTCGATGGCTACGAGGCGATAGCCGGATGGTTCGCCTTCCACGCGGGTCGCACGGACGCCTGCTCTGTTGACGGCGAGCGCGTCGTCCCACAGCCGGGCGGCTACTACGGCGGCTGGATAACCTCAAACATCGTAGGCCCGTTCAAAGGCGGGCCGGGTACGGAGCATTGGTGAGCGTGCGACCACCCCCACACCCCATCCCCACCCTGCAGTACCCTCTTTATCTTAAGGAGACC
>DAOUHP010000113.1:0-4708 GCA_034428575.1 Dehalococcoidia bacterium | reverse complement strand
CCGCGATGACGCGGTAGTCCGCCGTGTCCGGTATCGCGCCGCCGTTGGCGACCGCCGTGATGCGCGCGCCGCGCCGTGCCTTCACCTTCCGGTTCACGCCGTCGCGGTGCAGGTACGCCGTCGTGCGTCCCCATCGTCCCGCGACGCCCTCCGAGAGCATCCGCACCACGTCGTCGAAACGCTCACGTGAGAGTTCATGGTACGGGTACGCCCGCGTCAGCAACGCGTACAGCGCGTCCTCGTCCCACTCCTCCATGACGCACGACGCCACGACCTGCTGCGCAAGCACGTCCAGCGGCCACGGCGGGATGTGCAGCGCATCCAGCGCGCCGTCCTTGATGCACCGCAACAGCGCTACCGTCTCCACGAGTTCGTCACGCGTCAATGGGAAGAAACGCCCCTTCGGCGTGCCGCCGAGGAAGTGCCCCGACCGCCCGACGCGCTGCAGCGCGACGCCGATGTTGCGCGGCGACCCGATCTGGCAGACGAGGTCGATGTCGCCGATGTCTATCCCCAGCTCCAGTGACGCGCTCGCGACGCACACCCGCACGCGCCCTTCCTTCAGGCGCTGCTCCGTGTCGTACCGCGTCTCCCGCGACAGGCTCCCGTGGTGCGCCGCCACGTTCTCCTCGCCGAGCCGGTCCGACAGCAGGTGCGCGACACGCTCCACGAGGCGGCGCGTGTTCACGAACACGAGCGTCGTCCGGTGCTGCTCCGCGAGCTCCACTACCTGGTCGAGCGTCTGTGCCCACTGCTCGTGCGTCGCGATGGGGCCCAGCTCGAAGTTGCGCGGCATCTCGATGGCGACGTCCATCGCCCGACGGTGCCCCGTGTCCACGATCTCGCACTCCGCCGGCCCACCTCTCCCTTGAGGGTTCTCCGTCGTTCCTGCGGAGGCAGGGACCTCGCTGCCACGGCGGGATGGGGTGGGGCTTGTCATGTTGAGCGCAGCCGAAACATCTCTCGGGGAGAGCATCCGGGAGTGCGGAGCGTTCCCTGAGAGATCCCTCGACTCCGCTCGGAATGACAAAGAAGCGCCCCCCTGCCCGCCCGTCAGCAGGCGCGCCATCTCTTCGATGGGCTTCTGCGTCGCCGACAGCCCGATGCGCGTGACCGGTCCCTCCGCCAGGTGGCAGAGACGCTCCACCGACAGCGCCAGGTGCGACCCTCGCTTGCTCGGCGCGACCGCGTGCAGCTCGTCGAGGATCAGCGTGCGCGTCGTTTTGAGCGCATGACGCCCGCGTTCCGACGTGAGCAGGATGTACAGCGACTCCGGCGTCGTGATGAACACGTGCGGGGGCCTGCGCGCGTGGAGCGTCCGCTCCTTTTGCGGCGTGTCGCCGGTCCGCACCGCGACGCGAATCTCCGGCAGCGGCTGTCCCATCTCCTCGGCCAGCGCGCGTATCTCCTCCAGGGGGGCGAGCAGGTTCCGCTGGATGTCGTTCGCCAGCGCCTTCAGCGGCGACACGTACACCACCTGCGTCTCGTCAGCCAACCCCGCCGCCTGTTCCCCTCTCCCTACAAGGGGAGAGGGTGAGGGTGAGGGTACTCCGGGCAGGGCGAGGGGCGGTGCCTCCCCCAACGCCTGCTTCACGAGCATATCGAGGCTCGTGAGGAACGCCGCAAGCGTCTTGCCGGAGCCCGTGGGCGCGGCGATGAGCGTGTGTCGGCCGGACGCTATCGCCGGCCAGCCGAGCGCCTGGGCGTCCGTCGGCGCGCCGAATCGCCGCTCGAACCACGTACGCACGATGGGATGGAACGCATCGAGACTCATGCCCGCATGCTATCAGCCCCGCCGCCCGCGTCTACGGGCAGATGTCACATCCGTCCGGTGTGACACGCGCCCGTTGTGCGGTCCCGGACATGCCCCATAGGCTCTGTCGCGGACAGCTACGCATGATTCACAAGGTACGAGAAGCGATACGCCGAGTGGAGCAGGATGGCTGGGTGCACGTCCGCACCCGTGGCAGCCACCGCATCTACAACCACCCCGATAAGCCAGGTAACGTTGTCATTCGCGGGCGTCCCGGGGAGGATGTGCCCCAGAGCCTTTGGCATAGTATCCTCAAGCAGGCTGGCCTCAAGGAGTAACCATGCGCTACATGGTCGTCATCGAGAAGAGCCCTAGGAACTACGGCGCCTTCTCGCCCGACGTGCCCGGCTGCATCGCCACCGGCAAGACCGCGGAAGAGACCACCCGGTTCCTGCACGAAGGCATCGGGTACGCCCTCGAAGACCTCGTTGAGCGCGGCGAACCGCTCCCTGAGCCGACCTCATGGGCGATAGAGGTGAAGGGCTACGCCGTCCCCATCACGAAGACCCCCAACGGCTACTGCGCCGAGCCGCCCGACCTCTACCCCGTCGTCGCCGCGGCCGACACCCGCAAGCGAGTCGAGGCGCTGGCCCGCGAGACCATCGAGACCTACCTCGCCTGGCACTGCAAGCGCCCTCCCGAGCCCACCTCGCAGATCGTCTATGTCGACGTCGAGGCGCCGCAGCCCGTCTCCGCCTGAGCCCCGCTTGGTATACACTCCGCTGTGACACGCACCCGTTGTGCGCTCGCATTCCTGCTCCCTACGATGCTTGCAGGCAGAGCGTATGATTCATAAGGTACGAGAAGCGATCAGGCTCGTGGAGAGGGATGGTTGGGTGCATGTCCGCACCCGCGGAAGCCATCGCAAGTTCCACCACCCGACCAAGCCGGGGGCGGTAACGATATCGGGACATCCGGGGAAGGACGTTAGGCCCGACATCTGGAAGAGCACCCTCAAGCAGGCTGGCCTCGAGGAGTAACCCTTGCGCTACATGATCGTTATAGAGAAGACCGCCAAGAACTACTGCGCGTTCTCTCCCGACGTGCTCGGCTGCATCGCCGCCGCTGATACGCTGGAGGAGACGGCCACGCTCATGCGTGAGGCGCTTGAGTTCCACTTGGAAGACTGCGACTCCCTCCCGAAGCCAACCTCGTCGGCCATAGACGTAAAGGGCTACGTCGTCCCCATCACGAAGACCCCCAACGGCTACCGCGCTGAACCTCCCGACCTGCCGTTCATCGTCGCCGCAGCGGACACCCGCAAGCGGGTCGAAACCCTCATCCGCGAGACCATCGAGACATACCTCGCCTGGCACTGCAAGCGCCCCCCGGAACCCACCGCGCAGATCGTCTACGT
The DNA here is from genome assembly GCA_034428575.1 of Dehalococcoidia bacterium. GTDB lineage: Bacteria > Chloroflexota > Dehalococcoidia > Lucifugimonadales > Australimonadaceae > Bin16. The sequence goes on along the minus strand of DAOUHP010000113.1, from coordinate 1,538 downwards.
CGACGTCGAGGCGCCGCAGCCTGTCTCCGCTTGACGCAACGCCACGCATGTTGCGGCTCCCGCTCTGCTAGCATCGCCCCGCTATGCCTCCCAACGTAACGCTGGTCCCCGTCGACGGGCTGCCGGAGATTGCCGAAGGCGACGACCCCGGACGCCTCATCGCGGATGCCTGCGTCGTCCAGGGCACGCCGCTCGCGGACGGCGACGTCGTCGTCGTGACGCAGAAGGTCGTCTCGAAGGCGGAGGGGCGCGTCGTCGACCTGCGCGGCATCGAGCCGTCGGCGCAGGCGCGCGACTTCGCGCTGACGTGGGAGAAGGACGCGCGCGCCGTCGAGATCATCCTGTGCGAGGCCGTCCGCGTCGTCCGCATGGAAGGCGGTGTGCTCATCACGGAGACGCGCCACGGCTTTGTCTGCGCCAACTCCGGCGTCGACGCCTCCAACGTTGGCAGAGGCGGCGACTACGTCGTGCTGCTCCCCGTCGACCCCGACGCCTCGGCGCGCCGCATCCGCGACACGCTCCGAGACGCCACCGGCGCGGACCTCGCCGTCATCGTGTCTGACACGTTCGGCCGCCCGTGGCGCGAGGGCGCGATCAACGTCGCCATCGGCTGCGCCGGCATCGAGCCGTTGCTCGACTACCGCGGCGACGTTGACAGCGACGGGCGGGAGCTGCGCTCGACTGTCATCGCGGTCGCCGACGAGATCGCGGCGGCATCGGAGCTCGTCATGCACAAGCTGCACCGCGTGCCCGTCGCCATCGTGCGCGGCTACCCATACGAGAAGGGCGACTCCGGCATCCGCCCCGTCATCCGCGAACGAGGCAAGGACCTCTTCCGCTGACGACAGTAGCCTGATGACAGAAGGGGATTGACTGAGATATGCGTGCCGCATACTCTTCGCGCACACGCTAACCGGGAGGATGGCCAATGGATTCCAGCATGACGTACTTCCAACCCCCTAGAAAACTTGAGTACCCCTGCAAATGGGACATTGCCATCCCACCAGGCCAACGGGAAGTACAAATGATCTTCGACACCATGGAGGTTTCTTTTGAGGCGCCCTACACAACCATTGACGAGAAGCGCAACACCTGCGCGCTTTGGGTAGAGGCCTATTCCCCGCGTGGTTTTCTGGTGGCGTTCCCAGGTGAACTTGACGGTTCCCTTGCCCAGAGGGCTATCGTTCCCAAATCTGCACTGGCCAGTTTAATCGAGGACTAGCTTGGCTCATGATTCTGACGAAGCCTGTCATACAGCGGGAGTTAGAGGAAAAGCGGCTCCGTTTTGAACCATCCATTAGCGATGAGCAGATAGACGCTTCCTCTATAGACCTGCGCTTGGGGAACTCGTTTATGACCTTCGATGCCAGGCTAGCTCAGCAAGAGGATGCTACTGGTATGCCCGTACCGATTGATGTAACCAAGTATAACTTCCGAGCGTTCACGAAAGAGTACGGCACGCCCATTGAGAAGGCCGATGGCGAAGAAGTGCGCCTTGAACCACGGCATTTCATGCTTGGGTGGACCAAGGAATTCAT
>DAOUHP010000112.1:0-4475 GCA_034428575.1 Dehalococcoidia bacterium | reverse complement strand
GCGAGGTCGCCGAACGCTGGCGCTTCCTCGACGGCGACGGCGAGGTCGGCTTCATCTCATCCGTCACGCAGCCGTTCTGCGGCGTCTGCAACCGCGTCCGCATCACGCCGCAGGGCGAGGTCGTGACCTGCCTCTTCGCCACCGGCGGGACGGACCTGAAGTCGCCGCTTCGCTCCGGCGAGTCCGACGACGAACTCCGCGAGCGCATCGCCAACATCTGGCGCGCCCGCACCGACCGCTACTCTGAGCTCCGCGCCTCCCTCCAGTCGAGCGAGACGCGCAAGATCGAGATGTTCCAGATAGGCGGCTGATCACAATGCCGGCGACGTTCGACATCTACACGGACGGCTCCTGCTCGGGCAACCCCGGTCCCGGCGGATGGGGCGCCGTCATCGAGCACGACGGCGAGACGACTCGCCTCTCTGGCGGCGAACGCTCCACGACGAACAATCGCATGGAGGTCATGGCCGCCATCAAGGGACTTGAGGCCGCGCCGCCCGGCGCAACCGCCGTCGTCCATTCGGACAGCGAGTACCTCGTCAAGACGATGACGAAGGGCTGGAAGCGCAACGTGAACCGCGACCTATGGGAGCAGTTGGACCTCGCCGTGGCGAAGCGCAACGTCGACTTCCGCTGGGTGCGTGGCCACGCGGGGCACCCCCAGAACGAGGAGGCCGATCGTCTCGCCGTCCGGGCCATGCAGGGCTTTGCCGGTAACACTTCCGCTCCTGCCGGAGCCGCCTCCTCCGGCTCCCTCTCCCCCTGGGAGAGGGCTGGGGTGAGCGTTTCCCCCGCTCCGGGTGCGAGCGACGCTCCCGCCGAGGGCGGGCTCACACACCTGGACCCCCACGGCAACGCCCGAATGGTGGACGTGGGCGACAAGCCGGACTCGGTCCGCATGGCGGTGGCGTCGGGAGCGATTGCGATGCTGCCGGAAACGCTCTCGCTCATCGTGGAGGGCCGCGCGGAGAAGGGCGACGTCTTCACCGTGGCGCGCATCGCCGGCATCAACGCCGCGAAGCACACGTGGGAGCTCATCCCGCTTGCACACCAGGTCCCGCTCAGCCACGTGTCGGTCGACTTCCAGCCGGAGCCGGGCGCTGACCTTGCCCGTGTCCGTATCACAGCGCAGGCCCGCACGACGGCAAAGACGGGGGTGGAGATGGAGGCGCTCGCCGCGGTATCCGTCGCCGCGCTTACCGTCTACGATATGTGCAAGGCCGTCGACCGCGGAATGACCATCGAGGGCGTGCGGCTCGTCGAGAAGACTGGCGGCGCCCACGGCGACTACCGCGCCCAAGGCGCATGACGAGACAGCAGAAGACGAGAGGAGGAGAGCCATGGCAGGACTGGGCGTGCAAGGTATGACTCATTGGTCGATCCCGGTGAACAACCTGGATGAAGCGGAGGAGTTCTACGGTGGCCTGCTCGGCCTCGAGCACAAGGGGCGGCTCGGCGGTAGCATGATGTCGTGTTTCAGCACCGGCGACACGAACGTCCTGCTCTGCGAGCAGCGGACGCCGGTGAGCGGCTCACCGCCGGGTGTGCATCACTCCTTCACCGTCACGCCGGAGGTGCTGGAGCAGGCGTGCAAGCTCTTCCGCGAGAAGAACGTGAACGTGGACAGCCTCGTCTACCGGGCGCAGGGCCACTTCACCGGCCGGGAGCTCTACTTCTTCGACCCCACGGGCAACCGCCTCGAGCTCCGTGACCCCACCTGGAGCAAGGGGATGCCGGAGCCCTCGCTCGAGGAACTCTCGCAATAGGGAAACCCTCGCACAACTGGCGAGTGGTAGTGGCGCCCTCTGCGCCCTCTCCCGATGGCGGGAGAGGGCTGGGGTGAGGGTTGGTGGGCTAGGCGCGCGCGTCCGCTGTGGTTGGAGCCGCCGCTAGCCCGGCAGTTGCACCTTGAACTTCGTCCTGCCGGGGAAGTAGCGCCGCATGTCCGGCATCGCGCCGCGCTTCAGGCACTCCTCCTCGAACAGGTCGAGCACCAACGGGTTCTCATCCTCGTACTCCACCTGCATGCCGCCCTGTTTCTGGCTTACGTCGCCCAGACCGGAGCCCGCGAACGGCGTGTGCAGCCCTGCCGCCGTGCCGCCGGAGCCGTAGCCGAGCGCCATGTAGCGCGCTCGCCGTGTGCCGGTGTTGAAGTGCTGGTGATAGCAGGCGTCGCTCGGCACCTCGACCATCGAGCCGTACTGCCAGTCTGCCTTCACCATGTCGGACATGTCCTCCTCGTGCCAGAGGAGCGAGTAGCCCGCGTCGCCGCTGAGGATGAGCAGGTGCGCGCCCGGCCCGTGCCGGTGCCCCTTCTTGTACGTGCCGACCGGGAACTCGGAGACGTGGCCTTTCATGGCGTTGCCGGCCATCTCGAACAGCGCGTTGATGCCGCCCGCTCCACGCTCCACCCAGGAGTACAGCGGCATGTCCGGCACGTTCGGGATGAAGCTCGCGTCCCAGACGCGGCCCTTGTAGAGCGTGCCATTCCCGCTGAAGTAGTCGTCCTCTCCCCTGAAACGCTTGGAGAAAACGAAGTCATTGTTGAAGATGAAGTCGTCGTCCTTGAAGAGCCGCATGGTTGGCGGAGCGGTCGTGACGGAGATGTAGCGCGCAGGCTCCGTCCCGCTGCCGTTGAATATCTGGTACCAAGCGTTGAGCGGGACGGCGAACAGGCTCCCTCGCTTCCACTCGAACGTCCGCTTCGGGCCGTCGCCCACCCACACGCTCGTCGCGCCACGCCCGTTGACGATGTAGACGATCTCCTCGTACAGATGGTGCTCCGGCTCCGACGAGCCGCCCGGCCTGATCTCGACGATCTGCGCGTCGTTGATGAGCACGGGGTACGGGATGTTGAGCGCGGCGCCCATACCGCCCTTCCTCTCCCATGGCCCGAGCTCCACCTTGGCGAGGTCCTCGAACGCATACTCGTCGATGACCCTCACTCCCTCCCGGGCGAGCCAGGCGCGGTATGGGTCTTCCAACACCAGTTGCTCGAGAGTATCGGGGTCCGGTTCAACCGCTCGCAGGATATCGGCGTCGGCATCCATCGTCGTCATCGCAGTCCCTCCTCGGTAGGAATCGGCGCGGAGCAAACCCGCCGCACGGGCATGATAAGCAAAGCAGGGACCATCTGCACCAGTCTTTGACACTCGTGGCGCGCTGCGGCTATACTTCCTTTTCGGGCGTTACGCCCAAACCTCGGAGAGCGCAGAGACGTGCCCAAGCGTACATGGCAACCGAAGAAGCGGCGCCGCCAACGGCGTCACGGGTTCATGGCGCGCATGCATACGCCGGGCGGCCGCAGGGTGCTGAGCGCACGGCGCCTCAAGGGCCGCCACCGTCTCGCAGTCTAAGGGCCACCTTGCGGGATTCGTCTCCCCATGACGGGGCAGGGCATCAGCCGCGCGCAGCGTCTTCGCCGCCAGCGCGACTTCTTGGCACTGCGCGAGCACGGTGCTTCGCGTGCCCACCCCCTGCTCGTCATGCGCGCGATGCCGAACACACTCCCGCTCTCACGCTTCGGCTTCATCGTCAGCAAGCGCGCTGCTCCGCTCTCGGTTACCCGCAACCGCGTACGTCGCAGGCTGCGGGAGGCCGTCCGAGCACTGCCCTTCCTGGACGGCTGGGACGTGCTGCTCATCGCACGGCGGAGCACGGCCGACGCCCCTTTCCACGCGTTGCAGGATGCCACTGCATCGCTCGCCCGCAGGTTGCGCGTGCTGGCATCGGAGGAGCGCTCCGGGAACGCCGGGGAAACGAGTCGTGATGAGTAAGGCTGCAGTGGCATTGATCTCGGTCTACCAGCGGGTGCTGTCGCCCTACTGGCCTTCGTCGTGCCGCTACCAGCCGACCTGCTCCCATTATGCGCAGGAAGCGATCGTGGCCCACGGCACGCTGAAGGGCGGCTGGCTTGCACTGAAGCGGCTCGCCCGCTGCGCCCCGTGGGGCGGCGGCGGTTTCGATCCCGTGCCTCCCCGGCACGCCAACGTCAACGAGAACGCCGGGACCGGTCTCGCGTAGACCGTCTCCGGTTACATCGGAGCGTCCTGCCACGCACGGACGCCCCCGAAAAGGATGCAGCAAGGTTGAACCAGACCGGCGCTTACTCCGGCCGGACGCGGCTCTCTCCCGCGCTCGTACTGCTTGCGGCCATCGTTCTGGCCGTCCTGCTGGCCGGGTGTGCCCAGAGCCGGAACGCGGCGACCCAGAGCTGGTCGGGCGTAGCGGTCGCCGGCGACTCGGTCTTCGTGGGCACGCGTGAAGGGCGCCTCATCCAACTCTCGCTGGACGCCGGGCTCGCCAGGATCGCGCCCTACCAGGTCCCGCAGCCGGACCAGGAGCAGGGCTTCCCCGCGTTGTACGGCACTCCGGTTATCGACGGCGGTCGTATCTATGCAGGAACGTACAACGGCGTCGTGCTCTCGCTCGACGCGGCCAGCCTCGGCGACGCGCGCATATTCGAGATACCCGGC
>DAOUHP010000111.1:0-9616 GCA_034428575.1 Dehalococcoidia bacterium | reverse complement strand
CACGCCGATCAGCTTCCCGTCAATGTCGTACGTCCAGCCGTGGTACGTGCACAGGAAAGAGGCTGTGTTGCCGGCGTCCGCCCTGCAGACGCGATTGCCGCGGTGGCGGCAGCTGTTGATGAAGGCGTTGAGCTTGCCCTGGCGGTTGCGGACGACGAGCACAGGCTCCTCGCCCATGAACACGTTGATGTAGTCGCCGGGGTTGGGGAGTTGGGACTCGTGGCCGAGGTAGAGCCAGCAGCGGGCGAAGATCTGCTCCAACTCCAGCAGGTAGACGTCCGGGTCCGCAAAGATCTTGCGGTTCACCAGCCCACTCTCTGGGTCGATGAGCCTGGAATACGTTCCGTGGTTAACGTCAGTTGCCATAGCGAACTCCTGTGCCTCGGACTAGATCACCATCCCTGGCAGTGGCCTGGAATGGTGCTCACGGAGGTGCCGCCATGAAGGCGCGGCCATGAACTCGGCCCAGCAGCGGTACATCCAAAGTTGGGCGTGCTCGTTGTACGCAACCTCCACACGAGGCGGGCCAAGTTCATCATCGACGATGACCCCGTACCCGAGTCCCATCGTGTAGTTCAAGTCGCTGCGCCGCGCCACCACGCCGCGCGTACCGTCCGTGCTCTGGTCCCAGTTCTCACCGTCGTCCATCTCGAACATGCCGGCGGGGCCGAAATGGCGGTTCGAGTTCCCGAGTTGTGCACGTACCGCCTCCGGTGGAGCGTTCCTGTCCACCAGCGTCGTCTTCCAAATCTCCATCTTCGCGGGGCCGAGCGGGTTGCGCAGCATCAACTCGCGCGAGCCGGAGTTCACGAACAGGTTCGGAAACACGTTCTCATTGGCCCGCGCCACCCTGTTCCGCAACGGCCCCATCCGCTTCTGCACTTCCGGGTCCTTCCGCCAGTACGCGGCCGGAGCATCGGGGTCGAAGTCGTCTCGGAGATAGTCCGCATTGAACCCGTGGCCGTACTCCGTCACCACCGTGAAGCCAGGCCTGCCCAGCCCCTGGAGAGCCGCGCGACGGCCCTCCGGCGTGTTGATGTCTATGCCCCGTCCGGCGCCATGACCGGCGAGCTTTGCGGAACGGTGTGTGATATTGCCGTGGTACATGTCGCCGATCGCGTTGTCGGCCGCGAACTTCCAGTTGGCATCCATCTGCCAGCGGACAACGCCGGGCACTGCCACCATGTCGCCCTGCTCCAGCAACAGGTCGAGTCCCCATCGCATGTCTCCGAGGTAGTCGTCCAGCGATGGCGCGTCCGAGTCGAACGTCCCGAAGATCAGCCCTTTGTAGCTGGCCACCTGCGCGACCGGAGGCAAGCCTGGTGCAGCCGACACCTGCCCGTCGAGGTCGTATGCCCGGTCGTGGTATATGCACCGGAATGATGCTGTATTGCCGGCGTCCGCCCGGCAGACGGAACTACCGCACTGCGGGCAGCCGTTGAAGAACGCGTTGATCCTGTTTTGGCGGTTGCGAACGACGAAGACCGGCTGCTCGCCCATGAACACGTTGATGTAGTCGCCCGGGCCAGGGAGTTGGGACTCGTGGCCAAGGTAGAGCCAGCAGCGGGCGAACACATGCTCCAGTTCCAGTCGGTAAATCTCAGGGTCAGCGTAGATGCGGCGACTGACCAGTCCCTTCTCGTGGTCGACAAGGGTGCTGAGTTCCTCTCGTGAGATGGTGGTCATACGGCTCTCCCCCGAGGGTCGCCCTCGCAGATCCGCCACAGCTGACAACACTCCAGACCAGGATTGTTTCGCAAAGTCGTCTCCAATGGTACTTTGCCATAGCCGGATTCCTGTGTCAAACGAGGCCGGCGGCTCGTCGCTTCGCCGAAAAATGGCTCATGTATGACGGTTTGGCGTACCACAACGGCGTACCCGTCTCTCGCTGCATCGTCGTGCTGCGCAGTCCATGCCAGGCCAGCGTGGCATGCCAACCACCTTGCGGGTTGTCTGGCCTACGCATCAGAATCCACGAACCCCTGATTGGGAGGCCGGGGCTTGGGCGTTAGCAGCATCAGGACCGATCCGACGACAAGCAGCGCTATCGAGGCCCACCATACCGGCAGATAGGAGCCTGTGGCGTCGCGGACCATCCCCGCAACCGGAGCGCCTATTGCAGCAAAGGGCAGCGTCACAGCCAGCGATGCACCCCGGATCGCGCCTATATGCCGCGAGCCGAAGTACGAAGGCCAGATGAAGTTCTGCACCACTACGAAACTGGCCGCAGCCAGGCCATTCAGAACCGTCGCGGCGGCGGCATACAGCGCAGTCGTTGCATAGATCGTTGCGAGAACGGACAGCACCCTCGGGATGATCGTCGCGCTGGCCAGGTATCGTGCCTGGAACCGGTCGAGAGCGAAGCCGACGGGCAGGCCGGCGACAACGCTTGCAATCGCTTCGCCCTGGTATGCGAACCCGATCAGGGTCGGATCTATACCACGCTCTATGAAGTGGGGGATGCGGAACAGTCCCACGCTGCTGGCGCTGAATTGAAGGAGGCCGAGGATGAGGGCAAGCCGCCAGAACGTCGAGGACCTGAGCGCCTGCGCACGCGTCCATGAGTACTCGGCAGCTTGAGCCGATGCCTGGGGGCCGCCTGCTTCTTCATCATTTCCAACAGACAGTTCGCCGTCAGGAAGCAGGCCGTAGTCGGAGGGCTGCCGGCGCATGATGAACAGGCCGACGAAGACCAGCAACGGACCAGCGAACGCCGCGAGGACCAGCCAGGCAGTCTGCCATCCCCACCTGGCGATGAGGAATTGCGTCAGTATCGGAAAGACGAAGATGCCCGCGGGAATGCCAAGAAAGGCTATGGCCATGGCGCGTCCGCGCAGGCGGCGGAACCAGTTCGAGATGGGAACGCTGAGGTAAAGGCTGGCGCCCGCCCCCTGGATCCCGATGCCTCCGATGAGCGCGAAGAGGAGGATGAGTTGCCAGCCGTTGGTGACCCGTGAGAACGCAATGAGTACGAGGGTAGCGACCACGCCGGTCACAACCAGCGGCACACGCGCCCCGAAACGATCCAGGATCCTTCCTAAGACGAAACCGGACGCCGCAAAGGCGAGCATGCGAGCCGTGAACGCCCAGCCGAAGAACGACTGATCGATACCCAGCTCTTCACTCATGGGCAGGATGAAGAAGCCGAAATTGAGACCGGCCATTGCCGACGCGGCCAGACCGATCAGCGCCGCGCCCAATACGATCATCCAGCCATAGAAGATGCGGGGCTTTCGTGGCTTGTTCAGCATTGGCCTCGCCACGATACCATGGGCACGAAGCGTCTCCGGGAGGTTGGCATATGGAACGGAGTACCGACCGCATCCTGTGCACCCACGTAGGCAGCCTTGTCCGTTCGCCAGAGATCATCGCCGACATGCTGGCGGCAGAGGGCGGCCAAGCCCCAGACAACAACACCATCAACCAACACCTGCGCGAGGGGGTCGCCGAAGTGGTCCGCCGCCAGGCTGAGGTCGGCGTCGACGTCATCAGCGATGGCGAGTACGGCAAGCGAGGCTGGACCCAGTACGTTGCCGACCGCCTTGAAGGACTCGAGTACCAGGAGCTTGGAGCCGCTGAGGGGCCCCAGGCCCAGGGCAGCGACCGCCAGCGGTTCGCCGACTTCTACGCCACGTACAACCGGCTCGAGCAGACCATATGGATGCCCCCGGAAGGCCAGACACCTGCCCGTCAGGGCCGTTTCGGCTGGGCATGCACGGGCCCCGTACGGTACAAGGGTCAGTCGGCCGTCCAACGCGACATCGAGAACTTCAAGGACGCCCTCGTTGGCGCGCAGGTGGAAGAGGCCTTCATGCCTGTGGTTGCCCCGTGCAGCGTCGAGACGAGCCGCCCCAATCGCTACTATCCGACCAGCGAAGAATTCCTGTTCGCGGTCGCCGAGGCGCTCAGCGAAGAATACCGGGCCATCGTAGATGCGGGCTTCCTCCTCCAGGTGGACGACGCCTGGCTGCCGATGAAGTACAGCATGATGGCACCGGACAGCACACTGGAGGACTATCGGCGCTGGGCGCAGGTCAGGGTCGACGCCCTGAACGCGGCATTGGACGGAATTCCGGAAGACAGGGTGCGCTACCACATCTGCTGGGGCAGCCAGAACGTCCCTCACATGCAGGACGTCCCGCTCCGCGACATCGTTGAACTGGTGCTGTCCGTGCACGCGGGCGCCTACTGCATCGAGGCCGCCAATCCTCGGCACGAGCACGAATGGCAGGTCTGGCGGGACGTCAAACTCCCGGACGGCAAGATCCTGATCCCGGGTGTTGTGACACATTCAACAAATGTCGTCGAACATCCGGAACTGGTCGCGTGGAGGCTGGAGAACTTCGCGCGGTTGGTTGGACGGGAGAACCTCATGGCCGGCACCGACTGCGGTTTCTCCCAGAACTGGAACCTGATCCGAGTCCACTCGTCGGTGCAGTGGGCGAAGCTCGAGGCGTTGGCCGAAGGCGCGAGGATAGCCAGCGAGCGGCTGTGGAACCGGTAGGCCGGGTCAACTCGTCAGGTCAGCGTACGTGCGCGGCCCTTCCGTGTTCAGGTGGAAGCGCTCGATGGCGTTGCCTCTAACCATCATGAAGAGCCCCTGCTCGTCGACCCCTTGGAATTGCTCGTCCGCCTTGGCCATGGAGTTGGGGTAGTCAGAATGGAAATGGGGCATGTCCGTCGACCACAAGCACTTGTCGACGCCTATCACGTGGCGCAACTTCACCCCGCTCGGGTTGAAGATGAACCCCCACCAGGTGTGGTCCAGAATGTACTCGCTCGGCTTTCGGGCGAGCGGTTTAATGTCCAGGAACCGCTCCATCCATGCCATGTGGCGGTCGTACTCGTCATCAACGGTGTCCAGCCAGTGGGGGATCCAGCCGATCTGGTTCTCCAGGTGACCGATGGTCAACTGTGGAACCCGGTCGAAGATGCCGGAGAAGATGAGGGGGAGCGTCCCCCAGCCGCTTCGTTGCGCGAACTTGTTGATCCTGCGGATGGGGTCCTCCCCGAACGAACTCTCGACCCGTCGCGGATACTTGAACGAAGGTCCCGAACCTGGAACGCCCCAGGACAGGTGAGTCGTGACCGCTATCCCGGCTTCGACAGCCGCCTCCCAGAAGCGGTCGTCCTCCGGCACGGGGTATGGCGCGCCGCTGGGGAAGCCCTGTAGCCAGACCCCCTTGAAACCCTCCCTGGCGCAGTAGTCCAACTCGTGGAGCGCAGCATCCAGGGTTGAGTCCGGGACAACGCCCATGGGCACCAGTCTCTCAGGCGCCGCAGAGGCATAGTCCTCGATACAGAACTCGTTCCACGCATGGACGATCGACTCGTAGGCCTCGTTGTTGGCCACGCCCCGCCAGAAACCCGGCCCACCGGTCCCGGCGAACAACACCTCCGCTTCCAGGTTGTCGCGGTCTTGTTCGAGCAACCGCTGTTCAGGCGAGCCGGTTCCCGGCGCCTCGTCGTAGGACATCTGGTGCGCGCTGATCCGGTGGTGGTCCCCACCGCCAGTGCTGATGTCCAGCCCGCTGATCACCAGCGGACGGTTCTCGATGAGCGTGGCCGTACTGCCGTCGCTCATGCTTATCCGGCGCGGGGCGCGGTCGCGCCACTTCAGCGGCACCCGCTTCGTCCATCTTTCCGGCGACACCTCCATATGTGAATCAGCAGAGATGTAGCGGTAGTCGCGATCCGTCGCACTCACGGTTATCCTCCTCAGAGATTCGTCCCGGGTTCGTTGGTCAGTGTTCGCATTCGCCGGAAGACCGTTTGCAATATACGCCATCCGGCGTTGGAGAGTGAGGAGTGTCCATGGCAAACACATTGGAAGGCAGGGTTGCTATCGTGACGGGCAGCACGCGCGGCATCGGCAAGGCGATCGCAGTCGCGATGGCGAAGGATGGGGCGCGCGTGGTGGTGTGCGGGAGAAGCAGTGGGCCGGACACGGGTGAGGGCGTGGGCTCCATCGAGACAACGGTAGCTGAGATCGAGAGCAACGGCGGAGAGGCAATCGGCATCCGGTGCGACATCTCACGCGAGGAGGATGCAACGGGAATCGTTGCGGGAGCCCTGGAACGCTGGGGCCGGGTCGACGTCCTCGTGAACAATGCCGCATCACTGTGGCGCCAGGGCCTTCTCAATACGACTCCGGCCAAGTGGCGCGAGCTGCTGCACACCAACCTGGACGGCGTCTACTACTGCACCCACGCCGTGCTCCCCTCAATGATGCAGCAAGGCGGTGGCTCGATCATCAGCCTCACGTCGGGGCGTTCCAACGCGATCGACGGCAAGACAACCGCGTACACGATCGCGAAGACGGGCGTCGAAAAGCTCACCGCTAACCTCGCCGAGGAAGTGAGAGAGCACGGGATCGCTGTCAACGCCGTCGACCCCGGCCCCGTACTCACCAAGGGCGTGATGGACAATATCGAGGAAGAGCGGTATGCCCAGTTCTATTCCATCGACGACGAGCGCGTGAAGATTGTCCCCGCTTGCTTGTACCTCGCGGCCGGTTCGGCCGACCCAACACGATTCTTGACCGGCCAGGTCCTCAAAGCGGCGGAATACCCGGCATGGGTGCCATAGAACCGCCGGAGTCGTATCCTCGAGTCGATCCACCTGTCCCTTTGCTAGCTCCTGGCGAGCAGGTGCTTCACGGCACGGCGCGCTTCCTGCTAGAATGCTTCTTCGTTGCGCCGTGCGCTTCACTTGTGCGCGGCGCATCTTGTGAGACGCGTACGGGCGCTTACTACGCCGCCGCGCCTTCGCAGACCGAGAGACTGGATAATGCTGCGTCAACTGCGCTGGAAATCGCTCCTCGCCATCATCGTCATCGTCGGAGTCGCCGCCGCTGCCCTCGCGGTGCCGGACTACGACATCCCATTCATCGGCCAGCGCGGGTCTGACGACATCCTCGGGCTGCGCCTCGGGCTTGACCTCGCGGGCGGCACCCAGCTCATCTACCAGGCCGGAATCGCGGGCGAGACGCCGACGGAAGAGCAGATGCAGGGCCTCGTCGGCACCATCACGCGGCGCATCGACCGCCTCGGAGTGGCGGAGCCGTCCATCCAGCGCCTCGGCGAGGACCGCCTTCTCATCCAGTTGCCTGGCGTCGAGGACACCCAGCAAGCGAAGGACCTCATCGGCCAGACCGCGCAGTTGGAGATCGTCGAGCGCGTCTGCGAGGACGCCAACTGCACTGTCTTCGAAGACCGTCCGAGCGGTCTCACCGGCGGCGACATGGCCCGCGCCTTCCCCAGCACAGACCAGGCGACCTCCCTGCCGGTACTGAGCTTCGAGTTGAAACGGGACGCGGCGCAGCAGTTCGGTGTGATGACACAGCGCATCTTCTCCACGAACGCCACGGACAGCCCGGACCAGCTCGCATTCGTGCTGGACGGCGAGGTGCTCGTGTCGGCGGGCGTGGAAAGCGCCATCCTCGCAGGCGTGGGAATCATCCGCGGCAGGTTCACACTCGAAGAGGTGCGGCAACTCGCGATCCAGGTCGAGTCCGGGCGTCTCCCCGTGGACATCGAGGAGATATCCTCGAGCGTCGTTGCCGGGTCGCTCGGCGCACAGTCACTGGACGAGGCGCTCATCGCTGGCGGCGTCGGGTTGCTGCTCGTGCTCTTCTTCATGGCGGCTTACTACCGCGTGTCCGGCATCGTCGCGGGGGGAGCGCTCGTCTGCTACACCCTCATCGTGCTCGCCATCTTCAAGCTCGTCCCGGTCACGCTCACGCTGGCGGGCCTTGCGGGCTTCATCCTCTCGCTCGGCATGGCGGTTGACGCCAACATCCTCATCTTCGAGCGGCTGAAGGAGGAACTGCAGATAGGCCGCACCGTGCAGTTGGCCATGCAGATCGGCTTCAACCGCGCCTGGCCGTCCATCCGTGACGGCAACGTCTCCACCATCCTCATAGCGCTCGTGCTCTTCTTCTTCGGCAGCGGATCGGCGAACTCGGCAGTTACCGGTTTCGCGGTCTCCCTGCTCATCGGCGTCCTCGCGAGCATGTTCACCGCCATCTTCATCAGCCGGAACCTGCTGGGCATCGTCGCGGCGACGTGGCTGCGGCGCTCTGCAAGGCTCTTCACGCCCGACGCCGGCAGACGCGACCGCGCCGCGCAGGCGGGAGGGGGCGGCTGATGCGCGTCGCCAACTACCGGAAGTTCTTCTTCGCAGTCTCCGCGCTGCTCGTGCTCCTCTCCGCAGGGTCGCTCATAGCATTCAGGCTGAACCCGGGCATCGACTTCACCGGCGGAGCGGCTATCACCGCCGTCTACGAAACGGACGTCTCCTCCTCCCAGGTCGTGGATGCGCTCACCGGCGTGGGCCAGCCTGACGCCATCGTGCAGGGTGCGGGTGGCAACACGTACTTCATCCGCCTCGGCATCCTGGAGCTGGACGAACGCGACGCCGCAGGAATCGTGGTGCGGCGCGGCGACGAGTCACGGGTACGTGACGCACTCGCAGGAGTCGGCCCCGTCGAGATCGGCTCGTTCGACTCGGTCTCCGGCGTCATCGGCTCTGAGAACGTGCGCAACGCCACCATCGCCGTCATCGTCGCCTCGCTCGTCATCCTGCTCTACGTGACGTGGGCGTTCCGGCGTGTGCCCGCGCCGTTCCGTTACGGCGTCGCCGCCGTGATCGCGCTCGTGCACGACGTCTTCATCGTGCTGGGCGTCTTCTCGGTGCTGGGTGAGACGATCAACCTGGAAGTGAACGCCATGTTCATCACCGGCGTGCTCACCACCATCGGCTACAGCGTCAACGACACCATCGTCGTATTCGACCGCCTTCGGGAGAACGTCGCCCGCTACACCGGCGCGACCACCCGCGAACTCGTGAACCTGAGCATCCGCGAGACGATAGCCCGCTCGTTGAACACGTCCATCACGCTCATCGTCGTGGTCGTCACGCTGCTGCTGTTCGCAGGTCCACCGATACGCCCGCTGCTCTACGTGCTGCTGGCAGGCGTCACCGTTGGGACGTACAGCTCCATCTTCATCGCCAGCCTGCTGCTCGTGTCCTGGGACGAGGGAGAGATCGGCCGATTCTGGCGCCGAGTCCGCTTCAGGCGCGCCCCTGCGTAAGGCCTCACGGACGCAGCACTACCCGTCCCACCACCTCGCGGCCCTTGACTGCGCGATAGGCCCGCATCACCGACGTTGCAGAGAGCGACAACTCCTCGTGGACGAGCGGCATCATCTGCCCGCCTGCCACGAGCGACATCGCGCGCTCCACGTGCCGCCGCTCGACGCCCAGGCTCCCCACGAGCGTCAACTCTCGGAAGATCGCCTCGGCGGAGGCGAACGGCGCCGCGTCGGGCGACGTTTGCCCCACGAGCGCGATGCGCCCGCCCTGCCGCATCGCTGCGACGAGCCGCCCCAGCGACGTCCCGGTCGTATCGATCGCGGCGTCCGCGCCGGCGTCGCCGGTCAGTGCTGCGACCACCTCTGCCCATGGCTCGTCGTCGAGGAGGATCGTGTCCAGCCACGGCTCACCCTCCAGCCGCTGCGCCTTCTCCTGCGAGCCGGTGATGCCGATGACGCTCGCGCCGAGAGCGTGCGCGGCCTGTGCCGCGTGTGCACCTACGCCCCCGCTGACGCCGGTC
>DAOUHP010000110.1:0-23252 GCA_034428575.1 Dehalococcoidia bacterium | reverse complement strand
GAGCACAACCCAAGCGTGCTGATAACCCTCGCGGCTGTCGTGTCCTACACCTTCATCGGCGGCTTCATGGCCGTCTCCCGGACGGACGTCTTTCAGTCGCTCCTGATGCTGGTGAGTTTCATCATCCTGCCGCTGACGCTCATCGCCGCCACCGCCCAGCCATTCACAGGAGTCGGAGACTCGCCGGGTTTCATGAACCCGCTGACCGACGCCGCGGACGACCCCATCACATGGGTCTTCCTGCTCTCGACCGTCGGCTGGGGGCTCGGCGCGCTCGGCTCGCAGCGGGTGCTGCAACGCTTCATGGCGATAGAGAGCGAAGCGAAGATCACCTCCAGCCGCAACATCGGCATCGTCTGGGTAGTGCTCATCTTCTCGTTCGGGTTCCTGCTCGGCGTGGTGGCGCGCCCTGCCCTGACGCAGATGGGGCTTATGGACCAACTCATCGGGGAGACGGGCATGCTCGACCCGGAACTCGTCTACTTCGTCGTGTCGGATGCGTTCTTCATCCCCGTCTTCACCGGCCTGCTGCTCACGGGTGTGATCGCGGCCATCATGAGCACCGCCGACTCGCAATTGCTGCTGGGCTCCGCCATCGCCACGGACGACGTCCCGCTCATCCGACGGCTCGCGCGACGGCTGGAACTGACGCACGTACTCGGGGCGTCCGGCCGTGTGTGGCTGGGGCGCGCGCTGCTGCTGGGCATCGGGGGGACAGCCGGAGCGTCGGCCATCATCGCGCCGGACTCGGTATCGAACCTCGTCGCCTACGCGTGGGGCGGGATGGGGGCGGCGTTCGGACCGGTGACCATCCTCGCGCTCTACTGGCGCAGGTTCAACTTCCAGGGCGCGATGGCGTCCATCGTCGCAGGCGCGGGTACGGTGACCGTCTGGCAGGTCACCTCGGGAGGCCCCTGGGGGGTATTCGACATGGCCATCGCGACTGCACCCGGCTTCGTCGCGGCAGGCCTGGCCGGAGCCGCCGCCACGCTGCTCACGTCCCGGCCCTCCACCGCGATCACCGAGCAGTTCGACCGCGTCAACGCGGACGCGCAGCCTGCGTAGGGGCGCACCAACCGCATATCCGACGGTGCTTGACTTCCCCTGGAAACCAGGTCTACGTTAGCCGGACTTCCGTCCCTGAACAGGGGGCCCCTCCAATGGCGACGATCGACGCTGACAGCCACGTCATCGAAACGGACGCCACATGGGCCTACATGGATGGCGCGGACGCAAAGCACCGCCCTCTCGCCATCGATACACGGACCGACCCGCCGAGGGAATTCTGGATGATAGACGGCAAGCTGCGGGGAAGACGCGGCAATGTCGGGCGGGACACCCCGAGAGAGGCCCAGGAGCTGACGGACATCGAAGCCCGCCTGCGGCATATGGACGAACTGGGCACCGACATCCAGGTCCTGTATCCGTCGCTCTGGACGAGTATCACCTTCAGCGGTGCCGAGGCGGAGTTTGCCATCTGCAAGAGTTACAACCGCTGGCTGGGCGACGCGTGGGAGCAGAGCGCCGGACGGCTCCCTTGGGTCGCCGTCATGCCGCTCATGAGCCTCGATCGCGCGGTCGAGGAGGCCCACTGGGCCAGGAACCACGGGGCATGCGGCGTGCTCTCCCGCGGTTTCGAGCAGATGAGGCACGCATCGGATCCGTACTTCTTCCCGCTGTACGCAGCCGCGAGCGAGCTCGATATGCCCGTTTGCTTTCACGCCGGCATCGGGTCGAGCGAACTGTTCGACATCTTCTCCACCGCGCCGGACCAGGGCAACTTCATGAAGTTCAAGTTCCCAGTGATCAGTTCGTTCCACAGCCTGGTCTTCGGGGGCGTGCCTGAGCGGTTCCCGGACCTCCGGTTCGGTTTCATCGAGGTGTCGTCCCAATGGACGCCCTACGTGGTGCACGACATCGTGCGCCGGATGGGCTGGAAGGGCGACGCCGAGAAGGCCCAGCACATGACGACGCAGATGCTCAAGGACTACCGGTTCTACGTTGCCTGCCAGACCGACGACGACCTGCCGGAGGTGCTGCGGTACACGGGCGAGGACAACCTCGTCATGGGAACGGACTACGGCCATGCCGACACATCCTCGGAGCTGCTGGCGCTCCAGACCCTGCGCGAGACGAGCCCGGTGTCTCCCGAAATCGTAGAGAAGATCCTCGATACCAATGCACGGGCGCTCTACGCGCTCTGAGCGTCCCACACCTCCCCTGGGCCGGCGACCATCCGTCGCCGTGATGAGCACTTAAGAACAGGAGCAGTCGAATCATGATGAACGGCAAAGTCGCCGTGATAACGGGAAGCGGTAAGGGGATCGGGAGGTACGTCGCGAAGACGTTCGCCGACGCCGGGGCCCATGTCGTGGTCGCCGACATCGTCCCCCTCGACACCGTCGAGCGAGAGCTCCACGAGCGAGGCGCACGGACGCTCGCCGTGCCGACCGACGTGCGGTCCGAGGAGCAGGTGCAGTCCCTCGTCAACGCGGCGATGGAGCAGTTCGGCCGAATCGACGTCTTGGTGAACAATGCCGCTATCGTCACCCACTTCCTCTGGGGCCTCCCCCGGTGGCCTCGCGTCCGGGACATGGACAAGGCGTTCTGGGACAACGTCATCGGGACCAACCTCGGCGGCACGTTCCTGTGCACCAAGTACGTCCTGCCCCACATGGAGGCCCAGGGGTCCGGCCACGTGGTCAGCACCATGGGAGGCGCTAACCCGGCCGCGTTCGGCGGTTCTCCCTACGGCGTCTCCAAGGACGCCATCCGCAGCTTCACCCGCTTCGTCGCCGAGGAGGAACGCGAGTTCAACATCTGCGTCGTGGCGATCGCTCCCGGCACGCAGATCGCCACCGAGGAAGCCCCGCCGGAGGCCCGGGAACGGATGGCGGGCCCGGAGTTCGTCGGCGACCGCTTCGTTCGAGCGGCCCAGGCAAGCATGGACCTCTCCGGCCATCTCCTCGAGATCAAGGACGGGGAACTCGCCATCCGCGCTTAGCGGGGCGGGACGCGTACATCCCAACGGCGCCGGGTGGAGCGGCATGCTCACTCCGGACCACCCGCGCTTGCAAAGCGAGCAGTGCGTGCCCATCGCCGGTCGTTTGCTGCTCATCGTGGCGCGCTCTCCGCTGCGGTACACTCTCCCCGCCCCCGAGCAAGCGTGGAAGGAGAGCAGCGTTGGAATACCGAGAGGTTGGCAATACCGGTGTCCAGGTCTCAGAGATCGGGTTCGGCGGAGGCGGCAACGCCGGGCTGATGGTGCGGGGCACGCCCGAGCAGCAGCGCGAGGCGGTAGCACGCGCCGTCGAACTGGGCATCAACTACTTCGACCAGGCGCCTGACTACGGCAGCGGTGTCTCGGAGACGAACCTCGGCCGGTTGATGAAGGAGATCGGGTTCCGGCCGTACCTCACCACGAAGATAGAGGTGCGCGCCGAAAACCTGGACGACATCGCCGGGCACGTCGCCCGCTCGCTCGACGAGAGCCTTGAGCGCCTCGGCGTCGACTACGTCGACTTCCTCCAGATCCACAACGGTCCGCTCATGGAGCGTCCCGAACTGTCCGGCCGCGCCTACGCCCGGCTCTGGATCGAAGACTATCTCAGGCCGGGCGGCGCGCTGGAGGGCCTGCAGCGAGCGCAAGAGAGCGGGAAGGCGCGCTTCATCGGCTTCATCACCCGCGGCGGCGACGGTGAAGCCGCCCGCAGATTGATCGACACCGGCGCCTTCAGCCTCATCAACGTCTCGGTGCACCTGCTCAACCCGTCAGCAGGAGTGAAGCCATACGGGATGAACGTCGACGCAGACTGGGACGGCATCCTGGACTACGCTGCAGCGCACGGCGTCGGCGCCTCCATCTACTCCCCGCTGGCGGGCGGGTTCCTGACGGACAACGCCGTGGAGGGTGGAGAGGCGCACCCGCTTGCGCGAGGGGCGCGCAGCCCGGAGGCCGGCGACGTGGGGCTGCAGCAGGCGCGGGCGCTGCGGTTCCTCTCGCGGGACCTCAACCCCGACACCCAGGAAGACGACCACAACCTGGCGGAGGCCGCGGTCCGTTTCATCCTCTCGCTCAATGGTGTGTCGACGGTGCTCGGCGGCTTCTCCGATCCCGGGCAGGTCGAGGAGAACGCCGCGTGTTCCGGCAGGGGCCCGCTCTCCGTGCAGAACATGAAGCGCATCGAGATGGTCTGGCGCGCCAACTTCGGCCTCGGCGCGCTGGAGAGCTAGGGATGGCGATGGCGGGCCAGAGACACACAGCGAAATTCACGGAAACCGAGAAGTGGTGCAACAGTTGTCAACGAATGCTCCCACACGATGCGTTTTCCAGAAACCGCACAACAACAACCGGATTGATGGGATATTGCAAAGAATGCAATGACTACTACCGCTCACACGGGCATTTCCCTCACGTTGGAAGATGATTGCGATAGGCGGCTGAAACCTGCGGTCGAACCAAGCGGAGGTCAGAATTCGACATCCCCGACCCGCATCGGCCACCGCTCGAATTCCTCACCATCCTGGGGCATGGCGAGCAGCATCTCCACGAACGTCGGCTTCTCGCCGGACTCAGATTCGGGCAAATCCCAGTTCTTGCCGGTCTCGGCATCCCATTCAACATCGATGGGTTCGGTGATATCGCCATGAATCTGGATGATGTCCCGGTCGATACCAAATAGGGACTTCGGTTTGTCACGGTAGGGCATCAACCGGGAAATGGGCCGACCGTTCTTCGTGATGACGATCTCTTCGCCGGTGTCGGCCACCTCGTCCATGAGTTGCAGGCACTTCGCCTTGAACTCGGACGCCGTGATGGTCCGGCTGTTGCTCGCTGCCATGTCACGTCCTCGCGCGTCGGTCTGCAGCGAGCATACCATGGTCACATCGAGCGCGGCCCACTGGCCAGCCGGTTCCGTCAATGCCAGGGCTGGAGCCGAAGGGCCGTGTGCTACACTCCCGGCGCTCCCACAGACACACTCCGATGAAGGTTCCCCCTTGAACAGACCCCTGCACAAGCCGTTCCTCGTACTCTGCCTGCTGCCCGTCCTCGCGCTGGCGGGGCTGGCCTGTGGCGGGGGAGACGACGCCACGGAGAATGAGCCTTTCAGGATCGGCGTGATGGAGTCGCTGACAGGCGCCGGGGAAACGTACGGCACGGTCGCCAGCCAGTCCAAGCAGATGGCCGCAGACGAGATCAACGCCGCAGGCGGCATCGACGGCCGCATGCTCGAGTTCGCCATCGAGGACTCGAAGTGCAACGCTGCCGACGCCATCGCTGCCTACCACAAGCTCACGGACGTTGACGGGGTGAAGATCATCCTCGGAACCTCGTGCAGCAGCGCGATGCTCGGCGTCGCTCCGTTGGCGGAGGCCGACGGCGTGGTGCTGTTCTCCGGGCTGGCGAGCAACCCCGACATCGCCAACGCGGGGGACTACATCTTCCGCACGCAGATCAGCGACATCGAGGTGGGCATCGCCACCGGCAACACCCTCTGGGCAGACGGGATGCGCACCCTCGCCACCATCACCGAGACTACCGATTACGCAGAGGGCATCCGGCGCACGTCGGTCGCTCAGTTCGAGAAGCGTGGCGGCAGGATCGTGGCAGCCGAGGCGTACGGGTCCGATATCGCCGACTTCCGTACGCAGCTGACGAAGCTGTTCGAGGCCGGGCCGGACGCACTGCACATCGCACCCCAGTCCGAGTTCTCCGCGGGCACCATCATGAAGCAGGCCCGGGAGTTGGGCTACGAAGGACCGATATACGCGGAGACCATTTCAGTCGGAACAACGGCCCTCGACATCGCAGGCGGCGCCGCTACCGGCATGAAGGCCATCACCGCCGACCTGGACCCTGCCAACGAGAAAGGGCAGGAAGTGCTGGCCAGTTTCAGGGAGCGCTACAACTACGTGACGCTGCCATGGCACCTGGGCTCCGCGTACGACGACGTCTACATCGCAGCCGAATGCCTCAGGCAGACCGGCGACGACCAGGACGCGGACGGTTTCCGGGACTGCATGTACGGCATAACGTGGAGCGGCGCGATAGGCGACAACTACAGTTTCGATGCGAATGGTGAGGTGGTCGGGCTCTCGCGAGTGGTCGTGGAGGTGCTGCCGGTGGCCGAGCGCACGGCGGACCGGAAGTACCGGGTGATCGGCCCCGCGCCGAAAGAGTAGACCGCCGGGACGGCGTGTGTCGGCTGGCTCACTGTCAACCTGAGCGCTGTGGACCGGAGAGGAAGATGACCGACGCCGTACCGACCCGCCTGACCGTCAGCAAGAGCGAGGCGCGCGCCTCGAGCGGTATGGTCGCGACGAAGGACGTCCACGCCACGCGGGCCGGCCTGCATATGCTGGAGATGGGCGGCAACGCGGTCGACGCGGCGGTTGCCGCCTGCTTCGCCGTCGGCGTCGCCGAGCCGGAGTCCAGCGGCATCGGCGGGGGCGGCTACCTCGTCTACCAGGTCGGCGATAAGGGTGGCGTCGTCGGCTTTCCGATGCGTGGGCCTCTCGACGCCCGCCCCGATATGTACGAACTGACGGGCGAGGCCTCGGTCGGCAACTTCGGCTGGCCCGGCGTCGTCAACAACGAGAATCTCGACGGGCCACGGTCGATCGCGACGCCCGGCGCGGTCGCGGGGCTGTGCGAGGCGCACCGGCTGTTCGGCAGGCTGCCGCTGCGCGAGGTGCTCGCACCCGCGGTATCGCTCGCGCGGGACGGCCACTCGCCGGGCTGGACGAACATCTACTCGTGGGGACTCCTCACCCACCGGCTCTTCGCGTTCGAGGAACTGCGCCGCATCCTCATGCCGGACGGACGGCTGCCCGCGGGCGACGCGACCACTCCTTCGTTCCTCCGTCAGCCGGAACTGGCCGACGTGCTGGAGGCTGTCGGGCGCGACGGTCCGCAGGCCTTCTACGCCGGCGATGTTGCCCGCGCACTCGTCTCGGACATCCAGGCGAACGGCGGCATCCTCTCCGAGCGGGACCTCGCAGAGTATCGTCCGTTCGTGTGGGAAGGCGGGCTGGAGTTCGCGTACGCGGGCAACACCGTGCGCGTGCCCCCGTTCGCGTGCGCCGGAACGACCTCCGCGATGACGCTCCGCCTGCTGGACGGCTTCGACGTGCGCTCGATGGGCCACAACTCACCCGACGCGCTCCATGCCTACATCTGCAGCGCCCGCCTCGCCTACGCCGACCGGTTCGCGTACCTCGCCGACCCCGCGTTCGTGAACGCGCCATGGCAGGGACTCGTCTCCGACGGCTACGCCGACCTGCGGCGCGGCCTCATCGACATGCGGCGCCTCGGTCTCATCGAGCAGGGCGATCCGTGGGCCTTCGACGACGGTTCGCCGGGCGAGCGACTGTCCGCGAGCGCTCCGGCGCTCGACTCCGGCACGACGCACCTGTGCGTCATCGACGGCGAGGGCAACGCAGTATCGCTCACGAACACGCTCATGGCGGGCTTCGGCTCCGGGTTCGTGCCAAAGGGCACCGGCGTCGTGATGAATAACGGCATGATGTGGTTCGACCCCGCGCCGGGTCGCGTGAACTCGATCATGCCCGGCAAGTACCCGCTCAACAATATGACCCCGGCCCTCGTGCTCGACGGCGATGGCGTCCGCATGGCTGTCGGCGCGACCGGAGGACGCCGCATAACGAACTGCGTCACGCAGCTCATCTCGAAGGTGGTCGACTTCGACATGGGGCCGCAGGAAGCGATCGACGCTCCACGCGTGGACTGCTCGCAGCCAGCCACGCTCGTCCATCGGGACCTGAACCCCGAAGTCGCAGCGGAGCTCGAACGGCGCGGCCACCGCATCCAGGTCATCGGCGAGGGCCACGTGCAAGGCGGCTTTGCCAGCTTTGCGAGCCCGGTCGCCATCGTGCGCGACTCCGACGGTTCCTTCCGCGCGGGCGTGGATACGTTCCATTCGGCCTACGCCGGGGGACTGTGACAGCGGGCCTCTCACATCGATGGACAGGATGCACAGGATGGATCAGTCCCCAGCCCGTTCACGGCGAACCTGTCGAACGACTGCCAACTGCTCCTTTCCGTTCAGCACCTCGTAGTGCAAGATAGGAACATGGCGCGCACCACCATCGACATCGACAACGCTGCATGCGCCGAAGTCATGCAGCGCTACGGCTTTGCCACGAGGCAGGGGGCGGTCGACTTCGCCTTGCGCAAGGTGGCAGTTGAAGCCGCGTCCCTCGACGAGGCCAGCGCAATGCGGGGAGTCGGTTGGGAAGGCGACCTCGCAACGATGCGCGCCACGCATCAGTGAACCTCTCCGTCATCGTTCCTGCGTTCAACGAGGCCGACTACCTCCCGGCGACGCTGGACGCGCTCGCGGCAGCCGCGGAGCGCCTGCGCGGCCACCCCGACGCCTCGGTTGACACGATAGTCGTCGACAACAACAGCACGGACGAAACGTCTGAGGTCGGCCGGGGCAGAGGCGCGGTAGTCGTGCGCGAGCCGGTGCAGGGCATCGCACGGGCACGCAACGCCGGAGCGCGCCACGCGCAAGGCGACGTGCTGGTCTTCGTCGACGCGGACGTCCTCGTCCCCCCTGCCCTCCTCGAAGCCGTCCACGACGCGATGAGCGACCCAGGTTGCGTGGGCGGCGGCGTGGACGTCGAGTACCGGCCCCGGCGGCTATCGATGCGGTTCTATGTGGGCGCGTGGCGGCAGATCGCGCGTCGCATGGAACTGGTGCAGGGCGCAACGCAGTTCTGCCGCAGAGACGTCTTCGAACAGGTCGGCGGCTACGACGAGCAGGCATGGATGGGCGAGGATGTCGACTTCTACCGGGCTCTGAAACGGCTCGCTCGAGCGACCGGCGGCACGGTGCGGCTCATCGAGCAACCGCGTGTGCAGGCGTCGTCCCGGCGCTTCGACGGGTGGCCGCTCTGGAAGACGTTACTGTGGACGAACCCGCTCTTCATCGCACTATTCCGCCACCGCAAGGCATTCTGGGCGGGTTGGTACCGGCGTCCGGTGCGGTAGCCTGCAGGGGCAGCGTCATGCTCCCACGGGGACACGCCCTGGCGCAGGCCAATCTAGGCGCGCCCCGTCACGACGACGTTGTCCAACAGGCCGTTCCGGACCGCCCAGAGCACCATCTCCTGCTTCGACTTAATCCCCAACTTGTTCTGGATACGGTAGACCGTATTGCGGACCGTCAACGGCCGGTTGCCCCTGGAATCGGCGATGGCCGCGTACGACTTCCCCTGGGCAAAGAGGGTCAGGATCTCCTGCTCTCTCACCGTAAGTTTCCGCAAGCCTGCCCGGTCGGACCGGCGCGCCTTAGCGCGGATACCGGCGAACACGCGGCTTGCGATGTCTCCGGGTATGCAGTACTCGCCTCCCGCAACCCGCTTCACCGTCTCGAGCAGTCTGTCCCTCCCGGAGTACTTCTGCAGGTATCCCGTCGCACCCGCCGCAACCGCCTCCAGGACGGTATCGGCTTCCGTCGCAGCGGTCAGCACCAGCACTTTCGTCTCCGGTCTCGCCTCGACGATCTCCCGGCATGCATCGATGCCGTCCTTCAGCGGCATGAAGACGTCCATGATGACCACATCCGGTCTGAGGTCCTTCGCCGCAACGACGGCCTCCACGCCGTCCTTCGCATGCCCCACGACTTCGAATTCTCCTGAACGGTCCAAAATCTCCCGGAGTCCGTCCCGCATGATCTCGTGATCGTCCACGATCAGCACGCTCACTCGTTCTGTTGCAGTCATGTTCACCAACCTCCCCGGTGTATCTCTCCAAGATGCGCGCCGTACGGCACAACGCACGTTACGGTCGTCCCATATCCCGGTCCATCTGATTTCACTTCCAGCTTCCCTCCCATCCGTTCGGCATCCCTTCTCATGTTTCTGAAACCGTGCCCGCGTCGAGCATAGTCGGGTGGCAGGCCGACGCCGTCGTCGGAGACCGACATACGCACATTCTCCTTCCCGAAGTCGAGTGAGACCGCGACCGTGGCCGCCGCGGCATGCCGCATGGCGTTCGTCATCGCATTGTGCGCGATGGAGAAGAGCAGGCCTCGAGTCACGGCCGGAAGCGGAGGCTCGCTGCCGGACTGCGCGACATCCGCGGGGACCGAGGTGATGGCGGTGAACGCCCCCGCGTGCGCGCTGAGCACTTCGCCAAGCTTTCGGCCGTCGAATATGAGTCCACTGTCTATCGGGTGCCGGAGCTCCCACATGGACGCCCTCGACAGCGCATGCGTTGCCTTCAGCCTCGCGATCTGCTCCTCGTTCGCAGGGTCGGCCTCCGCGATCGCCGACTCGATGCCGAGCCCGATCATGTACGCCGATTGCGCGACCGTGTCATGGATGGTCTGAGAGAGTTCGATTCGTTCCTTCTGGAGCTCCCGTTCCCGCTGAATGGCCATCGTCCTCCTGATGCGTTCGAACCTCGAGATGAGGTTGACCACCACCACTACTCCGTACATGGCGGCGATCCTGGCGATAAGCACCTTCTCTTCCTTCGCAGCGTAGTCGAGCCCGTCCCCCGTCACGAGGCTCACCGATCCGTAGAGGATGGCAGTCATCGTCACCCACGCAAAGCTGATCCTGAAGGAAGCGAAGGCCACCGCGAACATGCCCAAGGCGGGGTAGTACAGCAGGAAGCACAACGTCTCCAGCCCCCCGCCGACAACGGCGCCTCCCGTGATAAGGATCACGTCCATCGCACTGAGCGCGAGCAGACATTGCCAGGTCACGCTCCGACGGGTCCCGAGCAGCAAATGGACATAGCCGTTGCAGGACATCGCGAACAGGACGAACAGGGCGTATGAGGTATGGACGGCGGGCGTGTAGCCAGGGCGGTAAGCCAACAACGCCAGGGCAACCGCCAACATGGACCAGCGCACCCAAACGGAGATCGCCGCCGCATAGCGCAGACCCTCGGGGTCGGTCCACTCCGGCATTCCTGTTCGCTGCGGGAAGCGTTCGGCGTAGGCATTCATTGGAATCGAAGTCTCTCGGATCATGGGGCTCACCTGACGCGGAAGTCCATTCCCTTATTATGATACAGAAGCATACGATAGTGATACAGAAGCACAACCATTTATGCAAGCACAGTACCGGTTCTCTGGTCGATAGTGGAATAGTACTGGTACCAACGCACCTATGGACCCAGCAGCAACGAGCGGGCCTCACGCACGTGCACGATCTCGTGGTCCGGCGGTTCGATCCCATCCGGCCACGACTGCCCGTTGGCTACCCACGCGGTTGAGAGTCCGACGCCCCTGGCGCCGACCATGTCAGCGGACACGTCGTCACCGACGAAGAGCACGTCGCGGGCCGGCGGCACACCCAGGCAGTCGAGCGCCTGCCTGAATATCGCGGGGTCGGGCTTCCGGCAGCCTGCCTCATCGGAGACCACGACGCAGCGGGTCAGCCCCTCCAGTCCGCGTGACCTGATCGTCGCGTGCTGCCCGGACGATGGCCCGTTGGTGACGATGCCCCACTGCACGCCCGCTGCATTGAGGTCCCGCAGAAGCGCCACCACCTCAGCGTCCTGCGGCGTGACCGAGCGGGACTCCCTGAGGTACCACGCATTCAACTCCTCGTGCGACAACCCGATGCCCGGCCACTCGGCAAGCGTCCGCGCGATCAGCCGCTCCCTCCCCGCCAGGCCGGCCTCGTCGAACGCGGCGAACTTCGTCGCCGCTTCCTCGGCGGTCGTGCTGGCGCGCACGGCGGGAAAGGTCTCGTGCAGGAACCGGCCTGTCGCGCGTATCGCGGCATCGCGGTCCCAGAGCGTGTTGTCGAGGTCGAAGAATGCGGCGGTGTACATGGGTGGCATCAGACGACTCCTCCATCCCCTGGCAAACCGACGTTCTCCCAAGGCGTGACCGTGATACGAGGCCAGGTCTGCCGCCAGCGGTCCGCCTTCTCTTTGTACTGCGATGGCAAATTGTGCACATGATTGGGGCGGACGACCATCGCAAAGACATCGTCGAAACCGAATGGTGCGTACACTTCGTAGCCGCCGCTAGGCGTTTTCCGTAGTCCATGGGCGGAGCATCGAGTCAGGAATCCGTCGATGCCCTCTGGCGTGCTGCGCAACGGCTCTTGGGGAACGCCGAACTTTTCGGGGTACCAGAGGTGCACGCGGGCCTGGTTGCGGACCTGTACGTCGATGGCCAGGTCTGCGAAGGCCACCGCGCAACGCCGGATAACCTGATCCTCCCCTTCCCAACTGAGGTCGCTGAGGTCGCAATAGAAGATGTCGTAGTCGATGATGCCGTGTGACCGCGGGAACCCGCAGATGTGGTTCCAGACGGTCTGGCAGAGGCATCCTGCGGCGACATAGCTATCCGGCAGCCCCAGTTCCGCGAGTCGCTCCGTCAGGACGCGTATGGTCTCGTTCGCAGAGACGATGTCGACGAACAGGGCCTGGAGGTCTGATTGCGGAGAAGCCATCTTCATACAACCCAGCCCATCGCTCTGGCTACCACCCATCGATTCTGTGGTGCCTGAGCCCGGCCAGCGCCCAGACCCCGATCAACGCAATGAGGACCCCCGCAGCAACTATCGCCAGCCAGATCCCCAGGAACTGTACCATCGCTCCCGCCAGGAACGCAGCGAGCGCAGCCACGCCTCTGGCCATCTGGTTCAGGCTGCCTATCCTGCCCCGGTATTCGGACGGCACGGCGAGTTGGATGTAGCCGTCGAGGAGCGCCTTCTGGGCCGGAGACATGGCGGACAGGATGACGAACGCAACCAGTCCTAACGCCAGGGAGGGCGCGAACGCGAACAGCACCATGCCGAGCGCCTTGACCGCTATGCTGCCGACCAGGGCCCCCAGCGCGCCCACCGGCCTCCTCATCGCGATCAGTATGGCCGGCCCGATGATCCCTCCGATGGCGGCTCCCGCGACCAGCACACCGACGCCCGCCGCGCCGGAGTCGAAGACGTCCCTGCTGACGATGGGGGCCACCGCCAACAGGAAATTGTCCCCGAACAGCGCCAGCAGTGACGAGATGATGAGCACTCGCCTTATCCCGGTCTGGCTCCTGGCATAGGCGATCCCCTCTCCCACGCTCTTGAGGAAGGATGAGCGCCGGGACGCTTCCTCCCGCTGCGTGCGGGGCAGCTTCACGGTGAAGGCCAGTGCGGTCATGGCCGAATACAACATGCACTGGATGGCGAAGGCAGTGGTCGCTCCATAGGCCGCGAGCACGAACGCCACGATGGCAGGCATCGCCAGGTGCCCCATGCTGAACGCCGCGCCATCGAGCGCGAGGGCATCCACGACACGGTCCTTGCTCACGGAGTCACCGTAGATGGCTCTCCGCGCGTTGGGTCCGAAGGAGAAGGCCAGCCCCAACAGGAACATGTACAGGAGGATGTGGAACAGGTTCACTTCCCACAAATACAGCAGGCAGGTGAAGGCGAACGAGAGTCCCGTGTACCAGAGCGCATAGAGGCGGAGCACCGTGGGCCGGTGCATCCGGTCGCTCACGGCGCCGGATATCACGCCCATGACCATGATGGGGATGAAACGCAGACCGACCACGAACCCGACGGCCAGCGGGGAATCCGTGATGTCGTACGCCAGCCAGGTCAACACGATGACGTAGACGTTGTTCCCGGCGGCGTTGAGCAACGTGGCAGAGGCCAGCGGCTTGACGTTCGGTTCGCTCAGGATGCCGAACCGCTCGCGCAGCCGGACGCCGTTCAGGAATCTCATTCCGGCCGTCCTCCTGCGTCGATCCCAAGCAATGCAGGCAAGGACGACATGTTGGTGAACCGAACAACTGCCCTTGAGTCAGCGATGGCGCTGATCGGACTCGCCACGTATGCCAGCACCCCCATCCCGGCTGCCAGAGCGGCCTGGACCCCTGTGTCGCTGTCCTCGATGACCACGCAGTCGGACGGAGAGAACCCCATCGTCTCCGCAGCGTGGAGGAATACGTCGGGATGGGGCTTGCCGCGCGCCACCATTGCAGCGCTGAACAGTCGCCCTTCGAACCAATGGTAGAGGCCGGTGAGTCTCAGGCGTTGCTCGATCGCACTGGGAGAGCCGTTCGAACCCACGCAGACCGCTACCCCCGAAACGGTGACCGCTCGCACTGCATCGGCAACGCCGGGGATAGCACGGAGTCCTTCGTCCACCGCGACCCGTTCCGCTTCCTCGATACGGCTCTCGATTTCTTCCGGCAACTGCACGCCCCAGTTCGCCAGCACGATATCGTGCACCTGATCGTTGGAGACGCCGTGAAAGCGTGCCCGTATCTCGTCCAACTCCAGTCGCAGACCGTAGCGTGCGAGAGCGCGCTGCATGGCCCGAGAGGTCAAGGGCTCGCTGTCGACCAACACGCCGTCACAATCGAAGATGACCAGCCTGGGAGCATCCATCATGCAACTGGCCCTTGCGCACGCATGGCCGCCTCGATGAGTTGGGGCATCACCGGGTTTGCCAGTTCCAGCCCCGGCAGAACGCCACGGCGCACCCAGGCCACCTCTGAGTGTTCGTGCTCCTGAAGGTTCCGGGGTGTCCCAGTCCATCGTGTGACTCGGAAGAAGTGAACAGGCAACCCTTCTATGTTGACGTCGGGACGGCACAGGTCGAAGTACTGGGTAGGCACGATACCCAACTCCTCGCCCAACTCCCTTGTCAGGGTCTCCTCCGGCTCCTCTCCCACTTCGCCGTGGCCGCCGGGAAAGTCCCATACGCCCGGATAGAGTTCTCTCCTTGGAGAGCGGTGCACCAGGAGCACGCGGCCCTCTTCGAGGAGAATGCCCAGGACTACGAAGCGATTCTCGGCCATCCTGTACTCCTACTCCGGCGACAACAGGCGCAGGGCCCGATACCTCTGTCAACCAAATAGACCACTCCGGCGAAGGAGTGGTCCTACCTAGATCCCTCCGCTGGCATTACCCAGATCAGGTCGCCGGTCGCTCCGTAACGCGGAGCCTCTCAGCCGGGCTACACCCAGCTCCCGGTGTCTATTCGATTGGTAACGAGTTTAGCCGGTGGCGCGGAATCCGGCCACCGGCGCAAGGCAGGGCGAGGCACTATCAGACATCGGTCCCGCTAGAGCAACGGTACTTGAGGCGCCGCTTCCCGCGGCAGCAAGCCCGTTGCCCTCGGGTCATCGATGACTTCGACCTGCCTGCGGAACGGCACGAACCCGGACCGGATATAGAAGTCCAACGCGCTTGGGTGGTCGAGGGAGCACGTGTGCACCCACAGCCTGTGGATGGGGCTTGACCACGCGAATTCCAGCGCCCGGTTCATCATCCACCGGCCCGCGCCCTTGCCAACCATCGCGGGAGTCAGCCCGAAGAAGCTGACTTCGCACTCCCCTTCCGCTCGAAAGTCGAGTTCCGCCAGCCCCTCCTCCTGCCCTTCTACCTCGAACAGATAGGCGTCGTAGAGAGGGTCATCAAGCACAGTCCGTAACTCGTCGTCGCTCATCTCCAGGCGTGACGACCATAGCCAGTCCTTTCCTATCCGCCGGAACAGCGCGCGGTACCGGTCAACAGCGGCGGGGTCAATCTCGCGGAGAGTCCACGACGCTTCCGAGCGTCCAGGGCGCGCCGGTGGGCGTTCGAACATCTGCAGGTGCGTTACGACCGATGCGGTCTTGCCGCTGGGGATGTCGCTGTAGCCGTTCGGGGTCTCCATCACTAGTCCTGGTGGTAGTACTCCAGGCCGAGGTGGGTGATCTGCTCCTCGCCCATCATCCAGCGCAGCGTGTTCTTCAGCTTGGTCTGCTGGATGAACAGGTCATGTTCCGGGTAGAGGTTCCGTGCGTGCTGCGGGCTCTTGAAGTAGAACGACAGCCACTCCTGGATGCCCGACATGCCCGCGCGCTGCGCCAGGTCCATGAACAGGATGAGGTCCAGCACGATGGGCGCGGCGAGGATGGAGTCGGAGCAGAGAAAGTCGATCTTCATCTGCATGGGATGCCGCAGCCACCCGAAGATGTCGACGTTATCCCAGCCCTCCTTGGCGTCCCCGCGCGGCGGATAGTAGTTGATGCGCACCTTGTGGTAGGCGTCGGCGTAGAGGCTCGGGTACATCTCCGGTTGCAGGATGTGCTCCAGCACGCCGAGCTTGGACTCTTCCTTCGTGCGGAAGTTCTCGGGCTCGTCGAGCACCTCCCCGTCGCGGTTGCCGAGGATGTTGGTGGAGAACCAGCCGTTCAGCCCCAGCATCCGCGCCTTCAGCATCGGGCCGATAACGGTCTTCACCAGCGTCTGGCCGGTCTTGAAATCCTTGCCGCAGATGGGCACGCCCTGCTCTCGCGCGAGCCGCTCCAGCGCTGGTATGTCGGTCGAGAGGTTGGGGGCGCCATTGATGTACGGCACACCCTCCAGCAGCGCGGCGTAGGCGTAGATCATGGACGGGGCGATGTTCGGGTCGCTCGCCTGGAGCGCGGAAATGAAGCTCTCGATGTCCTCGTGTATCTCTTCCTCGGTAATGAATTTCTCGGTGGAAGCGCACCAGATCATCACGAGCCGGTCACAGCCGTTCTCAGCCTTGAACCGCCGCATGTCCTCGCGGATGGCCCCGACAGCGTCGAGTTTACTCGCGACAGGCTTGACATTCGAACCGTCGATACGCTTTGCGTAGTCCTGATCGAAGACCGCCGGCATCGGTTCGATGGACCTGAGGTAGTCGGCGATGGGCTCGATCTCGTCGTAGCGGCCTAGGACACCCGCCCTGAGCGCGGCCTCGTAGGCATTGTCCGGTATCGGGTCCCACGCGCCGAAGACGAGCTGGTCGAGCTCCGCCAGCGGGACGAACTCCTTGATGAGCGGAGCGCGGCTGTCCGTGCGCCTGCCGAGCCGGATGGTCGCCATCTGCGTGAGCGACCCGACGGGTTCGCCGGAGCCGCGGCGGATGTGCTCGACGCCGGCGATAACCGTCGACGACACGGCCCCGAGCCCCACCATCAGGACGCCCAGCTTGCCGTCAGCAGGCTCGACGCCGCTCGCGCTCGACGCCACGAAATCGCTGGGGTCGAGGCCGATGCCCCGCCGGTGGGCGAGGTCCATAAGCGTTCCGTGCCATTGAGCGGGGATCCTTCCCGTCCTGGCCCAGTGCTGCACCGTGCTCTGGCGTCTGCCCAGCAACGCGGCGAGCGCGGACTGTCCTCCGAAGCGGTCGATGATCTGCTTTGCGGTGTTCTGTTGTGTGCTCATGGCAGGCAACCTACCGATAAAACCGTTAGCTGTCAAGCCGCATCCTCGCAGAGGGTACGAATGCTTGGGCTACAGCGCTTGGTTCGTGGATCTACTGGTAGGGCGGAATCACGCTTCGCCCAGCAGCGCATCTACCTCCCGCCCGAGCACCGGAAGGCTGTTTTCGACGATGTTCCAGACGATCCTGTTGTCTACATGGGCGTATCCATGCGCGAGGAGGTTGCGAAAACCGATGATCTTTCGGTATTCGCTGATCCGGTCCGCGGTAAGCTCATCTTCGTCTGCCAACCCGGAGAGAGCGACCCCGATGATTTCGAATTTGCGCTCCACGGCATCACGAAGCATCTCTTCCGTCTCATAATCGCTGAACTGTTTGCCTGCGGTGTATCCTCCCAGGCTCCGTATCGCCCCTTGAATATCGACGAGGTACTTCCGGGCTTCACGCTGCATAGACCGGTTCTCTGCTCTCCTTCACCGAGTCACGGAAGTGGGGATTATCCAGAGCAGACTCGGTGATCAGGTCAACGTGCCGCCCGAACAATTCCTGCAGACCAGACAGCAGAGAGAAAAAGTCGTCCGCTATCTGTGATTCGAACGCTGGTTGAAATTCCACGAGAAAGTCAAGGTCGCTGTCCGGCCCAAAACGACGAGCGTCCGTCACCGATCCGAACACATCCAAACGGAGCACGTGGAAGCGGCGGCATAGCTCCTGTAGCTCCGCGGCGTGATCTGCGATGAGCTGTACCATGGGTACGTTCCTCAACCCGGTTGGCTCTGTCTATCGTATGGCTCGTACCCT
Organism: Dehalococcoidia bacterium; assembly: GCA_034428575.1. GTDB lineage: Bacteria > Chloroflexota > Dehalococcoidia > Lucifugimonadales > Australimonadaceae > Bin16. The sequence continues at coordinate 5,272 of DAOUHP010000110.1, read as the reverse complement.
CTCCTGTCCATTCAGGTGCCTAAGCTACCTCGCGAGCGCCCACGCTCCCCCGGCGGCGTGCAACGCGGCGCTGAACGCTTCGATGGCGCGCAGCGGGTCTTCCCCCGCCAACTGCACGCGGGCGATGAAGTGGCGCGTTGGCGCGTTCTCCGTCAGGGCGAGCACCTTCGTGGCCGCCTCCTGCGGAGTGCCAACCGCCACCATCGCGTCCACCAAGTCGCGCAGCTGTTCCGGCGACAGGTCCGACACCGTCGAGACATCGGCGAGCGCCGGGACCCGTTCTCGCAGCACCCGGGAGAAGACCCTGCTTCGGCGCAGCACGTTGGAGAGTGCATACACCGCGGCGCTCTCGTAGGCGCGCTCCGATGAGTCCGCCATGAACACCGGCAACCCCAGGGCGACCGGGATATGCTCCCCTTCCCGCCCCGCGGCGCGAGCCCCCGACCGCACGTGTTCCACCGCAGTGGCCACCACCCCGGGGTCGACTCCCACCATCGCGTAGACGCCGTCGGCGGCGGCGCCTGCTGCCTCGAGCATGCCGGGGCTGCTGGCATTGATGTAGACGGGCACGGGCCACCCGGGCGATAACTCGGTCGCCAGGGTCCGGCGCATCGTCTCCGTCGTCGCCGTCATCTCCGCGACCGTTGCGCCGGGTCTGCCCACGTAGTCAACCGCGTTCTGCCCACTCCCCACCACGAGGCGGGCGCGTCCAGGAGCAAGCTCCCCCAGGGTCGCGGCCAGCGTCGCCAGCATCCGGGGATCACGCGAGACAGGGTTCGCCACCGATGGGAAGAGCGTCACGCGTTCCGTTCGCAGGGCGGCGAGCGCGAGCCGCACGAAGACGTCCCTTCCCGTGTGCGGATGATCGGGCATCCCCACGCCCGCGAAGCCCAGCTCCTCGGCCCGCACCGCGAACCGCGACGAGTCGACGAGCGGCTGGTTCGTCGGGTCGTTCACGTCGATGCGAAGGCCAGTCTCCGTTGCGGCGTCGGACATCGCAGGGCGCCTCCTGAAGGATCGCGCCCACCATAGCACCGGCGGGCTTCCGCCACCGGGGTGCTACACTCCCGCCATCCCCTTGCCGGAAGCGCCGCTGCCTGCGACCGCCTGCGCTCCTTTGCCATCGTTGTGTGCTGCTCACGCTTGCGTTGGTTGCCGAGCGGTAGAATCGCGGGGAGAGGAGTTGCACAGGAATGGCGATGCACGCCAGGCGATTCGACCCCGACGACAGCGGGCCGCTGGACGGTCTGCGGGTGCTCGACATGTCGCGGCTCGTGGCCGGCAACATGCTGACGCTCCAGCTCGGTGACTTCGGCGCCGAGGTCGTCAAGATCGAGGCGCTGCCGAACGGCGACCCGCTGCGGGCCTGGGGCGACAGCTCCGTCCAGACGCACTGGAAGACGTACTGCCGGAACAAGAAGAGCGTGTCGCTCGATCTGCGGGAGGACGACGGTCGGGCGCTCGTGCGGCGGCTGGCACGGGACGCCGACGTGCTCGTCGAGAACTTCATCCCCGGCCGGTTGGAGGAGATGGGGCTGGCGCCGGAGGTCCTGCACGCGGACAACCCCGGCCTGGTCGTCGTACGCGTTTCCGGCTTCGGTCAGACCGGGCCGTACCGGGAGCGGCCGGGGTTCGGCACGCTGGTGGAGGCCATGTCCGGGTTCGCGGACCGGAACGGCTTCCCCGACCGCGAGCCCGTCCTGCCTCCCATGGCGCTCGCTGACATGGCGGCGGGCCTGTACGGCGCGATGGCGGTGTTGATAGCGCTGCGCGAGCGTGAGACGAAAAGCGGCGCTGGGCAGGTGATCGACCTCTCGCTCCTCGAACCCGTCTTCTCCATCCTCGGCGCCGACGCGGCCGGCTACCGGATAGACGGCAGTGTGAAACAGCGCGTCGGCAGCGCCTCGAACACGGCGTCCCCTCGCAACGTCTACGCCACGAAGGACGGCAAGTGGGTGGCCCTGTCGGCCTCCATCCAGTCCATGGCGGAGCGCGTCTTCAGAGTGGTCGGCAGGGAGGACGCCATCGCCGATCCCCGCTTCCGGAACAACGCCCAGCGGGTGCGGCACCGGGATGAGGTCGACGCCATCATCGGGGGCTGGATGGCCGAACGCGGACTGGACGAGGCGCTCGCCGAGCTCAACGGCGCTGGCGTGACCGCCGGGCCCGTCTACGACATCGCCCAGTTCCTGGACGACCCCCACGTCGTCGAGCGCGAGGTCGTAGTCGACCTCCCGGACGATGACGTGGGAACGCTCCCGGCGCACAACATCCTGCCCCGGCTCTCGCGAACGCCGGGCACCTTCCGCTACCCGGCGCCCAGGCTGGGGCAACACAACGACGAGATATTCGGAGGCGCGGGCGTCTCCGCCGAAGAGCTGGCCGATCTCCGAACGCGAGGTGTTATCGGATGACTGACGAACGAAGACTCCCGGTGTGGCGATCGCTGCTCTACGTGCCTGCGAACGTCGAACGTTACCTTGCGAAGGCCCACGAGCGGGGCGCGGACGGCATCATCCTCGATCTCGAGGACTCGGTCCCGCTCGCGGAGAAGGCATCGGCGCGGGCGGGTGTGCAGGCGGCCGCGGAGCGCGTCGGGCAGGCAGGCGCGGACGTGCTGGTGCGGGTCAACCAGCCCTTGCGCCTCGCCGTGCCGGACATCGAGGCCAGCGTTTCACCGGCGGTCGACGCCCTCGTCCTGCCGAAGATCGCCGGCCCTGCCCACGTCAGGCTGCTCGATGAGATGGTGTCGGAACTGGAGGCGGAGCGCGGGATGGCGGCGGGCGCGACAGCGTTCCTCGCGATGGTCGAGACGCCGGAGGCCTTCTTCCAGATCGGCGAGATCGCGAAGGCGAGCCCGCGCATCGCGGCCATCACCATCGGCGCGGAGGACCTGGCGTCGTCGCTCGGGATGCAGCCGGACGCCGAGACGCTGCTCTACCCGAAGACGCAGTCCGTGTACGCGGCGAAGGCTGCTGGCGTGATGGCGCTGGGCATCTTCGGCACCGTCGCCGACTACCAGGACCTCGACGCCGTGCGGGAGGTAGCGCTGAAGGCGAGGCGGTTCGGACTGGAGGGCGCATCGTGCATCCACCCCAGCGTCGTGCCCGTGCTCAACGAGGCGTTCAGCCCCGGCGAAGAGGAGGTCGCCCTCGCCAAACGCATCATCGAGGCGAACGCCGAGGCGGAGAAGACCGGCCGCGGCTCCTTCCAGCTCGACGGCAAGATGATCGACGTGCCGGTGGTGCAGCGCGCCCAGCGCCTCCTCACGCGCTACGAATCCATCGCCGCGCGCGGATGACCGCCTTGGCCGGGGTCACGACACGCGCTTCTCCAGCCGCGCCCTGCCAAGGTAATCTGATCGAGGGGCTGCACGGCCGGGCGAACGCCGTATGGTAGACTCATCGCAGGGCTTTCTACCCTGGCGGTGCTCCGATGAGCCTGAACATCAAGAACGAAGAGACCTGCCGGCTGGCCGGCGAACTGGCCGATCTCACCGGCGAATCGATGACCGGTGCAATCACGGTCGCGCTCCGGGAGCGCCTCGAACGCGAGAGGCACCAGCGCAGCGTCGAGGAGCGGCTCCGGCGCATACGCGCGATCGCCGAGCGGTGCGCCGCGGAGTTGCGTGAGGCAGGGCCGCCGATAGACCACGCCGAATTGCTCTACGACGAACGGGGACTGCCGAAGTGATCTTGGATGCATCGGCGGTGTTGACTGTCCTCTTCGGCGAGGAAGGGGCTGCTCAGTATGACCAGGCGATGACCGAGGCCCCGCCCTGTCGCATGTCGGTGGTCAACTTCCTGGAAGCAGCCATGGTTCTTGAGAGCCGTATCGGGGCCTCGGGAGAGCGAAACCTCGACGCCTTCATCCAGGAGACGCCCATCGAGTTGGCGCCGGTGACTGTCGAGCAAGCGTACGCCGCGCGGCAGGCCTGGCGGCGCTTCGGCAAGGGCAACCATCCCGCTGGGCTCAACTTCGGCGACTGCTTCGCCTACGCGCTGGCGGAGACCAGCGGCGAACCGCTGCTGTTCAAGGGCGGAGACTTCGCCCTCACGGACATCGAGGACGCGCTCAACCAACGATAGAGCCAGCACAGTGTGATACGCGCCCTCATCCTTCGCGTCCAGGCGTTCGACCAGGATGCGAAGTCCTTCCTCTACGATGTCAGTGGTCTGCGCCCTCGACGCTATCGTGCAGTAGGGTCTCCCCTTCTATCCGCCCTCCAGCTCAGCGAGGCGCGCCCGCAAGACTCTCTCCACCAGCGATACCGGCAGGTCAGCACCCGGCACGAAGTGCAGCGTCGTGCCGGAGATCCCGATGCCCGCCGCCTTCAGTTCGTCCTTCATGGCGACCGGTATGGCCTTGCTCATGGTGTGCAGGGCGCAGTGGCTCTTGGCGACCGACAGCGCGACGAAGTCCATCCTGAGGCGGAAGATCGGTATCCTGTAGCTGACGCGCTCGGTGCAGTCTGGAGCTGCAGCGTTGATGAGTGCGCGCAACCACTCTAGCGTGGCGCGGGCTTCGGGCGCCTGCGCCGCCAGGTACCCGTCGACCTCCTGCGGCGCGTGGCGGTTCGGGCCAGGCTCACTCACTGCGAACGCTCCTCTCGATTCAACTCTAGCCAACGTGCTCATTCTAAGCGTCCGCTGCCAGACGGATTGAGGTTGACAGCCGCACCCCCCACTGTGACACTCGCCCCTTCCGCAGTCGCACCCTGCCCGCGTACGCTGCTTCCATGACGATTGTGAGACATGCAACAGGCTGTACGACAACGTTACAATCCCCTCAGGAGGGAATCGTGACCGCTGACCAGAGGGCATTGTTCTGCGTGTGGGCCGGAGAGGGCGGCAGGTACGCGGATGCATTCGTCAAGGGCGAGTACGTGGCCATTGGCTGGCCCGAAGTCCAGGACCTGCACAGAGTGGACTCCTACGATGAACTCCGCGCGCGGCTGCAGGAAGCGTATCCCCATGAGCCGCCGGGACGGGTACGCAACTACCTTGGTCAGGTCGGTAACTTCGTCCTGAATATGCGGATAGGCGATCTCGTCGTCACCCCTGGCAGCGACGGCAGTTGGGTGTACGTCGGGGAAGTGATCTCCCATCCGTTCAAAGTCCTGAACGTAGACGAATCCTCTCCCTATCCACACAGGCGCAAGGTCGAATGGCTATCGAAAGTCCGGCGTTCAGAATTATCGAAGTCCATGCAGCGCTCGCTGAGGTCACCCCAGGCGGTATTCCGCATCGGCGGAGCCGGAGCGTGGCTCGAA
>DAOUHP010000109.1:0-22872 GCA_034428575.1 Dehalococcoidia bacterium | reverse complement strand
CGATGCCGGAGCAGGTGGAACACGCGCCGTGCGGGCTGTTGAACGAGAACGTGCGCGGCTCGATCTCCGCGAAGCTGATGCCGCAGTACGGGCAGGCGAACTGCTCCGAGAAGACCTGCTCTTCGCCGGAGTCCACGTCGACCGCCAGCATGCGGCCGTCGCCGGAGCGGAGCGACGTCTCCACGGAGTCGAGCACGCGGCTGCGCTCGGTTTCGCCGTCGAGGACGAGCCGGTCGACGACGATCTCGATGGTGTGCCACTGCTGCTTGTTCAGCTCGATGGCCTCGTCGAGCGTGCGGACCTCGCCGTTGACGCGGATGCGGACGAAACCGGCGGAGCGGGCGTCGTCCATCACGTCCTTGTGCTCGCCCTTCTTGTGGACGACGCGGGGGGCGAGGAGCATGAGCCGCGCGCCGCGCCGGGAGAGGACGGCCTCGGTCACCTGCTGCGCGGTCTGGTGCTGCACGGGCCTGCCGCACCGGTAGCAGTGGGGGCGGCCGACGCGCGCGAAGAGCAGGCGGAGGTAGTCGTACACCTCGGTGACGGTGCCGACCGTGGAGCGCGGGTTGTTGGAGACGCCCTTCTGGTCGATGGAGATGGCGGGCGAGAGACCCTCGATGTACTCGACGTCCGGCTTGTCCATGCGCCCGAGGAACTGCCGGGCGTAGGCGGAGAGCGACTCGACGTAGCGCCGCTGCCCCTCCGCGTAGATGGTGTCGAAGGCGAGCGTGGACTTCCCGGAGCCGGACGGGCCGGTGATGACCACGAGCCGGTCGCGCGGGATGGTGACGTCTATGTTCTTGAGGTTGTGCTCGCGAGCGCCGCGAACGACGATGCTTTCGAGGGCCATGGGACCTTGCGCTGGGGTGTGTCTCGCGGCGCGCGCGCCGTGGGGTTAGATAGTATCACCTGCGCGGGCGGCCGCCCCATCCCCCTCTGAGGGGCTGCCGATGCAGAACGTGACATCCGCCCGTTGCGCGTTCAGCGAGTCGCTTCCTATGGTGCCTGAGCGCGCCCCGTTCTGGTTGAGCGTGCGTGGTACACTCCCAAGGAGAGACTGATCGATGACAACGCAGATGCCGGCAATAGAAGAGCGCGTAAGCCGCCTCGAGGGCGCCTACGAGCAAGTGAACGAGCGGCTTGGCGACCTCACCCAAGCCATTGCGAGCCTTCGCGCAGAGATGAACAGCCGGTTCAACACGGTGTACGCCTTTCTCGCCACGTTGGTCGCGGCGAACCTCGGCACTCTCATCGCGATTCTGGTCAAGGGCTAGGGCGCGACAACGCAGCCTCATCCCGTTCGTGGTGAGCCTGTCGAACCACGCCTCTTTCCCGTCGTTCCTGCGGAGGCAGGAACCTCGCAGTCTCTTACCCCCGCGTCCGCTTCGTCGGTTGCCCCGGCAGGCGAGCCCAGACCTCGCCGTCGCGCACGAACGTCTCGTATGCCGTCGTGTCGTACGTGTAGCGGTCGAGGCACTCGCCGGTGACGATATCGAACACCGCGGAGTGCAGCGGGCAGACGACCTCCCCCGGGAAGACCGTGCCGAATGAGAGCAGCGCGCCCTGGTGCGGGCAGAAGTTGTCGAGCGCGCCGGTGCGCTCGCCGTCCCAGAAGAGGGCGAGCTCCCATTTGCGGAACCTCGGGTGCTCGAACTCGATGCCGAGGATCACCTTCTCCTGCAACTCGCTGAGAGAGCAGAGGTGGTACTCGTCGAGTGCTTCGGTCTCCGGGCTGGTCATGCGCTACTGGATCTCCAGCAGTGGCTGACCGGCCTCGACCGCCTGGTTCTTCTTGACCTTCACGCCCTTGACGACGCCCCCGCGGGCCATGCGAACGCTCTGCTCCATCTTCATGGACTCCAGCAGGCATATCTCGTCGCCGGCCTCCAGCACCTGGCCCTTCGTGACGGTGACCGAGACGATCTTGCCCGGCAGCGGGCAGCGGATGACGCGCTCGTCGCCCTGCGTGATGCCGCGCAGGCCGGGCAGCTCCGCCTTGGCGGGCCCGGAGCGGCGCACCGGCGCGCCGCCCTCCGACGGGTTGCCGACCTCCACGAGGTACGTCTCGCCGTCCACGACGACCTCGACGGGACGCTGGTAGAGGTCGCCTATCTCGACGTCGTACCAATCGTCGTTGACTCTGACGCGCACACGTTTCACTACAACTCTCCGTTGCTGAGACGGTTCACCATCGCCATGCGGCGACCGTGCATCCGCCACCTGCTGATCTGTATGTCTTGCGGGGGCTCCTCTTCCAGCGCCATCGCCACCGCTATCGCGGCGGCGAGCGCGCTGTTCCGCGCCGGTTCGTTGAGCATCCGCTCCAGGAACGCATTGTCGAACGCGGCGTTCCTGAACTCCCGGTGCTCCATCACGCGCCGGATGAGCGGGATGTTCACGACCGGCCCCTCGATGCGGTAGCCGTCCAGCGCGGCGACCATGTTCGCGATCGCCTCCTCGCGCGTTGCGCCGTGGACGATGAGCTTCGCCATCATTGACTCGTAGTACGGCGACACCTCGTAGCCCTCGTACAGCGCGCTGTCCACGCGCACGTTCGGCCCCTCCGGCTCGGCGAGCTCGGAGACGGTGCCCGCGGTCGGCAGCAGCATGACCGGGTCCTCCGGGTAGATGCGCGCCTCTATCGCCGCCCCGCGCTGGTGCACGTCGCTCTGCGAGAGGGGCAGATGCTCGCCCGCCGCGACCCGCAGCTGCAGCTCCACGAGGTCCAGCCCCGTCACCATCTCCGTGATGGGGTGCTCCACCTGCAGCCGCGTGTTCATCTCCAGGAAGTAGAAGCGGGCCTCCTTGGCGTCGTACAGGTACTCGATGGTGCCCGCGTTGGTGTAGCCGATGCTCTTGACGAGCCGCACCGCGGACTCGAGCAGCGCTGCCCGCGCCTCCGGCGTCAGCTTGGCGCACGGCGTCTCCTCCACAACCTTCTGGTTGCGCCGCTGCACGGAGCAGTCGCGCTCGAACAGGTGCAGCGCCTTGCCGTAGTGGTCCGCGATGATCTGCACCTCCACGTGCGACGCGTTCAGGATGCGGCGCTCCATGTAGATGCGGCTGCTGCCGAATGCGTTCAGCGCCTGGGAGCGCGCCCGCTCCACCGCCTCCCGCACCTCTGACATTTCGTTGACCACGCGGATGCCCATGCCGCCGCCGCCGTCCGCCGCCTTGATCATCAGCGGGAAGCCGATGCCGCGCGCTATCGGTTCCGCCTGCGCGTCGTCTATCTCGCCCTCGGCGCCGGGGCTGATCGGCACGCCGGCCTCCCGCGCCAGCCTCCGCGCCATGATCTTGTCGCCCATCTGTGCGATGACCTTGGACGTCGGCCCGATGAACACGAGCCCTTCGTGCTCGACCGCCTCGACGAATGCCGGGTTCTCGGAGAGGAAGCCGTAGCCGGGATGGATGGCCTGTGCCTTCACCTTCTTCGCGGCCTTGATGATGGCCTCACCGTTCAGGTACGACTCCGACGCGGGCGCCCCGCCGATGTGGACGGCGCGGTCCGCCATCTGCACGTGGAGCGCCTTCGCGTCTGCCGACGAATAGACCGCGACAGCCTCGATGCCGAGACGCTGGCAGGTGCGAATCACCCGGCAGGCTATCTCGCCCCGGTTGGCGATGAGGACAGTGTTGAACATAGGCAACCAGTCTATCGTTCGCGCCCGCTCCCGGCCAACCGCCCACGCCCGTAGGGCCTTGTCATGTTGAGCGGAGTCGAAACATCTCTCGGGGAACGTTCGTGAAGACGGCGCGCCCCCTGAGAGATTCCTCGGCTCCGCTCGGAATGACAAGCCTATCTCCCCCTCTCCTTCCGAGAGATTCCTCGACTCCGCTGCGCTCCGCTCGGAATGACAAACCTATTTCCCCTCTCCCCCCGGGAGAGGGTGCCGCGCAGCGGCGGGTGAGGGTTGCGGGTGAGGGTTGCCACGCGGGTATACAATCCCGCCGTGGCATCCCTCTACCGCTTCTCCCGGTGGGACGGTTCCCAGGAACCGTTCGACGCCGACGCCGACGCGCTCCTCGACGCGATGGCCGAGGATGTCATCGACCACGGCGACATCCGTCGTGCGCTCCGCGACCTGCTCCGGCGCGGCGCCCAGGGCGACGACACCCGCCTCCCCGGCCTGAACGACCTCCTCGAACGCCTCCGCTCGCGACGCGGACAGACCCTCGACCGCTACGACCCCGACTCCGTCATGCGCGACCTCAAGGAGCGGCTCGACGACGTCCTGCAGACCGAGCGCGCCGGGACCGACCGCCGCCGCAAGGAGATAGAGGACGACCTCGCCGGCATGAGCGGCGACGAGGCGGAGCAGGCGTCGAAGCTCCGCGACCTCTTCGAGCAGCGCGCCGGCCGCAACCGCGAACGACTGGACCACCTCCCCGAGAGCACCGCGGGCGCCATCAAGGAGCTCCAGGACTTCGATTTCATCGACCCGGAGGCGCAGCGCAAGTTCCAGGAGCTCATGGACGAGCTGCGGAAGGAGATGCTCGGCTCCGTCGCATCGGAGATGCGGGAGCAGATCGAGAACATGGACCCGGAGCAGATGGCCGCGATGCGCGAGATGCTGGCCGACCTCAACCAGATGATGCGCGACAAGCTCAACGGCTTCGAGCCGGACTTCGACGGCTTCATGGACAAATGGGGCGCCATGTTCGGCGACGACCCCCCGCGCAGCTTCGACGAGCTCATGGAGATGCTCGCCCGCCAGATGGGCCAGATGCAGTCGCTGCTGGACAGCATGTCGCCCGAGCAGCGGCGCGAGCTCTTCGAGGCGATGAACGCCGCCATGGACCCCGACACCGCCGACGAGCTCGCCGAACTCGCCGCCAACCTCGGCCAACTCCTCCCGTTCAACCAGTTCGCGGAGCAGTACCCGTTCATGGGCGAGGAGAACATGACGCTCGAAGAGGCGATGAACGTCATGGGCGAGCTGCAGTCCATGGACGACCTCGAAGCGCAGATCCGGCAGGCGATGCGCCGCGGCGACCTCGACCAGCTCGACGCCGACATGCTCGAGGCCCTGCTCGGCGACGAGGCCCGCCAGGACCTCGACCGCCTCGCCGAGATCGCGAAGCGGCTCGAGGACGCAGGCTACCTCCGCCGCGACGGCGACCGCCTGGAGCTCACGCCCGCGGGCGTCCGCAAGATCGGCCAGAAGGCGCTGCGCGACCTCTTCGGCACCCTCCGCAGGGGCCGCGCTGGCGACCACGAGCTGACGTCGCGGGGCATCGGCGGCGAGCACACCGACGAGACCAAGCAGTACGAGTTCGGCGACCCGATGGAGATCCACCTGCAGCGCACCATCATGAACGCCGTCGAGCGCCAGGGGACCGGCACGCCCGTGAAGGTCGGCATCCAGGACTTCGAGGTCAGGCGCACCGAGCACATGGTCCGCGCCGCCACCGTCCTCCTCATCGACCAGAGCAAGTCGATGGGCATGTTCGGCTCGTGGGGCGCGGCCAAGCGGGTCGCGCTCGCGCTGGAGGCGCTCATCCGCGGCAAGTTCCCCCGCGACCGCTTCTGGATGGTCGGCTTCTCCGACTACGCGGTGCCCATCAAGACGGACGACCTGCCGACGCTGACGTGGAACATGTGGGTCTCCGGCACGAACATGCAGCACGCCTTCGCGATGTCGCGCAAGCTCCTCGCGCCCTACAAGGACTGCTCCCGCCAGATCCTCATGATCACGGACGGCGAGCCGACGGCGCACCTGGAGGGGACGCGCTCCTGGTTCAGCTACCCGCCGACGCACCGGACGGTCCAGGAGACGCTGCGGGAGGTGCGGCGGTGCACGGCGGAGGGCATCACCATCAACACGTTCATGCTGGAGACGAGCTACTACCTGCTGGACTTCATCGACCGCGTGACGCGCATCAACAACGGCCGCGCGCTCTACACCTCGCCGTCCAACCTCGGCCAGTACGTCCTCGTCGACTACCTCAACAACCGCAAGCGCCGCATCGTCAGCTAGCCGCCTGTCATGTTGAGCGGAGCCGAAACAACTCTCGGGGAACGTCTCTGTATGGCGAAGCGCCTGCCTGAGAGATTCCTCGACTCCGCTGCGCTTCGCTCGGAATGACAAGAGCCCCCCGTCGTTCCCGCGCTTCAGCGCGCGCGGAGAGCAGGAACCTCGCGCCCCCCCAGCACCCCTGGACCGCAGACATGCACAGGATGTCGGGCATCCGGCGCGTGGACGACCCCGAATGAGCAGCGGGACGCACACTGATGAGCGCCTGACGCCCGCCTCCGAGCGCGAACGATCCGGAATGAGCACCCCGCCTCACTCCCACGGACGGGTCCGGCAGGCGTGCCCCGCCGCGATGTGCCGAAAAAGTGTCCCATTTCTTCCCATTTCTTCTCATTCCACCCCTCCCCCCCCGTTCATGGTGAGCCTGTCGAACCACCCCGCGCCCCCTTTCCGTCATTCCCGCCCCCTTTCCGTCATTCCCGCGAAAGCGGGAATCCAGAGGCAGCCGGGTGTTGGTTTCGTCGTTCCCGCGCTTCAGCGCGCGCGGAGAGCAGGAACCCCGCCCCCCTGGCCCCCGGACCCAACAGCCATCCACACGATGACCGGCATCCGGCCTGCCGAGCGCCTATGCAGGCGGCCACCGGCTCCAGGCCGCGACCGCCGTTGTCCTCCTGGCGCCTCCCCTTCCGTCATTCCAGCGGAGATTGGAGTCCAGAGGTAGTGTGGCGCGCGGTGAGGGCGTCCCCCACGCAGGCGCGCACCGGGCCGCCGTGTCGCCCAGAGTGGGCCCAAACTGGCCACGCCACTCCTGCGACGGCCCCTCACCGGGGCGGCCCCCCAACGCTGGCCGCCGACGGCGCTCCGCCGTCACCGACCAGCGTACGCGCCCCTGCCGCGACCGCGAAAGGGGCGCGTGTCAGTGGGGTGGGGGGAGGATCCCTCGGAGTTGCTCCTGGCTCCGATGATTGGGGGGCTGCGCAAGGCGTTTCGGAGCTACTGCGTGGGACGGCAGGGGATACCTGCGGGTACCACTTGAAGGTAGTACGAGCAAGCTCAAGGGCACACTTACTGCCCTTGAAACAACTCTTCCGCGTTGCTTTGCCATTGGGCGATGTCGTCCCGTCTCTCAGAGTAGTAACTTGTCTCTCGCCGATACGCTGAGTCGCGCTCTCCACGATAGGAAAGCCAATTGAAGCTACCCCAGGCGCAGAATGAATCGTCGCAGATAATGAATTTCTCGTGTGTTTCGGTAGTCCTTACTACTAGGTTGGCTTGCAAATGGCTAGGGATTAATTTCCTTAGCCTATCGAGAAGATTCCTTCCTCGCCCTCCTAGGCGTGTCGATTCGGCCCCTGGTTTGTTGGTGGCCCCTAGGCCCCAGCCGATGCGTACTTGTATCCCTCTGCGGATAGCGGCCGCCAGGCTTTCGCGAAGCTCATCATCGAACGCTGCAGGACTTATCCATGCCGATACGATGATAAGTTGTGATGTGGATTGGGCTATGGCATAAAGCAGGAGAGGCCGGTGTTCTTCGGTCCTCAGCACGCGAGTCATCCCTTGATTCAGTTCACGTAACTCATGCTCGCGTTCGCCTAGTTGAGTCTCCAACTGCTTCTTAGTTAGTTCAAGTTCTTCAATCCGAGCAGCAAGACTGATCCGTTCTTGATGATCTTGGGTTGTTCCTTGTACTACCTTGGCCTCTTCAATAGCCAAGTCAGCTTCATCAAACTGACGTGTGAGAGCCTCAATGCCACTAAGGAGAGCTGACTCTTCTACTGAGGCAGAGGCTGGGGTTGTTTTCGGCACAACTGGCTCAGCCTTGAGATCCTCAGGCATCAAGTCGATACCACGATCAGCGAGCCTTTGGATTGCAGCTGATTCTTCTTCGAGGTATTGCTGGGCACGATATGCAGCGAACGATGGTCTCGTGCTTCTCGGCGCAACCAATCTGACTAGAATGATATCATTCCTGTATTTTAATCGGATGTCCTTTATATCTGATACATCAAGTATTTCAGTCTTGTCACGTCTAATTGCACGTGCAAACACATAGTCTTTGACGTCTTCGAGTCGAATGTTGCTTAGTCGTGGTCTACGAGGTCCTATAGGAGTTACGAAATGTCCGTCCCTACGCACATCCTCCCTGTCCAACAGCGCACTAACATCCAAATCTATGATTCTCTTGGTAAGTGAATCATAAGGGACCCTGAGATGTCTGTTGCGAGGCCGACGAGTCTTTCCACCAGACTGGAGTAGCTCTTTCCCATGATCAGTTATCGCAAGGCTGCGGTCTGGTTGTTGCACCACCAAAGTGTCTTTCAATAGTTCTACTGCTGCTCCTGCAACATGGTACTCTGACATACCTAATAGTTTGGCTATGTCCTCTGGTTGTGTGACCTGAAGATCCAACAGTTGGAGTATGAATCTCGCCGGCGCTGTGAAATCTCCTTCCGCTAGTTCAGTGACCTTGAGCCTGACTTCATAAACAGGTAAACAAACAGGGAACGCTCGAACATCGGCCGTGTGGTCTGGGAAGCGCCGTTTTGCCCGAGAAACTACGTCGACGAGGCTAGGTGGAAGGTTAGTCACAGCAACCTCACTAGTCCGGAATCAACTATTTTGCAGTCGTCCGTATGGAGTCGCATGTATTCAAGTACCTTGGCAAAGGGATTTAGGTCTAAGCCAATCGTCGCGCTCTCCATCATTGCATTGTCACCAACGACGACGAGGAGCTCTCTTGCTCGCGACAGAGCAACGTTAATCCTTCTACGGTCTGCCAAGAAGCCGATGGTTCGGTTCTTATTGGATCGTACAGTGCTATAGATTACAACATCGCATTCACGGCCTTGGAAGGCATCGACCGTCGCGATTTCAATCACAACGTTCTTCCAGAGGGCAGTATTCGCTGGATCGATGCTTGTGCTCAACTGTTCGACTTGTGCTGAGTACCCAGTTATGACTCCGACAGTTGGCTTGCGGTTACGCTCTCTACATTTGTGCTCTATCTTCTCCAGCAGTTGTTGAATAACGTCAAGCTCTGCGAAGTTGGCATACGACTCCCCGCCTCTGGTTTCTGTTCGGTGTGGTAATGCGGAGGTGGACAGCCAAGTCACAGGCGCGGGCATCCAGGTGAATGTGGAATTACGTGATCCAACTCTGTCCCCAGTGCTCAATCTGCCGTCATAGAACACTGTACTGACCATATCGCTTATGGCGTGATGCATGCGATACTGAGTAGTCAAACTGGTTAGGCATTCGGGATTTGAACTTTGGGCCTGCTCAACAAGACTTTGAAACAGGCTGGTGTCAAGCCGACTCATATATGAAGTGTCCTGCGTTTCGACAGTTATGGTGTCGTCAACCATAGGAGGCAACTGTCGCTCATCACCAACCAAAATGACACGACTTGACTTTACGATAGGAATGAGGACTTCCGGGACAGTGGCACGTCCCGCTTCGTCAACTATAGCCCAGTCGAATGCTTGTTGGCCTTGTGCACTCTCAGTCCTTCGTCCGCTGAATAGGCATGTGGTCGCTACGACACGTGCGGACCGACCGATAAGGTCATGGAAGTCTTGCGTAAGGCCGACAACTCTTGTCCAGTCTGTGAGAGTGCGCCGCAGTTCTTGTATTCGGCGAAGCTCAAGGGATTCGGGATTAGCATCCGCAAGAGTTCTGTGATGAGAAAGTGCAGATACTCTTAGCAATTCAGCCAGAAACTCTTCCTCGCTGAGGCTATCTGTGCTTATCGGTTGAGTCAACAATCCATTCAATGCATCAAGTTGTGCTCGTAGTTCCGAACGAGTCATGGCAATAGTCTCTGCTGCGGCTTGCTTGATGGCTAAGGGCACATCGGTTCCTAATGATGAATATTCTTCTTCGTATTCTTGTAGTTGTTCGGCAATTGCTCTTGCTTCTTCAATCCATTCCTCTAGCGCACTATCCTGGTCAGAATCGTCATGGCTAGACTCCTTGGACTCTCTAATCGCAGCTCTAAGCCTGCGTTCTTCTGCCCCTAAGCTGTCTAGTTGAGGATTGCATCTACTCAAGACCTCTTCTCGCCACACGCGAGCCCGCTCCGTTAGCGTCCAGCTCTTCCCTTCATGGCCAATCTTGTCAGGTCGGCCCACACGAACCATTTCAGGTGCAGGAGCCTTGGTGGCCTTCGAGATTTGTGTTAAGGCATGGTCAACGGCGACGTTGGATTGAGAGGTGAGGAGGATACGAGCATTGGGCTCTCTCTTCAGGATCTGGAGAACGATTTCAGAAATGACAGAGGTTTTCCCGGTTCCTGGTGGGCCTTGTATCAAAAACAACTCATTGCTGGCCAGCGCCCTTCGGACTGCTTCTTTCTTGTCCTCCGATAGCCAATCCTGATAAAAGGTAACGTCTACGTCAGAAGTATATGTGGCCTTGGCCGGATCAAGGATGACATGTCCAAGGCTGGTGTTTGTCATTTGTTCATACAAGAATGCATTGACTGCTTCTCGTTGACGCCTGTTGGCAACAAGGGCTTCTGTGATGTCTACTGTAAGGACTCCGGAGCTGGGTAACGGAGTTTCCTCCTTATGCGATGGTCGCCTTTGTCGAGCGACTTCAACAATACGCCCGCGAATGCCAACCAGATTACCAACTGACAACCTAGGAGCTTGAGCAGATTCCCTCACGGCTAGAGGAGTGTCGTCTCCCCAGTTTAGGTTATCTGATGGAAGTGTATTCAAAGTGAAGCGAAGATAGTCCGGTTCTTCGACTATCGCCGAATAATCCAAGTTCGTTGCTCCTCCCTCTATTCGGTTCCGGCTTTGGAGGAGTGCTCTGTCCCAATGTTCTATGAAATCGCGCCTTGACTGCCGACGTTCTTCTGTCACTGCACCTACAGTTTCATAAGTGGCGAGCTTCGCCATGAGCTCGGTAAGGTCATGCGATGCTGCAGCCATCGTTGCATCAGTTTCCGTGGTTCGAAATTGCCGCACGACTGGCTCCCACATCGCTCGGTATGACATTGACCGCCCCTTTTCGCCCTCCAGTGTAGGCGGATAGGGAGTTTGAACTGCCTTAATGGCAAGCGCGTCTCCGCCTTGGTCAGGGCTGCAAATAAGGCGTAAAGAATCACCAAGTATGATGAGGTCGTTGTCATTGATGAAATCTCGATGGATATAGACATCTTCAAGCTCCATTCCTCCTAAATCTTCAATCAGAGCTTGCGCCACGTGGTGCACGTCCTCTCGCTGACTGTAGCCTGCTGACACCACGTCCCGGATAGCTGCCTGGGTAAGTATGAGAAAGTGCCTTGGTGCTGTTTCAAGTTGACGTGTGGCTTCAAGAATTGTTCGCAGTTGCCCTCCACTAGAAGGGCGGTCTGCGGGGTTGTGCGCCAACATTCCCTTTAGTAAGTTCAAGATTGGCGTTGGGGCACTTATCCGCTCATCGACTAGTGTTGCAGCAGGTCCTTCAGAAGGGGGCTGCTCTCCAGATAATAGGTAGTAGAAAACACAGCCGAGGGAGAAGATGTCTGATTGGGGTTCTACGAGGGCTCCAGTTCGTTGCTCGGGTGAAGCATACCCACCACTCCAATATCCCGCGAGTGTTTCGCCAACAGTTAGTTGTGTAAGCAATTTACTGATTCCGAAGTCCGTTAGTAGAGGACGCCCATGTATGTCGAGGAGGATATTGGAAGGCTTAATGTCACGATGAACAACACCTTCAGAATGGGCGTAAGCAAGGGCATCGGCAAGGTCACGCATGAGGAGGTATGTCTGAAGACTACCTAGCTCATTCCGGAGTTGACCTCGTAGGTACTGGTCTAGTGAATAGGGCAAGTAATCTAGTACCAAATAGAATGCCTGATGGGAGTCTGACCAACCACTGTGAAGCATTTTGACAACACTGGTGTGATGAAGTCGCTTAAGTGCATTAGTTTCCCGTTGAAATAGCTCCCGCTTTATCTCGTCAGGGTGAGCGGTGTTCAATATCTTTACGACTACCTGATTGTTGGCGTTCACGCTGTCGTAGGCAAGGTGAACGGAACTCATTCTTCCATCACCGATTTGGTTGCTGAGGATGAAGCGCTCTGCGAAGAGGGGATCTGCCATGCGTATCTGCCTTACCTATCGAATTCCTAGATTGAACTGTCCGTATGTGTGGACGCTGGAATATTAGCAGAGAGTTGGCTTAACTCGTCAATCCTTGGACGAAGCCTACCTCGAATGGCTCGGGGCTGCTGTTCGCCTTGGCTGCCTATGATGACTGGCCAGGGGGAGTTTGTTTGGAGACCCGGCATAAGACCAACCACTGACACCCACCGCTCACCCCAGCGCCCAGACCATGTCCGCTGGTCGCATGGCCGTGGCGCGGCGACGTGGCCGAGGTCGGGGACCGACGTCACCGCGGCTCCTCACGAGTGAATCCGTCCGTGGTCCGCCAGACGACGGATGCGGGCACGGAATGGATCAGATCGATGATGTCTGGGGCAGGCCTGCGCGGGAGCAGGACCGCCACACCGGGAGTAGTGGATTCGAAGCGACGGTAGTCGAAGAGTTGTCCGATGGCCATGCGCACTGACGTGCGCAGGACATCACCCTTCGCCTCGTAAAGCACATGATCGGTCTCATCCACGAGGTCGCAGACAAGCGGAGGGATGGGACCGCCCAACTGGTACCGGTGTCTGGTTACTCTGTGGCCTTGGCTCTCCAGGTGTTGTTTGAAGGCCAACACGAGGCCCTGCTCACCCCTGGTAGCTTCAATGACCTTGTCCGGAACCGAGACTTGGAACTGTTCGACGTGCTGGGCCTCGACGCTGACCTCTGTCACCTGGGCGCGTTCAGGTTCGATAGTCTGCACGGCTGGCAGGCCAATGCCCTCCCTGATCGCGGAGGCGGCTGCGGCGAGGGCGTCTTCGTCCGACGCGTATCGGTCCCAAACCTCTTTATCGAGCCTGCCGTGGCTCGTCATGCCTCGGCCATGGTAGTTGGGGTCGATTGCGGCGAAGTTGGCGAGTTTCAGGGCAACGCCGTTCGGGTTGCGGAAACGGTTCGCATCAGGACGTTCGGCGTGAATCTCTAGGGAGTTGAGAACACGCGAAAGCTCAATGACCGCCGGATCGGTGTCGTCGAGAAGGCCCGATCGGAGGTAGAGGTTGAGCGCGAGGACCAGTTCTTCCTCAGCCCATCGGGGATTGCGCGGGCGGGGTCTCCTCTCCTGCATAGGTAGAAACATACCATCAGCATTGGTCTGATGTCTGCCGCAAATACCACGTCTTCGGTACGAATAGCGAATCACATATGATGCCGAAAGACTCCCCCCTGCGACGGGCTAATGCGCGGGATGGTTCGACAGGCTCACCATGAGCGGTGGAAGGGCGCGATGGGCTCTGGATTCCCGCTTCCGCGGGAATGACGCATTCGCGACACGCGCCCCTATCGCGGTCGCGGGGCGATTCCGTACGCTGGTTGCATGACCGTCGCGCTTGCACGACCCATAGACCGCGTTTATAGCTCGGAGCCCAGCCATAGATATGGTCTATGGGTCCGGCGAGAAACTCTATTTTGGAGGGAATCTTGGTTTCTTGGTTGCGGGAAGCAGGCCGTGGCCTGCGAAACACCCCAAACCAAGGTGACCAAGGTTCCCTTTCTGGTACGTGATTCACTCGTAGATACCCGACCAAGAATCCCGGATCGGGGCCGGTTGGGAATCTTGGTCGGGCCGCTGCGCCGGAGGCCTCTGGGTTCCCGCTTTCGCGGGATGGTTCGACAGGCTCACCATGAGCGGGAGCGGCACAGGGAGGCGAGGTTCCTGCCTCCGCAGGAACGACGTTCCTGCTCTCCGCGCGCGCTGAAGCGCGGGATGGTTCGACTAGCTCACCACGAGCGGTGGGGGTTAGAGGACGGCCATCATGTGGTGCTGGACGCGGTTGCCGCGCTGGACGCCCATCTTCATCACCTGCCGCGCCGGGCGGTCGGCCGGGTCCGGGAATATCTCGGCCCACGCCGCGTCGATCGCGGGCATGTCGGCGTAGTCCTGGATGAGCAGCGTGATGAGGCCCACGTTGTCCATGCTGCCGCCGCCCGACTCCACGAGCGACCGGATGTTGCGGATGCCGTGGCGCGCCTGCCCCTCGACCCCCGCCACCGGCTCCAGCTTGTCCGGGCCCTCCGTGTCCACGCCGGAGACGCCCGACGAGCAGAAGAGGTCGCCGATGCGCGCGCCCATCGGGATCGGGTCGTGGTGGCCGTGGCCCTCTATCTCGTGGTTCGTCCGCTCGCCGCCGATCCTGCCGATCACCTGTATCTGGATCTGCCCGCCCATGGGGTAGCGGTACGTCTTGCGCGCCGCCTGGTACTGGCCGATGGGCCACGCCTCCAGGTACACGTCCACCATGTACGGCTGGTACGCGAAGTCGTTCAGATACACCCACTGCAGCACCACGTCGTCCACGGTGCCGCCCGCGTGCTCCATGAACACGCGCATGTTGTCGAAGCACTGGTCCGTCTGCGCGTCCTCGCCGATGACGGGCAGGGAGGTCGAGAGGTCCCACGGCACGATGACGGACGAGAAGACGTAGTCGCCCATGCGCACGCCGTTCGGGAGTGGGTCGCGGTGCGTGAGGCCGGGCACCTCGATGCGCTGCCGTTTCTGCCCGGCGACGCCTATCGCGTGCAGCTCGACGCCCTCGCCGGGCGGCAGCGGGTAGGAGGTGGTCTTGCGCGCGGGCCGGTTGTCCGGGTCCGGGAACAGCTCCAGCCAGCCGGTGTTGATGTGCGGCCGGAAGTCCTGGCTGTCGATGAAGTTCGTGACGATGCCGATGTTGTCGGTCGAGAGCCCGGCGGCCTCGACGAGCGTCCGGAGATTGCGCCACGCGTTGAGGAACTGCTCCGCGGGGTCGGACGGCATCACGCCGGTCTCGAGGTCGATGCCGCGTATGCCGGAGGTGAAGAACATGCCGCCGACCTGCACGAGGTCCGGCGCGATCGCGTCCGGCGCGCTGAGGCCGGGCAGCCGCGTCGTCGCGCGCTTGTTCGGTCTCCCCGGCGCGCCTTTGTCGCTGAGCGCGGGGCCGGGCTCGCTCCGGAACGGGGGGCGTATCGATGCGTCGGCGAGCCGGGCGTCGCCGGCGGGCTTGACCATCGCCTCGGCGCCCGCGAGCGCGAGCCGCTCGTCGCGGTCCTCGTCGCCGGCGCCGCTCACGCCGATGCCGCCGATGACCTCGCTCGCCCGGTGGAGCGTTAGCCCGCCGTGCAGCGTCGTGACCGCGTCGTTCGACCAGTCGGCGACCGTGCGGCCGTCGTGCGCTATCTGCTGCCGGTAGATGACGGTGTCGCGCCCGATGTAGGCGGCCGTGTACGCCTTGCGCTCGGCGTTCCGCACGTCGGTCGCGGACGCGCCGTCGCGGCGGACGGAGTAGACGAGCGCGCCGCTCTCGTCCACGACGGCGAGGGCGAATGGGCGCTCGCTCGGGCGCGCGGCGGCCATCGCGGCTGCAGCGGCGCGTTCAGCGTCGTCCAGGCTGATCGTCTCTCGTGCGGGCATCGCCTACACCCCCTGTACCGCGATCACGGACGTCGTCGCGGAACGGTGCCGGATGCCGATGATCGCCTGGTAGGCGTCCGAGTCGTGCCAGCTCTTCAGCGCGTCCATGTCCGGGAACTCGATGACGACGACGCGGTGGGGCTCGAAGTCGCCCTCGACCGTCTCGGCAGCGCCGCCGCGGGCAAGGAAGCGCCCGCCGTACGGCTCGAGCGTCGCGGCTACCCCCGGGCTGTAGGTCGAGAACGTCTCCGGGTCGTGTACCTGTACGTCAGCTATGAGATACGCAGCCATCATGCCACCCCCATCGCTTCGAGTCCGACGCGCGCCAGCGCCTCGTCCCGTATCGTCGAGTTGCCGCTCATCGCTATGCCGCCGACGACCTGCCCGCCCGAGCGTATGGCGAGCCCGCCCTGGAGCGTCGTCAGCTTCGGGTCGCCCCAGTCGTCGAGCGTGCGCGCGTTCGCCTTCACGACGTGGTCGCGGAAATCGACGGTGTTCATGCCGACGCGTGCGGCGGTGTACGCCTTCGCGCGGGCGCGGCCCAGCATGCGGGCCGGGGCGCCGTCGACGCGGGCGCAGAGCACCTCCACGCCGTGGGCGTCGGTGATGCAGAGCGCGCCGGGATTGTCGGCGTTGGTGAACGCGGCGAAGATCGCCTCCTTCGCCTTCACGGCCTCCTCGAGGCCGATGCTTGTCGTCTCGAACATGGCTTACAACTCCCGCAGCAGCCGGCCGAAGCCGGGTATCTCGTCGTCCGGGCGAGGGGAGTGTACTGGGCGTGGCAGCGGCGCGCCACTCGCGCGGGGGTCAGGAGAGGAGTATGTCGGACTGGAGGATGTCCATCAGTTCCTGCGCGACGAACAGCCTGCGCCGTCCGGACGGCATCTCCCGGAGTACCCCCGCCCTCATCAACCGCTCCACCACGTTCCTCGCGCCGGGGTTCGTTATGCCAAGCACGGCCGACGTGCGCGGATAGGTGGTGACCGGCTGACGGAAGAGGTCGTCCAGCATCCTGAAGTCGTTGGCGGGCGCTCCTCGCTCCTGGAGGAGACCCACATATCGATCGCGCAGCTCGCGTATGCGGCGTCCGCGTTCCAGCGTGTCGCGGGCCTGCACGCGTACGCCTTCCAGGAAGTAGAGCAGCCACGCTTCCCAGTCCCCGGTCGCGCTCATGTTGTAGAGCCCGTCGTAGTAGCGGCTCCTGTCCTGCTCGAAGTAAGCGCTGAGGTGCAGCAGCGGGGCCGGGAGTACGCCGCGAGCGTGCAGGAAGAGGATGATGAGCAGCCGTCCGATGCGCCCGTTGCCGTCGGTATACGGGTGGATCGTCTCGAACTGGTAGTGCAGCATCCCGCACATGACCAGGGGAGGGATGAGGAGGCTGCCGTCGTTGGCGAAGGCTTCCACGTCGTAGATGAGGTCGCGAAGCAGGCGGGCGGGAGGCGGCACGAACCTGGCCTGCAGGATGTTGTTGCTGCTGCCGATCAGGACCTGCCCATCTCTGAACGCGCCCGGGCGCAGGTCTTGCCCCCGTGCTCCGTGCCGCATCAGCACCGCGTGCGCGGCGTTCATCAACCGCATGGAGATGGGGAGGTTCCGCTCCCGCATCAATCGGAAGCTCTCCTCCAGCGCCTCCAGGTAGTTGTGGACCTCGACGACGTCGCCCTGCTCCTTCCTGTCCGCTTCGTACTGAAAGAGGTCGGAAAGCGAGGAAATGGTTCCCTCGATGCGCGAAGAGAGGACGGCCTCTCTGCGCATGAGCGGGCCGATGAGCAACTGGGGATTGGGAAGCGTTTCAGCGACTCCCACCAGCGTCCCCACCGCACGGTTCGCCTCGTC
The DNA here is from genome assembly GCA_034428575.1 of Dehalococcoidia bacterium. Lineage (GTDB taxonomy): Bacteria > Chloroflexota > Dehalococcoidia > Lucifugimonadales > Australimonadaceae > Bin16. Next base: position 5,533 of record DAOUHP010000109.1, on the reverse strand, counting down.
CAGCACATAGACGAGTTCGGCGGAGAGGGGCAGCGCTCTGGGCAGGGGCGACGGGACGAACGCCAGTTCGTCTGGGTGGGGGCCGCTGCCGATAGGCTCCAGCCGCCCAGCCGGGCTGTCCTGCAGGGCGAGCATGTTGGGGGAGGGCACGGGTAACTCCAGTTAGTGTTCAGTGGGATAGTTTAAACAAATCAGCGCAAAAGTTACAATACCATGCCCAAGGTGTAACGCCAGTTAGCCTTTGGGCGCTGAGTTAAAGAAATCAGCCCGCAAGTTACACTAACCACTGAAACAGTAACCCGCGTTACAGTGCGCCGGCGCCCCAGCCTAGCCGCGGCGTTTGCGCAGCTCCGCCCAGACGTCGTCCGGCGAGAGGCCCGCGTCGGCCAGCAGCACGAGCGTGTGGTAGAGGAGGTCGGCGACCTCGCCGGGGAGGCTTTCGGTGTCCTTCGTGGCCGCGGAGAGCGCGACCTCCACGCCCTCCTCGCCGACCTTCTGCGCGATGCGGGACGTGCCGCTCTCGAACAGCGACGTCGTGTAGCTGCCCTCGGGGCGCTCCAACTGGCGCTGGCGAATGACCTGGAAGACTTCCGCGAGCACGCCGGGGCCCGCGTCGCCGCGCTCGTACTCGGGCGCATCGGGCAGGGGGGTGAAGAAGCACGAGCGCTCGCCCGTGTGGCAGGCCGGGCCGTCCGCCCGCACCTTGAACAGCAGCACGTCGCCGTCGCAGTCGACCTGGGACGAGGAGACGTGCAGGAACGCGCCGGACGTATCGCCCTTGTGCCAGGGCGCCTGGCGCGAGCGGCTGTAGAAGTGCATCTCGCCCGACTCCAGCGTGCGCGCCACGGCGTCCGGGTTCATGTGCGCGACCATCAGCACCTCGCCGGTGGCCTCGTCCTGGCAGATGGCCGTCACGAGTCCCTGGGCGTCGAGTCGTATCCGGGCGTTCTCTGCGGTCGTCATCGGGTCCCTCCCCCGTTCTCGGCGCGTCAGTCCAACAGCGCCGGGATCTCGGACAGATCGCTCACGACGTGGTCCGGCGGCAGCAGCGCGCCGTTCTCGGGCGGCGGCGTGCGCCCCGGCGTGTCCTGCGTGCGCTGGACCAGCACGGTCTGCATACCGGCAAGCTTGGCCCCGTGCGCGTCGTCGTAGGGAGCGTCGCCCACGTAGAGCACGGCCTCCGGCGCGACGTCCATCTCCCGCAGGAAGCGCGTGAAGATGCGCGGGTCCGGCTTGTAGGCGCGTGCGGCCTCCGACGACATGACGCGCGCGAAGCAGTCCCAGCCGTTGTGCGCGATCGTGCCGTTCAGGAAGCGGTCGTCGGCGTTGGAGAGCACGGCGAGCGTGCGCTTCCTGCCCAGCGCGTCGAGCGCGTGGTTCGTCTCGGGGAAGGCGTCCCTGGCGGCGAGCGCCGTCACGCAGTGGGACGCCGCGTCGTCCGCGTCGCCGGTCAGCTCCATTGCCTCGAAGGTGCCGATGAAGGCGTCGCGCCAGGCCTCCCAGTACGTCTTGAAGGGCGGGCTCGCGTCCGGGTCGGCCATGTTCGTGCGCGTCTTTCGGAACTGCACCTCGCGCGTGCTCCACTCGGCCCAGAATGCGCCGGGCTCCACCGGCAGTTGCTGTTGCTCCACGACGTCCCTGAGCGACTTCTGCCACCCCAGGGTGTCGTTCTGCACGAGCGTGCTGAACATGTCGAAGGCGACAACTTCGATGTTGCGGAGGTCCGTCATCGCTATCAGTGGACCTCGCGCGCGGGGATGCCCTGCGCCGCCAACGAGCGCTTGACCTCCGCGATGGTGTGCTGGCCGTAGTGGAAGATGGAGGCTGCGAGCGCCGCGTCAGCGTGGCCGTCGGTGACCGCCTCCGCGAGGTGCTCGATGCAGCCCGCCCCTCCGCTCGCGATGACCGGGATAGGGACGGCGTCGGCGACCGCGCGGGTGAGCTCGAGGTCGTAGCCGTCCTGGTGGCCGTCGGCGTCCATGCTCGTGAGCAACACCTCGCCCGCGCCGAGCTCGGCGGCGTAGACGGCCCATCGCACCGCGTCGATGCCGGTCGGCGTGCGCCCGCCGTGGACGTACACCTCCCACTGCGAGCCGGCGTCGATGGCGAGCGCGCCTTTGCCGGGGTGGCCGCCCGGCAGCAGCAGCGGGTCGGCGACGGGGCCGTCCGGCGCGATGCGTCGCGCGTCGATGGCGATGACGAGGCACTGGTTGCCGAACGCCGCCGCCGCCGCCGCGAATGCGTCCGGGTTCTGGACGGCGGCCGTGTTCATCGACACCTTGTCCGCGCCGGCGTTGAGCAGCTTCCGCACGTCCTCGACGGTGCGGACTCCCCCGCCGACGGTGAGCGGGATGAACACCTGCTCCGACACGTGCTCGACCACGTCGATGATCGTGTCTCGCCCGTCCGAGCTGGCGGTGATGTCGAGGAAGACGAGCTCGTCCGCGCCCTCGCGGTCGTAGAAAGCGGCGAGCTCGACGGGGTCTCCGGCGTCGCGCAGGCTGACGAACGACGTGCCCTTGACGACGCGCCCGCCGGTGACGTCCAGGCACGGGATGATTCGCTTGGTGAGCATGGCTCTAACAGGATAACGGACGCGCGCCGGGAGTGTGGGACGTTACGCCTATGGCGGCTCGTCCAGGCCCGAAGGCCTCGGGCTCACTGGGCGATGACCAGCCGGTAGCCAAGGTCGAGTTCCGTCAACTCGCGCAGGTGGCCGTAACGGGCATCCCACTCTCCGGATGCCAGATCCCGGCGCAACTGCTGGGCGCCCCGTTCAGCCACTTCGCGTGGAAGCTGCGCAAGGCTCGAGATCCCCGCGCGTACAGCTGGGTCCAGGTACAACTCAGGCCTGCGCCAGTAGGCTCCGGCGAACCCATCGATGCAGTCAGCCGGAACGGGCACTGGAACGACACTCCGGACGTCCAGGTGCGTCCGCAGGTCTTCGATGCTTGGGGCATGTAGCTCCGAGGGCAGCGACAGGCACTCCGGGAAGTATTCGACGAGCCAGAACTGCCACGACATCCACGGTTCGCACAGGAGGACGACCTGCCTGCCCGCCACCCGGCGTAGTTCCGACAGCCCACGTGCCAGGTCGGTCCAATGGTGAAGCGTGAGGACGGCCAGGGCCGCCTCGAACGTCCGGTCAACGAAAGGTAGCGCTTCGGCCACTGCCCGCACCGCGGGAGCGGCCCCGGGACTCCTTCGGGCGATCATGGCAAGCGACGGTTCGACGGCGACTACCCGGCGGTCCACGGGTTCATAGTTGCCGGTGCCGGCGCCGACGTTCACGACACTTCGAGCGTCGCCCAAGGCTGTGACGATCAGCCGCTGGATACGAGGGTCCGACCGGCGGACCGCCGAATAGCTGCTGGCGGTGCTCCAGTAGAGCTGATGGCTGGAGCTCGATGCCAAGGGATGACTGCCTTCCTCCGGGACGCATCCGCACTACGCCGTCCACGAGACGTGGCCGTGCAGGTCGGCGGGCTGCGGCTTGCTCTTGAAGACGGCGAACTCCGCCTTCGACGCCGCGACGGTCGTGTCGACGCCGTGGCCGGGCAGCACGAGCGAGCCCTCCGGAAGCGTGAGCAGCCGCTCCTCGATGCTCGCCACAACCTGCCGCAGGTCGTCGGGCGAGTTCGTGCGGCCAGGGCCGCCGGGGAAGAGCGTGTCGCCGGAGACGAGCGTGCCGTCGGTGAAGAGGCAGAGCGCGCCGGGCGTGTGCCCGGGCGTGTGCAGGATGCGTATGCGTGTCGCTCCGACACGGAGCTCGTCGTTGTGCGCGAGGAGCGCGTCCGGCTCGCCGGGCAGCCTGCGGGCGTCGCTCTCGTGCACCGAGACCGGGAGGTCGGTGAGACGCTTGAGGTCGGCGTAGCCGGCGACGTGGTCCGGGTGGGTGTGCGTGACGATGACGCCCTTCACCTGGAAATCGTCCGCCTCGCTCAGAAGCCGCTCGATCTCGGCTGGGGCGTCGACAAGGTACGCCTCCTTCGTGGCGGGGTCGGCGATGACGTAGCCGTTGTTGTCGTACGGCCCCATGCCGGCGACCTTGAACACGAGATGCGGGCCATCGTAGACGAGCGTCATGCGGAACTCCTCTTGCGGGTGTCGCCCTAGGATAACGCGGGGGGACGCGATGCGGGGTGCTATGCTGCCTGCCCCACGACGGCACGGAGGCGCAGCACAGTGGAGAGTCCCTTGAAGGAAGCGGTGCGCGAGTATGCGCTGGGGCTGCCCGGCGCGTGGGAGGACCATCCCTGGGGCGAGAGCGCCATGAAGGTGGGGAAGAAGGTGTTCGCCTTCCTCGGCGTGCCGGGGACGGGGTTCGGCATGGGTGTGAAGCTGCCAGACTCCGCAGGCGCCCTGCTCTCGATGCCGTTCGTCCGGCCCGCGGGCTACGGACTCGGCAGAAGCGGCTGGGTGGAGATGACCTTCGAAGAGGACGATGTCGACGCGCCCCCGCTCGACCTGTTGCTGGAGTGCGTCGAGGAGAGCTATCGCGCCGTCGCGCCGAAGACGCTCGTGAAGGAGCTGGACGCGCGGGGAGGGTAGGGCGTCAGGCCTACCGCAGCGCGGGCAGCACCTCTGCCGCGGCGAGGCGTATCGCGCCCTCGACGACCTCGCGGGGTGTGCCCGGCCATCCGAAGCGCAGCGACGCGTGCGTCACGCCGACGTCGGCGAAGCGCTGCAGGTCGGCGGTGACGTCGTCCGGGCTGCCGACGATGAAGCGCCCCTCGGCCAGCTCCTCGAACGGCGCGGTGAAGTCCTCATCGCCGGGGAGCGCCTTGTCCTGCCCCCATGCTGCGTAGGCCTTGTACTTCCCCTCCAGGAAGGGACGGGCGGTCGCGATGGCTTCCTCGCGCGTTGGCGCGACGAACGTCTCGCGCGACATCGGCAGCGTGTCGACGGGCGGGTGGCCGTGCTCGCCGCGCACCGTCTTGTACAGCTCCACCTGCCGCGCCAGCGTGTCGAACGGCGCGTGCGGGTTGAGGTACCACGTCTCGCCGGTGCGGGCGATGCGCCGCACCATGCCGTCGCCGTTCGCGGCGATCCAGATGCGCGGGTGCGGTTGCTGGATGGGGCGGATGCCGATGTGCGCTCCCGTGACCTTCGTGAAGCGACCCTCGAACGTCACCTCGCCGCCCTTCCAGAGCTCCCGAGCGAGGCGCAGGTGCTCGAACATGCGCGCGATGCGGTCCTCGTGCGTGACGCCGAACGCCTCGTACTCCTCGTCGCGGTAGCCGAGCGCGGCGTTGATGATGACGCGCCCATTCGTCAGCACGTCGAGTGTCGCGACGTCCTCCGCCATCTGCACCGGGTTCTGCAGCGGGATGAGGACGGTCGAGAGCATGTCCATGTCGCCGGTCTCGGCGCTGATGCGCGCGAGCGCGATGAGGGGCTGGAGCATCTGGAACGGGTGCGAGAGGTAGTGCTGCCCTGCGTAGATGTAGTCGAAGCCCAGCTCGCGACCGATGCGGACGAGGTGGAGCACGTCCGCGAACCGCTGCACCATGTCGCCGTCGCCGGAGTGCTG
>DAOUHP010000108.1:0-29720 GCA_034428575.1 Dehalococcoidia bacterium | reverse complement strand
AGCTATGTACGGAACGGATAAGCGCTGAAAGCATCTAAGTGCGAAGCCGGCCCCAAGATGAGACTTCCCACCCCGAGAGGGGGTAAGGCCGCAGAGAGACTATCTGCTCGATAGGCCGCAGGTGTAAGCGCAGCAATGCGTTCAGCCGAGCGGTACTAATCGGCCGAGGACTTGACCACACATACGCTCCTGCTCCTCTGCTCGTTCGATTTCCCTTGTTAGTGCGCAAAGGCGCCACCGCCGCCTACCCTCTCTCCTTCCGGAAGGGGGTGCCGCCGCCCAGCGGCAGCGGGCGAGGGATCGGTGCGGGGTGGAGCAGTGGCAGCTCGTCGGGCTCATAACCCGAAGGTCCCAGGTTCGAGTCCTGGCCCCGCTACCAACCTTCCGTCACTCCAAAGCGCCCCGCAGTGGGGCGCTTTCTCTTTAATCCCGCAAGGCGGGCGCAGAGTGTCCCCTCTGGGCGGTGTGCTACGCTTTCCATAGACCGGTTCGGTCAGAAGGAGCTGGACCATGGAGTACGCAGGCCGCCTGCACCGCTTCGCAGCATTCGTCATCGACGTCGTCGTCGTCTCGGTGATCATCCTGGCCCTGGATGCGGCCGGCGTCATCAACCTGGGCGAGCCCAGCGGCACAGACCAGCTCCTGGAAGCCGTCCTCAGCTTTGGCTACTACACCCTGCTTACCGCAGCGTTCGGGGCCACGTTGGGGAAGATGGCGCTCGGTATGAGGGTGGTTGACGAGGGCGGCCAGAAGGCGGGGTTCTTCAAAGTGCTCATCAGGGAGACCATCGGGAAGTTCGTCTCAGCCCTCGTTCTGTTCCTGGGTTACGTCTGGATACTGTTCGATGGCAAGCGGCAGGGCTGGCATGACAAGATCGGCGGAACTCTGGTGGTGAAGGCCCGATAGGCGCCGTCGCCGCGCGTTTCGCAACAACGCGAGCCACGAAGAGAGAAGGAGCCGCCATGGAGTACGCAAGCCGCCTGCACCGTTTCATCGCGTTCGTGATCGACGTTATCGTCCTGATCGTCATCGCCGGAGTCCTCAGTGCGATCGGGGTCGTCGAATTCTCCGTTTCAGAAGAAGTCAACGCCACGGACGGCCTGATCCGGGCAATCATCGTGGTGGCTTACTACGTCGTCCTCACCGTGGCCTTCGGCGCCACGCTCGGCAAGATGGCGATGGGCATGAAGGTGGTGAACCGGGACGGCAACAAGGCCGGGGTCGGCCCCGTGCTCATCAGGGAGATCATCGCGCGAGCGCTGGGCTCGCTCCTCACCGTGGTGGTAGGAGCAGGCATCGGCGACTTGGTTGGCCTGACGGTCGTCATCGTCATCGTCATCATGATTCTCTTCGACGAACGGCGGCAAGGCCTGCACGACAAGATCGGCGGTACGTTCGTGGTGAAGGCGCGGTAGCGCCTCGGACAACGGCCCCACCGGAGTCCCACAAGAACGTATGCACGTACGGCAGCACGCTTGAAGCGTGCTGCCGTGTTGCATCACCTCACTGAGCAGGTACCAGCACTTCGAACACTCCTGCACCTGTCCCACCGGGTAGAATCGGTGCAACCCCAGCACGGACCGGAGGCCCACCATGCCGGATTTCTTCGATGTCGTCCGCAGCCAGCGTGGCACCGCATACTACAAGCCCGACCCGATACCGGATGACGTACTGGACCGGATACTGGAAGCGGCGACACGGGCTCCCAGCGGCAGCAACCGCCAGCCCTGGCGCTTCATCGTCGTGCGCGACCGCGAGGTGAAGCGTCGACTAGGCGAGTTGTACCGGGAGGGGCAGCGTCGTGCATCGGGAGGAGCCCCCGGGAGGGACGCGGGAGAAGTGCCCGTGCACTTCAGCGTCGGCATGGAAGATGTACCCGTGTTGGTGATGGTCTGTGTCGAACGGTGGGAGATACGTGGCAGCGAGATGTACCGCGGCGCCTCGATCTACCCGGCGGCGCAGAACCTCATGCTGGCGGCCGCGGCGCTTGGCATCGGCACGCGCCTCACCACCATCTGGCAGCACTGCTATGAGGACGTGGCGTCGCTGCTCGGGGTGCCGGACGACTGGGAGATGATGGCGCTGATCCCCATAGGCTACCCGCAGCCGCCGGACCACCTGGGCGGTAGCCGCCGCAAGCCGGTCTCCGACGTCACGTTCTACGACAAGTGGGGGAACGTGGAAGCGTAAGGGCCGGGCGAGGCTACTCTGCCATCGCGGCTGCGACGGTCTCGACCTCTTCCAGCAGCGCGGTGAGCATGTCCGCTTCGTCTACGATGCGGGCTTTCTGACCCTTGCGGAAGATGATGGCGCGCCCGTTGCCCGCGGCGATGCCGACGTCCGCATCCTTGGCCTCCCCCGGGCCGTTCACCTCGCAGCCCATCACTGCGACCTTCACGGAGGTCTCCATGCCTTTCAGCATCTCGTCCACAGTGTTGGCGAGCTTCCGGATGTCCACGTCTGCGCGCCCACACGAGGGGCAGGCAACCATCTGCACGCCCTTCTTGCGAAGGTTGAGCGCCTTGAGTATCTCGTACCCGACCTCAACCTCTTCGCGTGAGTCGTCGCTGAGCGAGACACGTATGGTGTCACCGATACCGTCGTAGAGCAGCGTCCCAAGGCCGATGGCGCTGCGTATGGAGCCGGATCGAGCGGTACCAGCCTCCGTGATGCCGAGGTGGAAGGGGTACGGCACCATCTTCGCAAGCTTGCGGTACGCTTCGACGGTGGTGTCGATATCGTAGGCCTTGAGCGAGATCTTGATGAGGTCGAAGTCCAGGTCCTCGAGGAGCTGTATCTCCCAGAGGCCGGTCGCGACCATGTGGTCGACGACGGAGACCTCCTCTCCTTCGCCGGAGGCCGACGAGCCCTTGACGAGGCGGTTGACGCCGTCGACGTGGCGGTGCTGGCCGCGCGTGACGCCTATCGCGCCGACCGGCGGCAGGCTCCCAAAGTTAACGCCGATGCGGATGGGGGTCTGGCGCGCCTTCGCCTCGCGCACGACCGTGCGCACCTTCTCCGCGTCACGGATGTTGCCGGGATTTAGCCGAAGGCAGTCCACGCCCTGGTTCAGAGCCTCGAGCGCGAGCTGGTAGTGGAAGTGGATATCCGCGACGATGGGGATAGAGACTTGGCGCTTGATCGCGCCAAGCGCTTGCGCAGCTTCCATGTCCGGCACGGCGCAACGGATGATTTCGCAGCCCACCTCCTCGAGGCCGTGTATCTGCGCCACCGTGGCCTCGACGTCGCGGGTGTCGGTCTTGGTCATGGACTGGACGCTAACAGGAGCGTCTCCGCCCACCTTAACGTTCCCCACCCAAACAGGCTTGGTTACGCGGCGTGCCATGCTCGGCTCTCCCAATGAATGCTGCAACCATCATACACCCGCTTGGCGAACGCCCGAGTGCGATGCCTGGCACGACAGGTGGCTTCCTTGCGCTCCGCATCGCGGCTTCACCGGATTCGTGACACCCGCCCCTTACGCCAACGCTTGCCTGCACGGTACGCTGGTGCATGGCGGGGCCGGGGCCGCGAAGTCCTCCCGCCGGAATCGACACAATTCGACACATTTCCCGAAAACGACTGGCACCTCACTTCTGGCGGCCTTCCGTCTGGGAGTAAACAGACTGTCGCATCGCTGTCGGATACTGTCGGATAGCTGTCGCGTACTGCCGCTAATATGTCGGAAAGTGTCGGATGTCTGTCGGGTTGCTGTCGCCTGATCTCGGGTGCGTTGCAGGGGCCTTATTCCCTCTCCTGGGGGAGAGGAAGTCAGGCGAGGAGGCGCTGCAGGTCGTTCACGGAGATGGCGACTATCGCCGCGATGAGCAGGACGAACCCGGCTGCGTGCACGAACCGCTCTCTCTCCGGCGCGAGGCGCCGTCCACCCCGCACGATCTCCACGAGCACGAATGCGATGCGTCCGCCGTCCAGTGCGGGGAAGGGGATGAGGTTGACGATAGCGAGGTTGATGGAGAGGAGCGCCGTCCAAAGGACCAGCGGACTGATGCCGGACTCGGCCACGTCGCCCGTCATCTGGGCGATGCCGATGGGGCCTGCAACCTGGATTGAAGACGACCCCGCTATCCACCGGGAGAGCTCGTTCCGGAAGAGCAGGAGTATCTCCCCGATCTGGGAGAAACTCGCGCGGAACGCCGCCAACGGCCCTCTTGAGCGCGTCTCCTCCGGGTACGCCTGGACGACCAGGCCGTCGAGCGCAGCCTCATCAGGCGGCAGTTCCAGTGTCACGATGGCGCCCCCTCGCAGCACCTCCACCGGCACGGCCTCCGCGGGCGTCGCCTGGAGGGCGGCCGCGAGAGCGTCCTGCGGGCTGTCCTCGTTGAGCACGCGCCTGCCGCCCACCTGCAGGAGCAGGTCGCCAGGTAGCAGACCGCTGCGCTGCGACGGTGAGCCCGCTGCCACCGACGCAACGGTCAGCCGGGCGTCGGTGAGGAGGATGCCAACGGCGCCCTGCCCCTCTGGAGGAGCGACGCGCGCCTCCGGGATGTGCAGCGCAATGAGGCGCCCACGCCGCTCTACCGTCCATGCCGTGTCGGCGCCCAGCCTGCGGTTGATGGCGATGAGCAGGTCCGACGAGTTGACGATGCGCCTGCCGTCGGCCTCACGAACGATGTCGCCCGCTTCCACTCCCGCCTGCTCCGCAGGGGAGTCCGGTTCAACGTTGAGCACGGTCACGTCGGTGACCGGAACGGGCTGCGGGGTCATGAACACGACGGTGAGCAGGAGCACAGGAAGCACCGCGTTCATCGCGGAGCCGGCGCCAAGGATAACGAGCCGCTGCCACGCGCTCTTGCCCGCGAAACTCGCGGGTGCGGTGGGGTCCTCCTCGCCGAGCATCCGCACGAACCCTCCCAGTGGCAGGAGGTTGAGGGAGTAGGTGGTGCCGCCGCGCGTGAAGCCGAATACGCGCGGCGGCAGTCCGACTCCAAACTCCAGCACCTGCACACGGGCCAGCTTGGCGGCGCCGAAATGCCCCAACTCGTGCACGATGACGAGCAAACCGAGGACAGCCAGGAAGAGAAGGATGGTCATTGAGCAGACTCAGCCGGGTGCTAGTCGACGCCCGCAGCGGCCGCCGCCTCGCGCCGCGCCCAGGCGTCTGCCTCGAGTACCGCCTCCGGTGTCTCGGCATCGAACGGCTCGTGCCGCTCGAGCACACTCTCAACGATGCGGTGGATATCGCCGAAGCCGATGCGTCCGTCGAGGAAGTAATGGACCGCCTCTTCGTCGGCGGCGCTGAGCACGGCCGGGTAGGTCTGCTCCCGGCGTCCCGCCTGCACCGCTGTGGCGAAGCAGGGGTAGCGCGCGGGGTCCAGTGCCTCGAACGTGAGCGACGGCCACGCGAGCGGGTCGTAGCGTGGGAGGTTGCCGTTGTCGAGACGTGCGGGATAGGCGAGCGCCGCCTGGATGGGCAGCCGCATGTCAGGCGGGCCCATCTGCGCCTTCACCGAACCGTCTGCGCACTCGATCATGGAGTGGATGACGCTCTGCGGGTGGACTACCACGTCTATGCAGTCGAACGGGATGTCGAAGAGCCAGCGGCTCTCGATTACCTCGAAACCTTTGTTCATCAGCGTGGAGGAGTCGATGGTGATCTTTCGGCCCATCACCCAGGTGGGGTGCGCGAGTGCCTCGGTGGGGGTGACGTTGGCTATCTCTTCCAGCGGGCGTGTGCGGAACGGGCCGCCGGACGCGGTGATGATGAGCCTGCGCATCGGCTCGTCCTCGCCGCGCATGCACTGCCAGATTGCGGAGGGCTCGCTGTCGACAGGCAACAGCGGCGCGCTGTGTTCGGCGGCAACCCGAGTGACGAGTCCGCCCGCCATGACAACAACCTCTTTGTTGGAGAGCGCGACAGCCTTGCGTGCGCGGAGCGCATTGAGCGTCGGGACGAGGCCCGCGCGACCCGTCGTCGCCACCATCACGAGATCGACGTCCGGTTCTGTCACCATCTCCTCAGGCGGCACGAGCGACGCGCCGTCGCCTCCGACGCTGTCGCGCCCTTCCTCGCACCAGACCATGCGTGGTTGGAACTCGGCTACCTGTTCAGCGAGCAGACCGGCGTTTCGCCCCGCCGACAGCCCCACGACGCGGAAGTCTCCCGGCAACGCGCGCACAACATTCAGCGTCTGCGTGCCGATGGAGCCGGTCGAGCCGAGTACGATGATGTTCTTCATGACGTGCCTGCCGCCCGTCCTCAGTAGATGCCGCCTGCGCGCTGCTGCTCGCGCACGTAGAGGATAACCTGTTCCAACTCCTCGTCGGAGACCCCCACTATAGGCGGCATATCGCCGAAGAACCAGTGATGCGAGGGAACGCCGTTGCGCACCGCACGGCGGATCGACGCGTCGTTGTGATGTCCCGGCACGTAGAGCCGGTGGACAAGCGGAGGGCCGCTCCCGGTGCCCAGCGCGCCAGCGCCGTGACAGGTCGCGCAGTTGGCGTCGAACACCTGCTCGCCTTTCTCGACGTCACCGCCTCCCCCGCATGCCAGGGTTCCTGCCAAGAGGAAGAGCGTCAGTAAGCCCAGTGCCAGACATCTTGCCTTCATGTGCTACTCACCAGACCCGCGAGGCGTAGTAGACGAGGGGGAATACCGGAACCAGGCTGTCCAACCGGTCGAATAGACCGCCGTGGCCGGGGATGAGGCGCCCGGAATCCTTCGCGCCCGCCATGCGCTTGACCTTCGATTCCAGGAGGTCCCCAGCCTGCGCTGCGATGCCGATGCCCAGCCCCACTGCGAGGGCAAGGAGGAGCCGGCTCTCAATGCCGTCAAGGAGCACAACGAGCGCGGCCGACGCGGCTGAAGCGCCAACCAGCCCGCCGACCGCGCCTTCCCACGTCTTGCTCGGTGAGATTGACGGCGCGAGCTTGCGCCGCCCGATCACCCTGCCGACGGCGTAGGCGCTTGTGTCGGTCGCGAACGTCGCGAGGAACGCCAGCGCCGCCCATTGCAGACCGGCGTCGCCCAGCCGCATGAGGATGAGCGCGGTGAACGGTATGACGACATAGGCCACTCCTCCGAGGGTGACCGCCCCGCCCAGCAGTACAGAGCGCTCGCCATGAGTCGTTCGAGAGCGGCGCAAGAGGCCCAGCAATTCGCGGAGTGCGATCAGTGCAGCGACGACGGCTACTGCTGCGAATACGAGCCCTCCGAGCCACAGTACGAGGAAGAGGAGCGGAAGGCCGACTGCCGCGCTTGCAACGCGGAGGCTCAATTCGCTCCGCGGACGCGTGCTCATCAGTCCTCTTTGGGCAGAGCGCCGAACCGGCGGCGACGGCGCTTGTACTCGTTGAGCGCGCGCTCAACCTCCACGTCGTCGAAGTCAGGCCAGTAGGCGGGCGTCTGGTAGTACTCGCTGTACGCAGCCTGCCAGATGAGGAAGTTGCTGAGGCGCTGCTCTCCGGCGGTGCGGATGATGAGGTCGGGATCCGGGACATCCGGAAGGTAGAGGTTCTCGCGAATGACTTCCTCTGTGACCGCGAGCGCCTCGACGCCCGCTGCGACGATGCGCTGTACGGCCCGGACCATCTCCGTTCGCCCGCCGTAGTCGAAGGCGACGCAGAGGTTAAGGCCGGTATTGCCGGTTGTGCGTTCCACGGCTTCGCGGGTGGCGTCGGCGAGCCGTGTGGGTATGTTGTCCAGCTCTCCGAGGTGGCGGATGCGGACATTGCGCCGGTGCAGGTCGTCCACGCATTCGCCGATGACGGACTGCATGAGCTCGAGGAGGCCGGTTACCTCGGAAGTGGGCCTGTTCCAGTTCTCAGTCGAAAAGGCATAAAGCGTCACGTAACCCACACCGAAGGAGTCGAGCGTCTGGAGCACGCGCTGCAGATTGTCAGCCCCTGCACGGTGGCCGGCGAGGCGAGGCAACCCCCGCTCGTTCGCCCATCGGCCATTGCCGTCCATGATGATGGCGACGTGCCGGGGGGCGCCGGGGTCTGCCTGAAGCGATGCGCTCCTCTCGGGTACGGCGCGCGTCATGAGCGGCCTAGACCTCCATCAACTCGGCTTCTTTCTTGTCGTTGACCTGGTCTGCCCTCACGATGTGCTCGTCGGTGACCCTCTGCAGCTGCTCCTGTTCGCGACGGAGGTCGTCCTGGGATATCTCCTTGTTCTTCTCAAGGCCACGCAGGTGGTCGAGCGCATCGCGGCGAACGTTCCGGATGGCAACGTGGGCGTCCTCGCGAAGCCGGTGCAGGCGCTTGATCATCTCTTGCCGCCGCTCCTGGGTCATCATGGGAATGGGCAGGCGGATCACCGTGCCGTCGTTGCTGGGGGTCAGGCCGAGGTCTGCCCGCATCAACTCCTTCTCGATGGCGCCAAGCGTCGACCTGTCGAACGGCTGCACAACGAGGAGTCGGGCGTCGGGCGCGTTGATGGTGGCGACCTGGTTGAGCGGCATGGCTGTGCCATAGAGCTCGACCCGGACGGAGTCGAGCATGGAGACGTTGGCTCGCCCCGTGCGGATGGTGTCGGCCTCGTGGCGGAGCACTTCCACAGACTTGTTCATCCGCCCCGCCGCGTCCATCAGGATGAGTTCAACCTCTTCGTTGGAATCTGCCATGGTACGAGCCTCTTACACCTTGTCCTGCCGCGTCACACGGTAACCGGATGAGCGCTCACCAGCGTGCCTACGCGCTCGCCGGCAAGGATGCGCTGGATGGAGCCTTGATTGAACACGTCGAACACGCGAATAGGCAAGCTGTTCTCCATACAGAGGGAGAGCGCCGTGTAGTCCATCACTTCCAGTTGACGATTCAGCAGGTCCATGTAGTTCAGGCTCTCGAACTTCCGTGCGTTCGGTTCGACGCTGGGATCCGCGTCGTAGACACCGTCCACGTTATTCTTGGCCATCAGAAGCATGTCGGCGCTCATCTCGACGGCACGTAGCGCTGCGGTGGTATCGGTAGTCATGTATGGACTGCCGGTGCCTGCCGCGAAGATCACCACCCGCCCTTTCTCCAGGTGGCGGAGGGCGCGCCGGTAGATGTACGGCTCTGCTACAGCACGTATCTCCAGCGCGGACTGCGTACGGGTGATGACGCCTGCTCTCTCGAGCGCGTCCTGCATAGCGAGGGCGTTGATGAGCGTCGCAAGCATTCCCGCGTAGTCGGCTGTCGCCCGGTCCATGCCGCGCCGCTCCGCCGACACACCCCGCCAGATGTTCCCTCCGCCGATGACGAGAGAGAGTTCGACGCCGAGTTCAATGGCCTGCTTCACTTCTCCGGCAAGGTATTCCAGAACAGACCAGTCTATGCCGTCCGACGAGCGCCCGCGCAGCGACTCACCGCTCAGCTTAAGCACCACCCGCCGGTATGTGGCACGTCCGGCCATGGGCACGGCTCCGCGCTACTGCCCTAGCCCGAACCGCGTGAAGCGACCGACTCTGATGTTCTCACCCACCTTGGCCCGCACGTCCATGATGAGATCTCCGATCGTTTTGCCTGGATCCTTGATGAAGGACTGCCTGAGCAGGCAGACCTCCTCAGGCCTGCTCTCCTCATCTTCTGGCAGGTCGGCCTCGTCCAGATAGAGCGGGGCCATCGCTGCGACCTGCATGGCGATGTTGTGGGCAAGTTCCCGGAACTCCGGCGTCCTGCCTACGAAGTCGGTTTCGCAATTCAGTTCAACCATCGCCCCGATACGGCTGCCTGCGTGGATGTAGGCGTCGATGATCCCCTCTGCGGTTGTACGGTCGGACTTGGAAGCCGCCTTGGCGATGCCCCTCTCGCGAAGGGCCTGTTCAGCCTGGTCAATGTCACCGTCAGCTGCCTCGAGCGCGCGCTTGGAGTCCATGATGCCAGCCCCGGTACGCTCGCGGAGCTTGCGGATCATCTCGGTGGAAACCTGCACTGGGTACCTCGCTTTGAGTGGAGTGGTTACTCTGGTTCCTCGCCTTGCGTGACGTCTGCGGGCGGGACCTCGACATCTGCCGGGGCCTCGGCCTCGAGTGCGACGCCGTCGTCCGTGGTAGCGGTTTCTTCATCGCCTTCCAAGGTGACTTCCGGCTCCACTGGTTCGTCCACGACGAGGCTGTAACCGCCGCGGGACGCGAGCCACTCATTGTGCCCCGCCTGGGCGGAGCGGGCGATGTGGCCGGAGATGAGCCTGATTGAGCGAATCGCGTCGTCGTTGCCCGGGATCGGCCAGTCTATGTCGGAGGGGTCGCAGTCGGTGTCGACGAGGGCGATGATGGGAATGCCCGCGCGGCGTGCCTCGGCGACAGCGATGTTTTCGCGCCCAACGTCAACGATGAACAGCGCACCCGGGAGGGTGGTCATGTCCTTGATGCCACCGAGGTAGCGGTTCAGCTTCTCAATCTTGGCATCGAGCTTCAGGGCCTCCTTCTTCAGGAGACGGTTGAACTCGCCGCGGGCCTTCCGCTCCTCAAGGTCCACAAGGTGGTCTATGCGAGTCTGGATGGTGACGAAGTTGGTGATGGTGCCGCCGAGCCAGCGCTGGTTGATGTAGTACTGACCGGCTCGGAGCGCTTCTTCCCTCACGGACTCTTGCGCCTGCTTCTTGGTTCCAACCATGAGGATGCGTTTGCCTGTGGCTGCAACCTCCGTTGCGAACGCGCACGCCTGCTCAAGCAGTTCCATCGTCTGCTGAAGGTCAACGATGTGAATGCCGTTGCGCTGGGCGAAAATAAAGCGCCGCATCCGCGGGTTCCACCTGTGGGTCTGATGACCGAAGTGGACGCCTGCCTCTAGCAGCGCTCGCATGCTGAGTGACTCGTCCCCTTGAGGCGCAACCTCGCGGGGCGCGTCTGACTGTACTTGTACCATGGGACCTGCCTTTCTGTCGGTCTGAGAGATGTCCGCGGGGCTCGACGTTCCCCGCGGCTACGCCGGAGGCGCAACGGCGATTGTAGCACAGCGGCATCCACGGCGGCTCAGTGGATGAGTCTGATGCCTTCTATCCAAGCACGCGCAACGCAACGAGAAGCGTCGTCTGCCGCTCCCTTACCAGCCCGGGCGCTACGACGAACTCGCCGTCGTCCCACGTGAAGGTCGACGCCGTCCAGCGCGCGCACAGCCGCAGCCGTGCTGCATGCTATAGTCCGTTCGGTTCAGATGTCCCCCGCAGGCAAGCAGGAGAGAACGGTGGCAGCTGACTACGAAAGCCTCATCAGGGCGGTCCCGGACTTCCCCCAGCCCGGCGTCCTCTTTCGTGACATCACCCCGCTGCTGGGTGATGCTAAGGCACTGAGGGCGGTGGTGCATGATCTCGCCGCACCCTTCCGGGGGGAGCGCGTGAATCGCGTCGCGGCGATCGAGGCGCGTGGATTCGTCATAGGCGCGCCGCTGGCATTGGAGTTGGGTGTGGGGTTCGTTCCTATTCGGAAGGCGGGCAAGCTGCCCCACGAGACATTCTCAGCTCAATACGAGTTGGAGTACGGCGACGCGGCCATAGAGCTGCACCAAGACGGCCTGCAGCCCAATGACAGCGTGTTGCTGGTGGACGACGTGCTGGCAACCGGCGGCACTCTGGCTGCGGCGGTGGACCTGGTACGCCAGACCGGAGCGCAGGTCGCGGGCATCGTGACGCTCATTGAACTGACCGCGCTGAACGGTCGCGCACACCTGCCGGAGCAGCACGTGGTGTCGTTGGTCCGGTACTAGTCTAGCCCGGTTTGACACATCGAGAACCACGCACGGACAATCCGGCCAAGCACTAGCAGGAGAGCGAATTCATGCAGGACGTGGTCATCGTAAGCGGCGCGCGGACGCCCGTGGGGCGGTTCGGAGGCGCTTTCAAGGACATCATGGCCTCGGACCTTGGCGCCGTTGCCATCAAGGCAGCCGTCGAGCGCGCAGGCATCAACCCAGAGGACGTTGACGAAGTCATCATGGGCAACGTGCTTCAAGCCGACGAGACGGGCTACACCGCCCGCCGCGCTATGCTGAAGGCAGGGCTGCCTGACCACATCCCGGCGATGACAGTAAACCGGGCGTGCTCCTCAGGGCTCGAGGCCATCAACCTCGCGGTGCAGGCCATCGCCACCGGCGAGTCGGAGGTGGTTGTCGCGGGAGGCGCGGACAGCATGAGCCGTGTGCCCTACCTCATGCGAGGAGTCCGGTTCGAAGGGCCCCGCATGGGCGACTACTCCGTAACAGACGGTCTGACAATGGGTCTGAGCTGCCCCATCTACGACTACCACATGGGCATAACCGCCGAAAACGTGGCGGAGCGCTTCGAGGTGAGTAGGGAGGCGCAGGACGAGTTGGCCGTCAGCAGCCACCAGCGCGCAGTCCACGCTCAGGGGGCGGGTCTTTTTGACGCGCAGATCGCGCCGGTCAGCGTCCCGCAGCGTCGGGGTGACCCCGTCACGGTCATGCAGGATGAACATCCCCGTGCGGGCACGACGCTCGAAGGACTCGCCAAGCTACGCCCTGCATTCAAGGAGGGTGGCACGGTCACCGCAGGCAACTCCGCCGGCATCAACGACGGCGCGGCTGCGGTGGTGGTAATGTCGCGTGAGCGTGCGGAAGCGGAAGGACTGACTCCTCGCCTACGTTGGGTGGGCCGCGGCGTCTCGGGCGTCGACCCTTCGGTGATGGGCATCGGCCCGGTGCCATCCACCCGCAAAGTGCTGGAGAAGACGGGGATGGCAGTAGCCGACCTTGACCTCGTGGAACTGAACGAGGCATTCGCAGCGCAGGCGCTCTACGTGATGCGCGCGCTGGACATGGACCAGGAACGGACGAACGTCAACGGGAGCGGCATTTCGCTCGGCCATCCGGTTGGCGCTACCGGCGCGATCATGACGGTGAAACTGATGGAGGAGCTCACGCGCACCGACGGGCAATTCGGGCTCGTGACGATGTGCGTCGGCGGGGGACAGGGGGTCTCGACCATATTCGAGCGGCTGAACTAGCGAGCGCCGAAGATGCGGGCTTCTGACAGGAGGCGCTACGCGCTTTCGATAGCAACGCTTGACGAATCTGCGCTCGCCTGCTAGTGTTAGCCGGAAGAATCAGATGCTGTTCACCGCGCCTGAGCATCAGAAGCCCCGAAACCCCTAAGCCCTTTCGTCTAGGTCTAGCGTTGCATATCCGCTGGGCCTCTTTTCGTGTCTATTGGATTCCGCAGGTCACGCCCTGCGAGGAGGTTCTAGCCAGCAATGACATCGCTCATGCCCCGTGTCAACCGCGCTCCCATGCATCCCGTCAAGTCCTACGCACGCACCCACCAGGTGCTGGAGCCATCCAACCTGGTCAATATCCAGCTCGAGTCGTTCGAGGCGCTCAAGACGACCGGCATCCGAGAAGTGCTCGACGAAATCAATCCTGTCCAGGACGTTACCGGCAACCGGTTCGAACTGCGCTTCGGAGCGCACTCTTTCCGCGAACCACGCTACTCGGAGGAGGAGTGCCGCACCCGGGAGGTCACCTACGAAGCGCCGCTCTACGTCACTGTCGAGTTGGAGGTTAAGGAGACCGGAGAGGTCAAGGAGCAGACGCTCTTCTTTGGCGACATTCCGATGATGACCTCCACCGGCACCTTCGTCATCAATGGCGCTGAGCGCGTTGTGGTTAGCCAGCTCGTACGTTCGCCGGGCGCCTATTTCACTCGTGTGCAGGACCCAAGTACGGGGCGCAACGTCTCCTTCTCGAAACTCATTCCCTACCGGGGCGCGTGGCTGGAGTTCGAGACCAGCCCCCGCGATGTGATCTCCGTGAAGATAGACCGCAAGCGAAAACTGCCCGTCACCACCTTCCTCCGGGCCATCGGATTCGCTGAGGACCAGGCTCTCCTCGAACTCTTCGACGACGTGGACGACGATCCTGAGCACCCCTACATCCGCACCACCCTGGACCGCGACACGGCCGTGCAGAATGAGGCGCAGGCCCTCATGGAAGTCTACCGCCGGCTCCGCCCCGGTGAACCTCCCAGCGCTGAGAGCGCACGCACGCTACTGGACAACCTCTTCTTTAACCCACGCCGTTACGACCTGGGCCGGGTCGGGCGTTACAAGATGAACCGGCGCACCGGCAAGAACGTGCCCCAGGAGAGCCGCACGCTCACCAGGGACGACATCATTGAGATGATCCGGATGATGATTCGCATCAACAACGGCGCGGCCAACCCGGACGACATCGACCATCTGGGCAACAGGCGTGTTCGTGCCGTCGGTGAACTCATCATGAACCAGTTGCGCGTCGGACTGCTCCGCATGGAGCGCGTCGTCAAGGAGCGCATGACAATCCTGGACCAAGGTGAGGCGACGCCCAGCGCACTCATCAACATACGTCCCGTAGTCGCCGCGGTGCGCGAGTTCTTTGGCGGCTCGCAACTGTCCCAGTTCATGGATCAGACGAACCCGCTGGCGGAACTCACACACAAGCGCCGCCTCTCCGCGCTGGGTCCCGGCGGACTCTCCCGGGAACGCGCCGGTTTCGACGTGCGGGACGTGCACTACTCGCACTACGGCCGCATCTGCCCCATCGAGACGCCAGAAGGCCCAAACATCGGCCTGCTCGGCTCACTCGCCACTTACGCACGCCTGAACGACTACGGCTTCATTGAGACGCCCTATCGGAAAGTGCTGAAGGACATCTCCAGCAAGGACCCGGACATCCAGGGCCGGACAGTCACTGAAACGGTGGCCGATGGCGATGGCAAGGCCATCGTACGAGCGCAGCACGTTGTCTCCGCGAACGCCACGAAGAAGATCGCTGCGCTTGTCGAGCGCATGATCGCGGTGCAGCCCTACGTCTCCGCTGATCCAGACGAAATCGTCTACCTCCCTGCCGACGAAGAGGACAAGTTCGTCGTCGCCCAAGCCAACTCTCCCATGGACCATAAATTCCAGTTGCTTGGAGAGCGAGTGGAGTGTCGTGTATCCGAGGACTATCTTATGGAGCCACCTGAGCGTGTGGACTACATGGACGTCGCGCCGATTCAAATCGTCAGCGTCTCCACCGCCCTCATCCCCTTCCTGGAGCACGACGACGCCAACCGGGCGCTGATGGGCTCCAACATGCAGCGGCAGGCCGTACCGCTCATCAAACCGGATGCTCCATTGGTGTGCACCGGCATGGAACAGCGCATCGCGCGCGACTCGGGACAGATGGTCCTCGCCAAGGCCTCCGGTGTGGTCACGTCCGTGACGGGCGAGGTGGTCGTGATAAGGAGCGACGATGGCAAGGAGCACACTCACGTGCTGCGGAAGTTCATCCGCTCCAACCAGGGCACCTGCCTTACGCAGCGCGCCATCGTCTCCGTCGGCGACGCTGTAACGGAAAGCGACCCACTCGCCGACAGCTCTTCCACACAGGAGGGCGACCTCGCGCTCGGACAGAACGTGCTCTGCGCGTTCATGGCCATGGAGGGCTACAACTTCGAGGACGCCATCATCGTCTCAGAGAACCTTGTTCGCGACTCCAAGTTCACGTCCATCCACATTGAGCGCTACGAGGTCGAATCACGCGACACGAAACTCGGCCCCGGCGAGATTACACGGGACATTCCCAGTGTTGGTGAGGACGCGCTTCACAACCTGGACGAGGAAGGCATAATCCGCGTCGGGGCTGAGGTCGGCCCCGGCGACATCCTCGTCGGCAAGGTAACGCCCAAGGGCGAGACCGAACTGACGGCGGAAGAGAAGCTGCTGCGCGCCATCTTCGGAGAGAAGGCACGCGACGTTAAGGACACATCCCTCCGCGTCCCCCACGGGGAGCGCGGTAAAGTGATCGACGTGAGAGTCATGTCGCGCGAGAACGGGGACGAGCTCTCTCCCGGCGTGAACAAGCTCGTACGCGTCTGGGTCGCTCAGACCCGCACCCTCTCCGAAGGCGACAAGATGGCCGGGCGCCACGGCAACAAGGGCGTCGTCTCCCGAATCATGCCGGTGGAGGACATGCCCTATCTGCCGGACGGCACTCCTGTGGACATCATCCTCAACCCCATCGGCGTGCCTTCGCGCATGAACCTTGGGCAAGTTCTGGAGACACATTTGGGCCTGGCTGCCCACAAGCTGCGCTTCCGCGCGGCAACGCCCGTGTTTGATGGCGCCACCGACGCGGACATCCGCAACGCCCTCGCCCGGGCTTGGCTCCTGGAGCGCGCAGGGGCGCTCGGCAGCGACCTCGACACGTCTGAGGGATACGAGCCCAACTGGACAAAGGCCCGAGCGTGGATTGCTGAGCACGGCTACGACGCAGACCGTGCGTTCGACGACTCGAATCGCGATTCGAACTACGCCTCCTCGATAGGCCTGCGGCTCTGGCTCGACGACCTCGCAGAGACGTATCAGGACGCTACCGGCGAGCCATTGGATTTCGGCGATGAGTCGTTCGACGCTCTGTATGGTGAAGCTCTGCGCGTTGGGCGCGTACTAAATGCCGCTGCTCCTGTGCTCGGCAAATCGGTGCTCTATGACGGACGCTCCGGAGAGCCGTTTAACAACCCGGTCACCGTCGGCTACATCTACATGCTCAAGCTCATTCACCTCGTGGAGGACAAGATCCACGCACGCTCCACCGGCCCCTATTCCCTCATCACGCAACAGCCGCTGGGCGGCAAAGCGCAGTTCGGTGGACAGCGATTCGGAGAAATGGAGGTCTGGGCGCTTGAGGCCTACAGTGCCGCTTACAACCTCCAGGAGATGCTCACTGTCAAGTCAGACGATGTTGTCGGGCGCGTGAAGACGTACGAAGCCATCGTGAAAGGCGAGGAAGTGGTGCAGCCCGGCGTGCCGGAGTCCTTCAATGTCTTGCTTAAGGAATTGCAGAGCCTCGGCCTCGCCGTGGAACTCCGTTACGAGGAGGACCAGGGGGTCGTCTCCTCCCGGTTCACCTATACCGGTGAGGAGGAAGAAGAGGACGAGCTTGAGGCAGTTGCGCCGCTCCCCATCGAACCGGTCGCACCGTCGTGGGAAGCGGACTTCGCGCCCCTTGAGGAGCAGGACGGGGACGTAGCAACGAACGTGCGGATAGACCTGGGCGCCTACGCCCGCAAGGCCTCTGAGGAAGAGAGCGAAAGCAACGGGGAATGAGAGCGAACTTGTTCCCTTGGGCCCACCGGGTGCCTTGACATAAAGCGAAGCGGGGCATGCGCCCCGCAGGAAGAGCAGCCAACATGCCGAACGCTACAGACTTCAATGCCATCAGGATCTCACTCGCCTCGCCGGAGCAGGTGAAGCAGTGGTCTTACGGCGAGGTGCTCAAGCCGGAGACGATCAACTACCGCACGCTGCGTCCCGAGAAGGACGGCCTGTTCTGCGAGCGCATATTCGGTCCCACGAAGGACTGGGAATGCTACTGCGGCAAGTACAAGAAGATCCGTTACCGGGGCGTGATCTGCGACCGTTGCGGCGTGGAGGTCGCCCGAGCAAAGGTGCGGCGGGAGCGTATGGGGCACATCGCCCTCGCTGCACCAGTCGCCCACATCTGGTTCGCCAAGGGCATCCCAAGCAGGCTCGGGCTGCTGCTGGACGTCTCTCCACGTAACCTGGAACGCGTCCTCTACTTCGCACAGTACATCGTCACGCGGGTAGACCCGCTCCTGCAGACCCGACGCATCGAGGAACTGCAACTCGAACACGGCGAGAGGAAAGAGGACGCCGAACAGCAGATGAACCAGCGCATTGCCACCTTGGAGGCAGAGCTGGAATCCATCGAAGGTTCGGAGTCGAGCGACCTAGACGCCCGGCGGAAGACGCTCGCTGACCAGATCTCGGCGCTGGCAAAGGCCCGCGACGAGCAATTGGCCGAATTGGATCACAACCTCGCCAAAGAGAGCGGCGAGATTGAGAGCCTCAAGCCTCTGATGCTGCTCACGGAGAGCCGCCACCGTGAACTCTCCGACAAGTACGGCGATATCTTCCGGGCCGGCATGGGCGCGGAGGCCATACTGGAGATCCTCCGGTCGCTGGACTTGCAGGAGGAGATGCTGCACCTCAAGGCGGACGTGCGCACGACTTCCGGTCAGCGCCGGAAGAAGGCCGTCAAGCGCATCCAGGTCATAGAGGCCTTCCACAGCAGCGGCAACAAGCCGGAGTGGATGATCATGACTGCTCTCCCTGTCCTCCCCCCGGACCTCCGGCCAATGGTGCAGTTGGACGGCGGGAGGTTCGCCACGAGTGACCTGAACGACCTATACCGCAGGGTCATCAACCGAAACAATCGCCTCAAGCGACTCTTGGACCTCGGCGCACCCGCCATCATCATCCGTAACGAGAAACGGATGCTCCAGGAGGCAGTGGACGACCTGATTGACAACGGACGCCGCGGTCGCGCGATCGTCGGCAGCCACAATCACCAGCTCAAGAGCCTTTCGGACCTGCTCCGCGGGAAGCAGGGACGTTTCCGGCAGAACCTGCTAGGCAAGCGCGTGGACTATGGCGGGCGATCTGTCATCGTCGTGGGTCCTTCCCTCCGCCTGCACGAGTGTGGCCTGCCGAAGAAGATGGCACTGGAACTCTTTAAACCATTCGTCATGAACCGGCTCGTCATGCAGGGGATGGCGCACAACATCAAGAGCGCCAAGCGCATGGTGGAGCGCGCCCGCCCTGAAGTCTGGGACATCCTCGAGGAGGTCATCCAGACCCGCCCAGTCATGCTTAACCGCGCCCCCACACTCCATCGCCTCGGCATACAGGCGTTCATGCCCACCCTTGTCGAAGGCAGCGCGATTCAACTGCACCCCCTCGTCTGCGCCGCCTTCAACGCGGACTTTGACGGCGACCAGATGGCCGTGCATGTCCCTCTATCGCGTGAAGCAGTGCAGGAAGCCCGGAACGTGATGCTCAGCACGCACAATATGCTCTCCCCCAGCTCTGGCGAACCGCTCGTCGCTCCGACCTACGAGATCGTCTTGGGATGCTACTACCTCACCCAGACGAAAGAGGGTGCGAAAGGAGAGGGCGGACGGTACCGCGACTTCGACGACGTGCGTGTCGCGTTCGACGCAGGGATTCTGGAGTTGCACTCGGTCGTCTCTGTGCATGGGCCCGGCGAGGGCAACGCCTGGATGGAGACCACTCCGGGTCGCATCATCTTCAACGATGTGCTTCCTGAAGAGTTGCGCCGCTACAACGTGCTGATGGACAAGAAGGCCCTCCGGGACCTCGTCTCCGAGGTCTATCGTCTGACAGGCAATGCGACCACTTCCGAAGTGCTGGACCAGATCAAGCAGATCGGCTTCCATTACGCGACGATATCTGGCACCACCATCGGTATCACGGACATACAAGTCCCGCCTGAGAAGGCCGCAATCATCGCCGAGGCAGACAAGGAGGTGGAACTGCTGGAGGAGCAGTACGAGATGGGCCTCATAACGGAGCGCGAGAAGCACGTCCGCGCGGTCAATACGTGGCAGCGAGTTTCCGGCAGGATGGACGAGGTTATCCAGCAGCATCTCCCCGAGTTTGGCGGCATCTACGCGATGGCCCACTCCGGGGCTCGAGGGAACGAAGCACAGATCAAACAGATGGCCGCCATGCGCGGACTCATGAGCAATCCGCGCGGAGACATCATCGAACTGCCCATCAAGTCCAGTTTCCGCGAGGGGCTTAGCGTACTGGAGTACTTCATTTCCACGCACGGCGCGCGCAAGGGTCTCGCCGACACCGCGCTCCGCACCGCCGACTCAGGCTACCTCACACGCCGTCTCATAGACGTGGCGCAGGAGGTCATCGTACTGGAGGAGGACTGCGGCACGGACCGCGGCGTTCTCATCCACGCCCATGCATCCGAGGAGGATGTGATGATAGCGCCGCTCGGCGAGCGCATTGTCGGGCGTGTCGCCGCGACTCCCATCGCCCACCCTGACACGGGCGAAGTGCTCGTCGATGCCGCTGAGATGATTGAGGAGGCGCCGGCTGCCGCAATTGAGGATGCAGGGATAACCGAGCTGCGCGTTCGTAGTCCGCTGACCTGCGAGGCCTCCCGCGGCATCTGCCAGCAGTGCTACGGACGCAGCCCTGCAACGGGCCAACTTGCCTTGCTTGGCGACGCTGTCGGCATCATCGCTGCGCAGTCCATCGGTGAGCCAGGCACACAGCTCACCATGCGCACGTTCCACACGGGCGGAATCGCAGGCAAGGACATCACCTCCGGTCTTCCCCGCGTGGAAGAACTGTTCGAGGCACGCTCGCCCAAGGGCAAGGCGCGCATCTCCGAGATAGACGGAGACGTGCTCGTATTCGAGAACGGCCAGCTCATTGGCGAATACGATGCGGGCGACGCTCCGCAGGTGCTCGTCCCCCCCGTCTCTTTCGTGCCCTGCGTGCGTGTCGTAAGCCGTATCCCGTTCACGGACAGCTATGTCATCGCGAACACACACAGACTCATCGTCACAGAAGGCCAGCGCGTGCAGGCGGGTGTGGTTATCGCGGAGCCAGCTCAGGACTCCAAAGCACAGGAGTCAGACGGTTCTTCGGAACAGACACCAGTGCCCGCCGCGCTGCTTGCCCGGGTCTCCGGAATGGTCCGCATCGTGGACGGCGGCATTGAGATCGACGCGTTCGAGACCGAGGTGCGTGACCACCAGGTGGACGCCACCGACCAGCGCCTCGTTCGCACTGGTGACAGCGTCGTCGCTGGCCAGAAACTCACGAACGGCGTCAAAGACCCGCACGATCTCCTTCGCATCGAGGGGATGGAGGCAACGCAGAGCTACCTCGTAGAGCAGGTGCAGACCGTTTATCGCAACCAAGGCGTCTCGATCAATGACAAGCACATCGAGACCATCATCAGCCAGATGCTGCGATGGGTGCGCGTCGACAACATCGGCGACACGGAACTCCTGCCCAACCAGCTGATCGACCGCTCGCGCTTCCAGAGTGTGAACGAGCGCATCATTGCAGAGGGCGGCGAGCCCGCTACAAGCAAGCCGGAGCTCCGGGGGGTTACTCGAGCGTCACTCAACACGGACAGTTTCCTCGCCAAGGCCTCCTTCCAGGAAACGGCCCGAGTCCTCACGGAGGCGGCGATCTCCGGGGAAGTGGACTACCTGCGTGGCCTCAAGGAGAACGTCATCATAGGACGGCTCATCCCCGCCCGTCTCGACGTCTCAGCGGAGGGTCGAAGCCTCCTCGGCATTCCTGAGGTTCTGCCATCCGCCGAGGGTGATAGCGACGACTTCGAGACCATCATGGGCCTCATGGGAGAAGTGCCCGGCATGGACGACTTCGAAGACGACGACGGGCCCGCTCCCCGCGCTGGAGTCGACATGGATTTCTCGCTCGACGACGATGACGAGGGCGATGACGACGACCTCTTCGACGACGATGACGACGACGATCTGGACGAGTCAGAGAATTCGGCTACCAGCACTCCGGATGAGGAGGATGAGGAAGATGAAGGGGAAGGGGAAGGGGAAGGGGAGACCGACGCTTCGGAGGTCGAGGACGATGATGACGATATCGGCGTAGTAGATGCGGACGACGACCTCATAATCGAAGAAAATGAGGACTCGGTCACCGAATAGTCCTGCATCCACGAAGCTCAGGTTCGGCCTGATTGGCAGGACCGACCTGACCGCTGCGATGAGATAGAACGGAAGGGCGCTTCTTGACGAGGCGCCCTTCCGTTGACCGGCCTGTACCCCGCACGCCGACTACGTATACCAGGGCAGCATCGGCTCGGCCGCTAGTGTTGCGAAGACGAGCGCCAGATAAAGCAAGGAGTACTTGTAGGCAGCAAGCGTCTCTTCAGAACTGCCTCGGCCAAGCAGGCGCCACGACATCCGCAGCCAGACCACGCTCAGCAGGGTTGTAACGATTCCAAACGTCAGTCCGCCGTAGCCTGCCGCGAGCGGCAGCCATGCCATCGCCCCCAGCAGTACGACGTAGAGCAGTACCTGTCGAGCTGTGTCGCGCTGCTTCGCCACCGCAGCCAGCATAGGCACGTTCGCGGCGGTGTAGTCATCCCGCAACAGCAGGGAGAGCGTCCAGAAGTGGGGCGGCGTCCAGAAGAACACAAAAGCAAACATGTAGAGCCCTACCGCCGTGACCTCACCGGAGACCGCAGCCGCTCCGATCATGGGCGGGAACGCTCCCGCTGCCCCACCGATGACGATGTTGTTCCAAGAGCGTCGCTTGAGCAGCATCGTGTAGACCAGCACATAGACCGCAGCCGCGGCAAGGGTAAGCGCCGCAGCCAGCGGGTTCGCTCCCACCACCATCAGTGCCGTAGCCACCGCCACGAGCGTGGCTCCTACGAGCGTGGCGCTTCGCGCGCTTAACTGCTTGGAGGGCACCGGACGCACCCTTGTGCGGCGCATCACTGTGTCTATGTCTGCGTCCAAGCCCTGGTTGATGGCGTTCGCGCCACCCGCGGCAAGCGCACCCGCAATGATGACGGTCAGTAACACCGTCGCGTCGGGGGTGGCCTCTGCCGCCTTCCATGCTCCTGCCGCTCCTGTGACCACGAGCAACGCAATTATGCGGGGCTTGCACAGGGCTATCACCTGGCGAAGGAACGAGCCCATCAGCGTGTCCGTCCGAGGAGCGCGAGACTCCACTGGGCCACTACGGCCCACCAGACCGCCGCGGCCAGCCCCAGGTGCAGCACGCGCAGTTCCTGCGGCAGTTGGAACGCGATTGCGCTCACCCCCACCGTGAACTGCGCCGCAGCCAGCGATGCCGCGACTACGCTCATCCTGAACGTCCATCCCCCAGCGCGTTGCGCTTGCCAGGCAGTCCATACGAGCGCCAGCAGCAACACCGTCGCCGCCGCGCGATGGATGAGGTGCACGCCAGCAGCCTCTGTGCTGCTTCGCGCGTCGCACAGCGGCAGGCCGGGGCATCCGGCGCTGTGTCCGGTCCCCACGATCGTCCCGCCGGCGAGCACAACGAACGCCGCGACGGCTACCAGCACCCCCCATCGCCTGGCGTCGGGTGGCGGTGAGACTCGTACGTCGAGTGCGCGTACCGTGCCGCCAGTGAGGAGCGCAAGCGTGAGCAAAGAGAACGTCAGGTGCGCCAACCGCACCATGCTGTGCAACTCGGTCAGCACTGTGATGCCCCCCAGCACGGCCTGCACGAGTATGGCGGCGAGCGCGCCGACGAGCAGATACGACGTCAACTGGTCGTACGCCCTGGCGCGGAAGGCCAGCGCGGCGGAGGCGGCCACGACGAGCATCGTGACGCCAGCGTAGACACGGTGTCCAAACTCGATCGCGGTCGCGCCCTCGATCTCCGGGACGAGCACCCCTTCGCAGAGAGGCCAGTCCGGGCAGCCGAGGCCGGAACCGGAGACACGTACCCACGACCCATATGCGATGAGGCCCAGCGTGAGCACGGACGCCGCGAGCGCGAGCCACCCAGCACGGCGGATGTCCGCCGCGCGTCCTTGCCGGGCAATCATCGGCCTACGCCGCTCCGTAGGACATCGCCACAAGGATGCCGATGAGCCCGACAGGCAGTAGCGTCCACACTACCTCGGCGGCACGGCTGCCCACGATGCCGCGTGAAGAGTCCTGCCTCACGTGCATGCGCAGCGCAGTGACGACGATGGCCGCCTCGGCCAGCGCCATGAGACTGACGACAATCCAGAATCCTGCGTGGGGTGTCATATCAGGCGGTACGAGCGCGCGGGCGATCCTCCCCCCGCCGCGTCAAGTCTATGGTAGCGTAAGCGGGCTGCCGCCGCCATGTTCCCGACGGCGATAGACAGCGAAAGACGCGGAGGTGGAGGATGGCCATACGAGAGGAAGAGTTCGACCTGCCAGTGGACGAGGGCGCTATGGCCGTCTTTCTCTACGAGCCGGAGGGCTCAGGGCCGCTCCCCTCCATCATCATGGTGCACGACGCCAACGGCCTGACCGCCGGGGCCCGGGAGCAGGCCAGGTGGCTGGCTGGGCACGGCTACGCCGTTGCCGCGCCGGACGTCTTTCACCGCGCGGGACGGCTGCTGACAACCGCCGCACTCGGCGGCGGGCCGGAGGCCACACTGCGCATCCGCGCAGGCATGACGAACGACGGCCACTGCGCCGACATGACGCGACTCGCCGCCTTCCTCCGCGAGCGCCCCGGCAGCGACGGACGCGTTGGACTCACCGGGTTCTGCCTCGGCGGGCGCATCTCCTTCCTCGGCGCAACGCTCGGCGGGGTCGTTGACGCGACGGTGGCGTTCTACCCCACCCGCCTGCTGGAGTCCGACCCCGCTGTGCCGGGGTCGCCGTGGCCCGTGCACGGCGCGGGGAACGTGACTAACCCGCTGCTCATGTTCTTCCCGGCGCTGGACGGCTTCAATCCGTACTCCAACGTCGAGGCGATCAGGGCGGCATTCGGAGATTCGGCAGACCACGTCCGCGCAGTGTGGGTGGAGGATGCGGACCACGCCTTCGCGCAACCGGAGACCGCGGCGTACCATCCGGAGCGCGCAGCCGGTGCGTGGGAGGAGGCGCTCGCATTCTTCGACCGTCACCTCCGGGCGGACTGAGCGTTCTCCATCTCGAAGGGAACAGTGCATCCGAACAGAAAGGAGTGCCGACATGGACACGATAGAGCAAGTGGTCGACCTGGAGACACCCGATGGCCCGATGGCGGTCCCCACATCGCGCCCCGCGGAAGGCGGGCCGAGGCCCGCGGTCATCGTCATCATGGGGAGCCCCGGCGTAAGCCCCAATATCGTCGGAATAGTCGATCGATTCGCCCGGGAGGGGTACATAGCCGCGGCGCCGGACCTCTACCATCGCGCCGGCAGGTTGCGTTACGCGACTGCCGAGAATCGCCAGGCGATGCAGGGCGAACTCCGCGCCAACGGCTTCAGCGACGCATCCATCGACATGGACGTGCGAGCCACGATCGATCACCTGCGCAGCGACCCCGACGTCAGCGTGATCGGCATCACGGGCTTCTGCCTCGGCGGGCGCGTCTCGATGCGGTCCGTGATACGCCTGAGCGGTCTGTCGGCGGCGGCCATCTTCTACGGCGGCGGCATGCTCCCCGGCGACGACCAACCCGAAACGTTCTCCGCCATGCGCGAGGCCGAAACACTCTCGGTACCGATCATCGGCTTCTTCGGTGAGGAAGACCGCAACCCCGCGCCGGAGGAGATGCGGGCGCTGGGCGCGCACCTGACGGAGCTCGGCAAGGAGCACACGTTCCACTACTACGAGGGCGCCGGCCACGCGTTCTTCAATGACGACTCTCCCGGTTACCGACCCGGGCCAGCGGCGGACTCTTGGGAAAAGGTGCTCGCATTCTTCGACCGCCACCTCCGCGAGGCGGAGTCGCCCGCTGTGAGCAGGGAACAGGGCTGAACGGCACGCAGGGGGTACTGGGCAGAAAGGAGCGCCGGCATGGACACGATAGAGCAAGTAGTCGACATCGAGACGCCGGACGGACCGATGGCAACACCGACCTCCCGCCCCGCGGACGGCGGGAGCCATCCGGCGGTGATCGTCATCATGGGGGGAACCGGCGTGACTCCCAACATCGTTGAGACCGTCGATCGATTCGCCCGGGAAGGCTACGTGGCCGCCGCACCGGACCTCTACCACCGGGCCGGAAGGCTGCGCACCATCCCTGCCGAGAAACTCTGGGAGATGCGCGACGAACTCCGCGCCAACGGCTTCAGCGACGCATCCAACGACATGGACGTGCAGGCCACGATCGACTACCTGCGCGGCGACCCCGGC
This sequence comes from Dehalococcoidia bacterium, assembly GCA_034428575.1. Classification (GTDB taxonomy): domain Bacteria; phylum Chloroflexota; class Dehalococcoidia; order Lucifugimonadales; family Australimonadaceae; genus Bin16. The sequence continues at coordinate 4,099 of DAOUHP010000108.1, read as the reverse complement.
GTAGGCGCGATAGGCATCGTTGGATTCTGCCTCGGCGGACGGGTCTCGCTGCAATCCGCGATACGCGCCAGCGGCCTGTCGGCCGCCGCCGTCTTCTACGGCGGCTTCATGTTCCCCGGCGACGACCAACCGGATGCCTTCTCCGCGATGCGCGAGTCCGGGGCGCTTGCGATACCGGTCACCGGCTTTTTCGGCGAAGACGACCAGAACCCCACGCCGGAGCAGGCGCGCATGCTGGACGCGCATCTGGCGGATCTCGGCAAGGAGCACACGTTCCACTACTACGATGGAGCGGGGCATGCGTTCTTCGGCAACGACTCCCCCAGCTACCGCCCCGGACCGGCGGCGGACGCCTGGGAGAAGACGCTCGCCCTCTTCGGCCGCTGCCTCCGGCAGGTATAATCGGCCTCCGCGCGCAGAGGGCAAGGGCTGCACAGCGCACGGCAGCGCGCAACAGCAGTAAGGAGCACCTACATGGACACGATCGAGCAACTGGTCGACATCGAAACGGCGGACGGCCCGATGGCGGCGCCGACATCGCGCCCCGCCGACGGAGGCGCGCACCCGGCGGTCATCGTCGTGCAGGAGGTGTTCGGCGTGAACGCGAACATCGAGGGCATCGTGCAGCGTTTCGCGCAGGAGGGCTACATAGCCGCCGCGCCGGACCTCTACCACCGCGCCGGAAGGCTGCGGTCCATCCCCTACGACAAACTGCAGGAGATGCGAGACGAACTGCGCGCGGGCGGCTACGGCGACGCGTCCATCGACATGGACATCCAGGCCACGATCGACTACCTGCGCAGCGATCCCAACGTCGGCGCCATAGGCATCGTGGGTTTCTGCCTCGGCGGGCGCGTCACTATGCAGTCCGCGATACGGGCGAAGGGACTCTCGGCGGCGGCCGTGTACTACAGCGGGTTCATGTTCCCCGCCGAAGACCAGCCGGAGGCGTTCTCCGTGATGCGCGAGGCCGAATCGCTCTCGGTCCCGGTGGTGGGCTTCTTCGGCGAGGAAGACCAGAACCCGACGCCGGAGCAGGTCAGGATGCTGGACGAGCACCTCACCGCCATCGGCAAGGAGCATGCGTTCCACCTGTACGCGGGCGCGGGGCACGGCTTCTTCTGCGACGACCGCGCCGGCCACCGCCCGGAAGCGTCGGCGGATGCTTGGGAGAAGACGCTCGCCCACTTCGCCAAGCACCTGCGCTGATGCGGGAGCACCTGCATCCTCGGCGGAACCCGCATGACAAACCCTGCACCCTACCACCTCCACAGCACCCTCACCCTAACCCTCTCCCCTTGTAGGGAGAGGGGATAAACCCCCTTCGGACCTGTTCCGAGCGAGGAGACACCACATGGCCGACGCGTATGACGTCATCATCATCGGGGGCGGGTCCGCCGGGGAGAACGTCGCCGGGCGCACCGCACCGAACGGACTCAGCACCGCCATCGTCGAAGCTGAACTGGTTGGCGGCGAGTGCTCGTACTGGGCGTGCATGCCCAGCAAGGCTCTGCTCCGCCCCGGCGAGGCGCTCGCCGCGGCGCGGCGCGTGCCAGCCATCCGGGACGCCGTCACCGGGACGGTGGACGCGGCAAGGGCGCTGCGCGCCCGGGACGCGTTCGCGAGCCACTGGAGCGACGCCGGGCAGGAGCAGTGGGTCGCTTCCGTGGGAGCAACGCTCGTCCGGGGGTGGGGACGGCTCGACGGCGAGAAGCGCGTCGTCGTGGAGATGGGGGACGGCAGCGGGAGCGTCGAACTGGAGGCGCGGAAGGCCGTCGTCCTCGCAACGGGCTCGGTCGCGTTCGTCCCGCCGATAGAGGGGCTGGTAGAAGCCGAGCCGTGGACGAGCCGAGAGATCACGTCGGCAAAGAGCGTGCCTGAAAGCCTCATCATCATCGGCGGGGGGGTCGTCGGACTGGAGATGGCGCAGGCGTGGAAGTCGCTCGGCACAGCCGAGGTGACGGTGCTGGAACGCCGGACGCCTGAGGACACGCCGCTGTTCGAGCCGTTCGCGCTGCGGGCGGTCGTCGAATCGCTGGAGGCGCAGGGCGTCGTCTTCCGGTTCGGATGCGTCGTTGCGGCTGCGAACCGCACGAGCGACGGCGTGAGCGTGACGATGGACAATGGCGAGACGCTGTACGCGCAGGAACTGCTCGTGGCGGCGGGCCGTACCGGCGTCGTGAATGGCGTCGGGCTGGAGACCGTCGGCGTTGACGCGCAGCGATACGTGCAGGTAAACGACCACCTGCAGGTGGATGGGGTGGACGGCGGCTGGCTGTATGCCGTGGGCGACGTCAACGGGCGCGCGCTGCTGACGCACCAGGGGAAGTACCAGGCGCGGCAGGCGGGCGACCACATCCGCGGGCTGGGCACCTCCGCCTGGGCGGACAACGGCATGGTGCCCGCGGTGGTGTTCACGGACCCGCAACTGGGCAGCGTGGGGCTGACGGAGCGCGCCGCCCGGGAGCGCGGCCTGAACGTGCGGGCCATCGAGATGGGCTGGCCGGTCGCGGCCGCGCCGCTGCACGGCGAGCACTTCAGCGGCGGCGTGAAGTTCATCGTGGACGAGGACCGGCGCGTGCTCGTCGGGGCGACGTTCGCAGGGCCGGAGGTAGGCGAGCTCACGCACGCAGCGACCATCGCCATCGTAGGCGAGGTGACGCTCGACCGGCTATGGCACGCGACGCCGTCGTTCCCGACGCTGAGCGAGGTGTGGCTGCGCTTCCTGGAGGAGTACGGGTTGTAGGTCGCGAGCGGCTCGGCATCAACCCTCACCCCCAACCCCTCTCCCACCCAGCGGGAGAGGGGGGTACGCGGCTTGTGAGCGCCGCCCCCGCAGTACCTCACCCCAAGCCTCTCCCCTCGTAAGGAGAGGGGATCGGACGCCTCGACCGCACTACTCCGCACTATGCGCTCCGCTGTCTGCGACGCGCGGCTGAGTCCGCGCTTTCGCAGGAATGACGGACTGCCGGAGTGACGCCTTTCACACGAACGACGATATGGGGAACTAACAAGGTGGCCAACGAATTCACAAGTTGGAGCGTTCATTGGGGCGTCTCATCCTGTTGCACGGAGGTCTTCGCAGGCAGCGACCAGTACCAGGCACCGGGTCCGCCACGCACTCCAGGTTCGCTGACGCGAGTGCAAATCACGTTGCAGGCGAGGCGAGCGCGGCGGAGGGTGCGCCTGGCGATGCCTTGTATGGCGGCTTCGCGTTCGACAGCAGCGGCGGGGCGAGGGCCGTCGGCGAGTGCGCGCATGAGGAGGGACCGAGCGGCACGAGTCTTCGCGCCGTCGTTGGGGCGGGGTGAGGCGAGGGCCTTCATGTGGGCGGGGAAGACGGGCTTGCGCCAAGCGAGGGTGAAGCTTCCCTGGGGGCTGCTCTGGATTCCAGCCTCCGCTGGAATGACGGAGGAGGGAGGAATGACGGAGGAGGGGCTGCTCTGGGTTCCAGCCTCCGCTGGAATGACGGAGGAGGGGCTGCTCTGGATTCCCGCTTTCGCGGGAATGACGGAAGAGCCGGGGGCCAGGCTGCGGGGCTCCTGCCTCCGCAGGAGCGACGGGGGAGGCGGGAGGACGAAGGGGATGGCGGGGGCGTCGTCGCTCATGGCGGGACGGAGGGGGACGAGGAAGCGGCGTTCGCCGGGCTCGACGAGGGCCGTGGTGAAGACGACGGAGGCCTGTGCAAGGCGTCGCTGCATGGCGGTGACGGCGCGGGGGTAGTTGGGAGCGGGGTTGTGGGTGAGGGCGATCACGGCTGCGCCAGTGCGGGCGGCGAGCGCGTTGAGCATGCCGAGGACGGTGGTGAGCTGCGCGCGGTGCATCGAGGCGAGACCTTCGACCTGATCGACGACGAGGAGGGCGGCGCTTCCGGCCTCGATGGTGTTGGCGAGGCGCTTCATGACCTTGTTGAGGCCTGGCCAGGGGGCAGTGGAGTCCGAGGCGGCCCTAGGCGGCGGCTCGAAGGGGTCGCGCGCGGGCAAGCGCACGCCAACGGGCCTGCGGCGAGGAACAGTTATCTCGTTGCCGTCGTTGTCGAACAGGTACTCGTTTTCGTCGTCGTGATGGTTCTCATCGAGGTTATAGGGGTCGTGAGGAC
>DAOUHP010000107.1:0-26109 GCA_034428575.1 Dehalococcoidia bacterium | reverse complement strand
GGAGAGGGCGTTCCCGGGGTCCGCCTCCAACTGCTCCCAATGGTCTTCGAAGGGCGAAGTGAAAGGGTGGTGCACCGAGTCCCACCGCTGCTCGTTCTCGTTCCAGTCGAAGAGCGGGAAGTCGGTGATGACGCAGAGGGCGATGGTGTTGGGGTCGGCCAGGCCGAGCCGTTCGCCCATGTGCAGGCGGAGCTGGCCGAGGGTGGAGGATGACTGCGGGTCTTCTCCGGCCACGATGAGGATGAGATCGCCGGGCGTTGCCCCGCAAGCGGCCGCGATGCCCCTGATCTCGTCGAGGGCCAACGCCCTTGCGGGGGTTCGCACATGGTCTTCGGTGAGCGCGTCGAGCGATCCTGCTGCCTCGTCGAGCGCGATGGTGACGAGCCCGCGCGCGCCGTAGCGCTTGGCGAGCTCGATCAGTTCATCAGCCTGCCGGCGGGGGATCGAGGCGAGGTCTGGAGCGGCGAAGCCCTTGACCACTCCGCCGTTCGCGACCACGCCGGAGAAGACCTTGAAGTCGCTGGCGGCGACCATGGGAGAGAAATCAGCTATCTCCAGCCCGAAGCGTATGTCAGGCTTGTCGCTGCCGAAGCGCGCCATAGCCTCGTCGAAGGTGAAGTGGGGGACGGGCAGAGGCACGTGCTTGTCCGGTCGGATGGTCCGGATGAGGTCCGTGTACAGGTCGGTCATGAGGGCCACGATGTCGTCGCGGTCGACGAATGCCATCTCGAGGTCGAGTTGCGTGAACTCGGGGAGGCGGTCGGCCCGCGGGTCTTCATCGCGGAAGCAGCGGGCGATCTGGAAGTAGCGGTCGGTGCCCGCGACCATCAGGAGCTGTTTCAACTGTTGAGGAGACTGGGGAAGAGCGTAGAAGCTACCCAGGTGGATGCGGCTGGGGACGAGGAAATCCCGTGCGCCCTCCGGCGTGCTCTTGATGAGGATGGGGGTCTCGATCTCGACGAACCCCCGCTCGTCCAGGTAGTCGCGTATGAACTTGACGACGCGGTGGCGCATGCGGAGGTTCTCGCGCATGAAGGGACGGCGCAGGTCCAGGTAGCGGTAGCGCATCCGCAGCAATTCGTCGACCGGAGCGTCCTGGCTCACGTCGAACGGCGGCGTTCGGGATGGATTGAGGACGACGGCGGCGCTCGCCAGCACCTCGACGTCACCCGTGTCGAGGTTGGGGTTGGCGGTACCTTCGGGACGCGGGCGCACCGTGCCGGTTACCTGGGCGACCCACTCGGCCCGGAACCGCTCCGCGACGTTGAACGCATCCGGCGCTTCCTCCGGGTGGAAGACCACCTGTATGAGGCCCGTGCTGTCGCGCAGGTCGATGAACACGAGGCCGCCGTGGTCGCGGCGGCGGTGCACCCACCCGGCGAGGGAAACGGTCTGTCCTGCATGTTCGAGGCGGAGGCTGCCGCAGCCAACGGATTTCAGCAAGGCGACTATGGGCTCCAGTCGGTTGATGCGGCGGCTGGAGAGTGTTCGCTCCGCTCCGAAACGGAAACCGCCGTCCGATTACCTTATCGCAAGCGTACGCGGCGGCGCTATCGGTGCGGGCGTGATGGAGCCTCGATCTGCCGTCGTTCGAGGTGCGATTGGGGCGGCTCCACCGGCCCACGCTCTTCTCCGCGAGGGCCATCCGTGATAAGGTTAGAGGGTGCGCACGTATGCGTACCAGTCCCCAGCCCAGAGCCTTCGGGGGCACGAGCCGAGTGTGAAGATATCCACTGAGCAACGCGAGCCGCGCGAAGCGGTTCTCACGGTAGAGCTCGATAACGCCGATATCGAGCCGTACCTCGACCAGGCGTACCGCCAGGCGGTCCGTCGTCTCTCCATCCCCGGGTTCCGGAAGGGCAAGGCCCCGCGACGCATCGTCGAGCAGATGTTCGGCCGGGGTTACCTGCTCAACGAGGCTCTCGACACGGTCATCCAGGAGTTCACCTCAAAGGCCGTGCAGGAGGAGGGACTGGACATCGGCGGTATACCGTCCGTGTCGCTCGACGAGTTTGACCCCCCGCAGTTCACCGCCACCGTTCCCCTCCAACCGCTCGTCGAACTCGGGGACCTGGATGCGGTGCGCCATCCCAAGGAGGAAACGGAGCTGCCGGATGAGCGCGTGGACACGACGCTGGAACAGATGCGGATGGAACTGGCGGTCTGGGAACCGGCAGACGATGCCGTGCAGATGGACGACCTCATCAATCTGACCATCACCGGCTGGGTGGAGGAGGACGGCGAACGGCGCGAGATCGTGCACTCGGAGGAGACCGACTACATCCCGCGGCCCGGTTCCACATTCCCCGTACCGGGCCTCGATGAAGGGCTCGTGGGACTGCCGGTGGGAGAGCAGCGCACGTTCGATGTCGAAATCCCGGAGGACGCGTCGAACGCTGAGGCCGCTGGCAAGACGGCGCACTTCGAAGTGACGGTCCACTCCGTCAAACGCCGGAGCCTTCCCGAACTGGACGACGAATTCGCAAAGAGTGTTGGCGACGACTATGAGTCGCTGGATGCCCTGCGCGAAAAGATCCGCGAGAACCTGCTGGAGCGCGAGAAGCGTCTGGCGGACATCCGGCACCAGGACGAGACGCTGGCTAAGGTGACCGAGGAGGCGTCTATCGCGATATCCCCGCTCATCATCGAACACGAGGTCGAGCACTACGTTCACGGCCGTGAGGACGATATCAAGGCGGGCCGCGTCGGGTTCGAGGAATACCGCGAGTACCTGTCGTGGCAGGGGATGTCCGACGAAGAGATGCACGAACAGGCGCGCCCCAAGGTGGAGGAGCGGCTGAAGCGCGCGCACGTCATTCGCGCGGTCGCCCGGCGGGAGAGCATAGAAGCAACGGACGAGGACATTTCCGAGGAGATCGACAGGCTGCTGGCCGACTCCGGCGAACTGGCGGACGAACACCGGAAACAGTTGGAGGACCCGGATAGTTGGGAGTCCATCCGGCGCATGCTGGTGCAACGGAGGACGCTGGAATATCTGAGCAGCCTGGCGCTCAGGGATGCGCCCGCCTCCAGTGAGGCGGAAGCCCCTGCAGCGCCAGGCAAGAGCGGAGCCCGAAGGAAGCCTAAGGCCCCGGTCAGGCAGACGCGGGCCAGGAGACAGCAGGGAGGAGAGAACGATGCGTGATTGGCCTATCCACGGTCCGCTGAGCGCGGGCGCGATGCAGCCACCGGAGAACATCATTCCGATGGTCATCGAGACCGGCGCCCGCGGCGAGCGTGCCTATGACATCTACTCGATGCTGCTGAAAGAGCGCATCGTCTATCTGGGGACTCCCATCAACGACATGGTGTCCAACCTGATCGTAGCCCAGCTCCTCTACCTCGAGCGGGAGGACCCGGACAAGGACATCAACCTGTATGTGAACAGCCCGGGCGGCGTGATCACGTCCGGCCTGGCGATCTACGACACGATGCAACTGATCAAGCCGGACGTCTCCACGATCTGCGTTGGGATGGCCGCGAGCATGGGAACGGTGCTCTTGTGCGCGGGGGCGAAGGGCAAGCGTTTCGCGTTGCCCAACTCCACCATCCACATGCACCAGGCGCTGGGCGGCGCCCAGGGGCAGGCAGCGGACATCGAGATCGCTGCACGGGAGATCCTGCGCATGCAGGACAAGATACGGACCATCCTTTCGACGCATACAGGTCAGCCCTACGAAAAGGTTGCCCGCGACAGCGACCGCGACTTCTACCTTCCTGCCGAGGAAGCGAAGGAGTACGGTCTGGTGGACGAAGTGTTAGGGGTTCCGCTGGGATCAACGAACGGCGCGATTCTCAACTAGGACGGGTACAACCGATGCCGAGCAACTCCGGAACGTTACCGCCTCACGGCGAGCATGTGTGCAGCTTCTGTGGGAAGGCGCAGAACGGAGTCAAACGCCTCATCGCCGGGCCCGGCCGGGTCTTCATCTGCGACGAGTGCGTCCGCCTCTGCCAGCAGATTATCACGGAGGAGACCACGTCCGGGGGCGAGGACCACGCGCACCTGCCTGGCAGCCCCTCTCCCAAGGAGATGGCCCACCGCCTGGACGAGTACGTCATCGCGCAGGACCGTGCCAAGCGGGTCCTCAGCGTTGCGGTGTACAACCACTACAAGCGCGTCCGCTCCAACTCCACGACCAACGACGTCGAGATAGAGAAGAGCAACATCCTGCTGGTCGGGCCCACGGGCTCAGGCAAGACGCTGCTCGCCCAGACGCTGGCGCGCATCCTGGATGTCCCGTTCGCCATCGTGGACGCGACCTCGCTCACCGAGGCCGGGTATGTTGGCGAGGACGTTGAGAATATACTGCTCCGCCTCATCCAGGCTGCTGACTACGACGTCGCCAAGGCGGAACGCGGCATCATCTACATCGACGAGATCGACAAGATCTCGCGCAAGAGCGCGAATCCCTCCATTACCCGCGACGTTTCGGGCGAGGGTGTGCAGCAGGCGTTGCTGAAACTGATCGAGGGTTCCACGGCCAACGTTCCGCCGCAAGGCGGCAGGAAGCATCCCCAGCAGGAGTTCCTGCAGTTGAACACGGCGAACATCCTGTTCATCTGCGGTGGGGCATTCGATGGGTTGGAGAAGATCATCGCCCGCCGGGTCATGTCGAACCACCGCATCGGCTTCCACGCCGCCGCCACCGGCACCGGTACCGATGACGAGATACGCGAGGCAGTTGAGCCGGAGGACCTGCTGGAGTACGGGTTCATCCCCGAACTGATCGGCAGGCTGCCAGTGGCGGTGGGCCTGCAAGGGTTGGACCGGGACTCGCTGGTGCGCGTGCTGACCGAGCCGAAGAACGCGGTGGTGAAGCAGTTCCAGCACCTCTTCGCGCTGGACGGAGTGGAGTTGAGCTTCACACAGGCAGCGCTGGAAGCCGCGGCCGAGCAGGCGCTGGGGCGACAGACCGGCGCGCGAGGGCTGCGCTCCATCATCGAGGAGGCGCTGCTCGATGTGATGTACGAGTTGCCATCGCTCGATTTCGCAGCGCGGTGCGTCATAGATGCAGACAGTGAGGGCGGCCTTGGCCGCCCTGTTCTCTACTCCAAGGCGGACCAGGTCATCACCATCCAGAGCATCGAGTCGCTCAAGACGGCCTAGTAAACTACCCGACCCTCTCCCTATACGCGGGGCTTGCGAATGCGCCGGATCAGCTTGTTCAGCGTTGTGTAGACGTGGACGAACGAGCCCGCGGGCGACTCGGTGAGAACTGCCTCCGCGAGCGCCTGCTTGAACCCTTCCGGTGTGCCGTCGAATTCCGGGAACTCGGTGAACGTACGCCCGAGCTCGCGCGCCGTGTGCGCGTCGCTGACGGCGGTGACAGGGAGGCCGTGCTCGGCGGCGAAGCGCCGCGCGTCTGCGTTGTCGCTCGCGCTCATCGTGCGTGCGTTGAAGCCTTCCACGATGTCGATGTAGGGCAGCAGGTCGGTAGCGGTGGTCCTATCGAGCGCCGAGCGTCCCATGCCGGTGAACGGGTGTGGCACGGAGACGAGCGCTCCCTGCTCTTTGATGCGGCGCGCGGTCTCGATGGGCTCCAGCCCTGCCGGAACGTCTTCCTGCAGGAAAAGGCCGGTTATCTCCCCGGCGGTCGACTTGACCTCAGCGCCGACGATCACGGTGAACGGCGCGATCCTCTGGGCCGCGCGTCCGCCCTCCAGCGAGTTGTGGTCGGTCACGGCGATGCAGTTGAGGCCGACCCGCAGGCACCGCTCCACGAGCGCCTCGGGAGTCGTGAGGCAGTCGTGGGAGAAATGGGTGTGCATGTGAAAGTCACCGCGGAGCGTCATCAAACATCCCGAAGTCTTGCTGAGGCGGGGTCATGGGCTGCTGCGGCTCTTCGGCCACGTCCGCCTGCCCCTGGAAATTGCGCCGGATGCGGCTCACCTGCAGTTCTGCCTTCGCGAGCAGATCGTTGCAGGTCCGGGCCAGTTCCGCGCCGCGCGCCAGCAGCCTGGTGGCTTCGTCCAGCGACACGTTGCCCTCTTCCAGCGCCTGCACGGTCTCGCGCAGCTGGGATAGCGCCTCCTCGAAAGACGGCTCACGGTCGGTCTGTGGGGGTTGCTGTGCCATCACGCTCGATTCTTCGCGGTCACCATCGCTTCGAGTTCTCCGTCGTGCAGCGTGGCACGGATGAGGTCGCCCGCCGCGACGTTGCCGGCGGACGTTACCGCTCTACCGTCGCGCACCGAGCTTACCATCGCGTAGCCTCGCCGGAGGATGGCCGATGGATCGAGCGCGGCCAGCGTGCTGGTCAGGCTCCCGGTCTGCTCCCGGCGCAACCGGATGAGCGCGTCGATGCCGGTGTGGGCGCGCTCCAGCAGTTCGTCCACGCGCTGGCGGTGCATGGCGGTGTCGGGGAGGCGTCGCTGCATACGCCCGATCAGCGATTCGAGCTCGCTGGCCCGCTGCGCGGAGTAGTAGGCGATAGCGTTGCCTGAGCGCGCCGTGAGGCCGGCGACCTCCGCGCTGAGCGCGCGCACGTCAGGTGTGACCGCCGCCGCCGCCACCGACGGCGTCGGGGCGCGGAGGTCGGCGGCGAAGTCGGCGATGGTGTAGTCCGACTCGTGCCCGACCGCGCTGACGATGGGGATATGGCTGGCGTAGATGGCGCGGGCCACCTCCTCCGAGTTGAAGGCGCGGAGGTCTTCCAGCGAGCCGCCGCCTCGCGCGACGATGATGACGTCCACGTCCGGCAGCCTGTTCAGTGCACGGATGGAGCCTGTCAACTCGGCGGGGGCTTCGTCGCCCTGCACACTGGCGTCGCACAGGACGAGCTCGCCGAGCGGATAGCGGGCGCTGAGGACGGTCTGGATGTCGTGGATAACCGCGCCTTGCGCGGACGTGACGACGCCTATCCTCCGGGGGAATGGAGGCAGGGGGCGCTTTCGGGCCGGGTCGAACAGCCCTTCAGCCTCGAGTTGGGCTCGCAGGCGCTCGAACTCGGCGGCGAGCGCGCCTTCTCCGGCGGGGACGACTGAATCGGCGTAGAGCTGTGTCTCGCCCCGGTTGGAGTAGAACGACACACGCCCGTGCGCTATCACCTGCGCGCCGTTCACGACGTGCTCGCCGCCGTAGTAGCCGCTGAAATGCACAGCCTTGAGCTGATGCTCCGCGTTCTTGAGCGTGAAATAGCGGTGGCCCGCGCCGGACGCGAACAGGTTGGAGACCTCGCCCGTTATCCAGACGTTGCTGAGGTAAACGTCGCGGTCGAGCATCGCTCTGATGTACTCGGTGATCTGGCTGACGCTGTAGACCTGCATGAGAGTGCTCCCGGCCCGGTGCCGGGCGGCGCTAGTCGTTCACGCGGGTGACGTAGTCGCCGGAGCGGGTGTCCACGCGCACCTTGTCGCCGATGGCGATGAACATGGGCACGGTGACGCGGATGCCGGTCTCCAGCGTGGCGGGCTTGCCCCCTCCGGACGCGGTGTCCCCCTTGTAGCCCGGAGGCGTCTCGCTGACGATGAGGTCCACCGTGGTAGGCATCTCCACCATGAGCGGCTTGTCGCGGTAGAAGACGAGCTCGCAGTCGGTCTGGTCGACCAGGTAGTCGGAGGTATCGCCTACAACGTCCTTACCGACCTCGTACTGGTCGTAGGAGGTCGTGTCCATGAAATTGTAGATGCCGTCGGCCTCGTAGAGGAACGTGCACTCGCGGTTCTCCACGGGCGCCTTGGTCAACTTGATGCCGTAACCGGAGAACGACTTGTCGAGCAACTGGCCGGTGAGCAGGTTGCGCATTTTGATGTGGTAGACCGGTGCGCGCTGCTGCATCTTCTGCTGGTAGTACTCCTCTACCTTGAAGGGCACGCCGTCCATCTCGATAGTCGTGCCCCTGCGGAGGTCTCCGAATTCCATGACCATGACTGGGACTCCTTCTTATACGGGGATGAGCTCGCGCTTGTGGGCCCTGGTGAGCACGCGCGGCCTTCCGTTCTCCATCACCACGAGGTCCTCTATGCGAACGCCGCCCCAGCCGGTGAGATAGACGCCGGGTTCGACGCTGAAGACCATGCCGTCCTCTATGGGGTCGTCCGATGTCGGACCGACGCGCGGTAACTCATGTACGGCGATGCCGATGCCATGGCCCAGGCTGTGCCCGAAGTTGTCGCCGTAACCTGCATCCGCGATGATGGCCCGCGCTATGCCGTCGATCTCCCCTCCGGTCATGCCGGCGGTGGCGTTCGCTTCGGCGGTCTCCTGCGCGGTCAGGACGAGGTCGTAGATTTCGCGGAACTTCGGACTTGCTTCGCCCAGGACGAAGGCCCGGGTGATGTCGCTGCAGTAGCCCTCGTAGAGAGCGCCGGTGTCGATGTAGACGCCGTCGCCGTACTCCAGGGCGCGGTCGGTGGGGCTGTGGTGAGCTTTCGCGCCGTTGGGTCCGGACGCGACGATAGTCGGGAAGGAGAGAGCGTCCGCACCGGCCTCCCGCATCGCGCGTTCGATGCCCCAGGCGATCTGCCGCTCCGTCATACCGGGCCGGATCCCGGCTGCGATCGTCTCGACAGCCTCGTCGGCGATCTGGATGGCCCGCGTGAGCGTTTCCAGTTCCGCCGCGTCCTTCACAGCACGGAGGTGGTCGGCCATCCCGCCGGTGGGCGCGAGCTCCGGTGAGGGGTCGAGCGCCTGCAGCTTCTCGGTCAGCGCCCTGTGGGCAGCGACGGTCACCGACTCGTCCTCGATGCCGATGTTCCTCGCGCCGGATGCCGAGACGACCTCCGAGAACCAGTCGTAACCAGCCGCCATATGGATGACGCGGTAGTCCGGGGCCTGCTGCCCCGCCTGCTCGGTGTAGCGGAAGTCCGTGGCCAGTGCGGCGTCGTCCGGGGTTATCCAAAGCCAGCCGTGCGTTCCGCGGAACCCGGAGTAGTAGGCGACGTTCTTGCTGAGCGCGCGCTCCGTGTTGAAGATGAGCATCGCGTCGAGCCCATCCTCTGCCATGCGGGCTCGGAGCCGTGCTATGCGGTCTGCCGTGCTCATGCTGCGTTCTCCTCCGCAACGAGATATTCCAGCGCCAGGACATAGCCGCGCGGGCCGAGTCCGCTGATGATGCCGCGCGCCACGGGCGCGGTGAGCGACGTGCGGCGGAACTCCTCCCTCGCATGGATGTTGGACAGGTGCACCTCGACCACCGGAACGGCGACCGCGGCGATGCAGTCCCGCAGGGCGACGCTCGTGTGGGTGAAGCCACCCCCGTTGAGTATGACGCCGGACGCAGACGCGGCGTTCGCCTGCAGGTAGTCGATCAGCCCGCCTTCCGAGTTGGACTGGAAGAATTCGACAGACACACCGAATTCAGACCCTCGCTCCCGTACGGCGCGTTCGATGTCGGCAAGCGTCGTGCTGCCGTAGATGGCCGGTTCGCGCTGGCCGAGGAGGTTCAGGTTCGGGCCGTTCACGACGAGGATGGTCATTCGGAGTCCTGGTGGTCTGGGGTGGGCGCGTGCGCCAGTGGGTGGGCTGCGAGGTACACGCGTTGCGCTTCCTGTTGACTGACGTGAGTGTACACCTGCGTGGCGCTGGGCGTGGAATGGCCGAGCAGTTCCTGGACGATGCGCAGGTCCGCGCCGCCGTTCAGGAGGTGGGTCGCGTAGCTATGGCGGAGCGTGTGGGGGTGCACGTCCTCCCGCAGACCGCTGCGCTTCGCGTAGTGCCGGACGATGCGCTGGATGGAGCGCACCCCGAGTCTCCTGCCGTGCGTGTTGCGAAAGAGCGGGCTGGCGCTTCCGTGTGGCGCGTCCTCCGCGTTGAGGTACGCACGCAGGGCGTTCCTCGCCTTCGAACCGAGCGGCGTCTGCCGCTCCTTCGACCCCTTACCCCAGACGCGGACGGTGCTCTCTTCGAGTGAGACGTTCTGCCGGTCCAGGTTGGCTGCCTCGCTCACACGGAGTCCACAGCCGTAGAGCAACTCCAGGAGGGCGGCATCGCGCAGGCTGTTGCCCGCATCGACATTGCCGTCGGGCGCTTCGACGAGTCGCGCAGCTTCGTCGACTGAGACGAGGTCGGGAAGGCGGCGCTCCAGCTTCGGCGTGAGCCTGCCCATCAGTGTGGACCTGGGACGCCACAGCGGCGCGTCCGGCACAAGGCCGCGTTCGATGAGGTAGCGCATGAACGAGCGGAGCGATGCGAGCATCCGGTGCACACTCGAACGGGAATGGCCTCTGCTTCCAGCCGCGCGTCCGCTCTCCACGGTGCGGCGTTCCAGCAGCCAGGCGACGTAGTCGCGAACGAGGCTGCGGTACTCGCGGGGCGCGTTGGCAGCGCCGTTCCGGCGCACGAAGTCCCGAAGCCCCTTCGCGTCGGGCCCGACCGGGCAGTCCTGTTCATCCAGGTACTGCGCAAAGGGTGCGAGGTCTGCAACGTAATTCCGGACCGTCGCGTCCGAGAGGGCACGGGTCGAGCGGAGGAAGCGCTCGTACTCCGCGATAAGCGGATGCGTATCGGATCTGGGCTGGTCTGCGTTCGTGCTTTCCATGAGACGCTGCGCGCTAGGCAACGCTAGCGGACTCCTCGGCGGCGGCGGGCCCTTTCCAGGCGCAGTTGGTGCAGTTCGCCTGACCGCGAGCGCCGAGCACCATCAGACCGTCGCATTCAGGGCACGGCTGGGACAGCGGCTGCCGGTTGACGAGGAAGTTGCACGTAGGGTAGTTGGAGCAGCCGTAGAAAGGGCCGCGTCTTCCTCGCCGCTCCACGAGGCTGCCGCCGCAGCGCGGGCAGGCCACGCCGGTGTCTTTGGGCGCGGCCTTAGGGAGCCGCTTGGTGTTCTTGCAGTCGGGGTAGCCGGTGCATGCGAAGAAAGGCCCGAAACGCCCGCGCCGGAGGGCCATCGGCTTGCCGCAGACGTCGCAGGTCTCCTCGCTCTCCTCGTCAGACTGCTCGCTGGCGTCGTCCGCGGCCTTCGGCAGGTCCTTGCTGTTCTTGCAGTCGGGGTAGCCGGTGCAGGAGAGGAAGGCCCCGAAACGCCCCAGCTTGACGATCATTGGCTTGCCGCAGACGTCGCACGGCTCGTTGGTCGACTCGCTCGCTGCCTCCTGGGTCGCTTCCTTGATCGCTTTCCTTGCTTTGTCGAGTTCTTCGCTGAACGGCCCGTAGAAATCGTGGAGGAAAGCCACCCACTCCTGCTTTCCGTTGGCGACCTCGTCCAGTTGGTCTTCCATGCGTCCCGTAAAGCTGACGTCCATGATGTCCGGGAAGTGCGCGACCAGTTGTCCGCAGACGAGTTGGCCGAGGTTGGTCGACCTCAGCACGCGCCTGTCGCGGGTGACGTACTTGCGATTGACGAGCGTATTGATGATTGCGGCGTAGGTGCTCGGGCGCCCGATGCCCTGCTCTTCAAGCGCGCGCACGAGGCTGGCCTCCGTGAAGCGGGCAGGGGGTTGCGTGAAGTGCTGCTCGGGCGTCAGCCCGGCGCAGTCGAGCGTCTGTCCCTGCTGCAGCGGGGGAAGGGCGCGTGAGTCGTCGTCCTCGGCGTCGCGGGAGCTGCCCTCGTCGCGTTGTTCCATGTAGAGGACGCGGAAACCGGCGAACCGCACGACGGAGCCCGACGCTCGGAAGAGGTACGCGGGTTTGCCGGACGCAGCGGCGTGGACGTCCACCCTTGTGGCGTCCAGGATGGCGTCGGCCATCTGGCTGGCCACCATGCGGTTCCAGATCAACTCGTACAGGCGTGCCTGCTCTGCGGTGAGGTGCTGACGGATGGCTTGGGGCGTGCGGCTGATCGCCGTTGGCCTGATGGCTTCGTGCGCCTCCTGCGCAACCTTGGAACGGGACGTGTAACGTCTGGGCGTGCGAGGCAGGAACTCCTTGCCCCAGCGCTCCTCGATGTATCGGCGTGTCTCCTGGATCGCGCCCGGAACGACCTGCGGCGAGTCTGTGCGCATGTAGGTGATGAGGCCCTGCCTCCCCTCCGAGCCGATGGCGATGCCCTCGTACAGTTGCTGGGCGACGGTCATCGTCCTCGTGGCCGAGAAGCCGAGCCGCCGCGAGGCCTCCTGCTGCAGCGTGCTCGTGATGAACGGGGGAGCGGGCCGCCGGTTGACCTGTCGTGTAGTTACGGAGTCGACGCGGTATGCAGCGCCGTCCAGGTCGCCGAGCACGGCGTTGGTTTCAGCTTCGTTCGGCAGCGCGATCTCGTTCTTCTGGTCGGCCAGACTGCGCAGGGTGGCAGTGAACGACGCGTTCTCCGCGGTAAGGAGGGCGGCCTCGATAGACCAGTACTCGACCGGAACGAAAGCGTCTATCTCCCGGTCACGCTCCGCCACGAGGCGCAGGGCCACGGACTGCACGCGCCCCGCTGAGAGGGCGCTGGCCGTGTCCAGGTCCTGGGCATTCAGCATGTTCTGGCTGCTCAGGCGGTTCAATTCCTGTCCCACCAGCGGTTTGAGGAGGGGACTGAGCTTGAAACCGACGAGCCTATCCTCTATGCGGCGGGCCTGCTGCGCGTTGACGAGCTCCATGTCGATGTCGCGCTCGTTGGCGAACGCCTCCTTGACCGCGTCCGGCGTGATGGAGTGAAAGACGACGCGGCGTACGGGTTTGCTCCGCCAACCTGCGGCCTCCAGGACGTGCCAGGCTATCGCCTCGCCCTCGCGGTCAGGGTCGGTTGCGAGATAGACGTCGTCTGCGCTCTCCCCTGCCGCACGGATCTCCTCCACGACCTTCTGTTTGTCCTCCGGCACCTCGTACCACGGCGTGAAGTCCCGGTCAGGGTTCACGCCGAGTCTGCGCCGCGGCAGGTCGCGGACGTGCCCCATCGAGGCCTTTACGGTGTAGTCGCGCCCGAGGAATCTGCCTATGGTGGTCGCCTTGGCAGGCGATTCCACGATGACGAGGTGGCGTGATGCCGAGCTCCCGTTGCCTGCACGCGTGCTTCGAGTCCTGGCGGCGCCGGAGCGCTTCTTGCTGGATGACGTCTTGCGAGTGGTGGGTGTTTTTGCCATGTCTCCAACATACGGGCAGTGGCAAGGCTGTTGTCAAGTGAGTTAGCGGACGGATGCGGTCCTGGCCCGTATGTAGTTCATCCGTCCAACCTGCAACACGGAGCCCTTGATCTCCATCACGGCGAGCGTGCTGCTGACCTGCGTGATGGAGATCCCGGTGCTCCGGCTCAACTCGTCTATGTGCTGCGGTTCGTGGGTGAGGGCTTCCAACAGCCGGGCTTCCTCGTTGCTATCGGTGGAGAATTCGGGGAGCGGCTGCTGGCGCGGTGCGCCGCCGATGTGCAACTCCTCCAGCACGTCCTCCGCCCGCATCACGAGCTTCGCGCCCTGCTGGATGAGCCAGTTCGTAAGTTCACTCGCCGGCGAGTGGATGCTTCCGGGTATACACAGCACCTCTCGGTTCTGCTCCAGCGCAAACTCCACGGTCGATCGAGCGCCGCTGTCTCGTGGTGCTTCCACAACCAGCACACCGAGGGCCAGCCCGCTGAGCAGCCGGTTGCGCCGGGGGAAGTGACGAGCCTCCGGCTTGGAGCCGAGCGGGTATTCGGAGACGACAGCCCCGTTGTCAACGATGCGGTCGAACAGCGGTCTGTGCTCGGGCGGGTAAACCACGTCCAGGCCGGAGCCGATCACTGCTATCGTCCTGCTTCCTGCCCTCAGCGCGGCATCGTGCGCGATGCCGTCTATGCCGCGCGCCAGCCCGCTGACGACGGTGACGCCGCACTCCGCCAGGTCTCCGGCCAATTGCCTCGTTACTTCTCTGCCATACGCCGTGGGGTTGCGGGTGCCCACGACGGTGACCCGCACCTCGTCGTCGGGTTGCAGCGTTCCCTTGATGTAGAGGATGGGCGGGGGGTCGTCTATGTTGCGGAAGAGGCGCGGGTAGTCGGAATCGTGCCAGGTGAGCACTGCTACGTTGGCGTTGCGCACCCTTTCGAGTTCGCGTTCCGGTTCGACCACCCGGCGCACCTGCTCGATCGCGCTGACGACGCCGGAGGTGAGGCCGGACGCGCCAAGCTCGCTTCCGGAGGCCTCCCACGCGGCCTTGAGCGATCCGAACCGTTCTTCGAGAAGGCCGATGCGGACGCGCCCCACCGTCGGTACGCGGGAGAATGAAATCCAATACGGGAGGTCGTGCTCGGAGGTGGTCACTGCTTCCTCTACCGTCGGATGTCCTGCATCCGCTTGATCCGCCGCATGCGCCGCTCCGCGTGGCGCCGTTGGTCCGGGGGGAGTTCCTCCTCAGCGAGGACCCGCTCGACGTCTTGCTCGGATACGCCTTCTGCATGGCGGACGTCGCTCAGGAGGCGGATGGAGATGCGGGCTGGGTGCGGCTCCACGAGCGTTGCCCCGTCACCCGCTTGCACGGCACCCTCTTCCAGGACGCGGTTGTAGAAGCCGACGCGTCCGCTGCGCCGGAAACGCGCCGCGAAGTAGCGGATGCCCATCTTGTGGTCCAGCTTGTAACAGGGGGAGCGGGGCTCCGTTACCTGGAGCAGCGCCCCGCCGACGCGCCAGATGTCGCCGAAGCACATGGCGTCGGACGAAGCCCCCTGTACGGTGAGGTTCTCCCCGAACCAGCCGAAGGAAGCCGGCTCGCGCTTCAACTGCGCCGCCCAATAGGCGTAGTCCTCGAACGCGTAGACGTAGACCGCCGCATCGGGGCCGCCGTGCACCGTGAGGTCGCCCTGCGCATCGCCGTCCACGTTGAGACGGCGCACCATGACCGGGCCCTCGATGGGTTGCTTGTGGATGGCCGACATCACGTCGCCTCTGGCGGTTCCCTGCAGGAGCTTGGGCCTGGCGACGTTCACTGAGATGAGTTGCATGAGGACTCTACGCCTTGGTTATGGAGTGCCGGGCTATTCTGACGTATGGCGCGGGCGAAGGATAGGGCCTGGTGTCACATGCTGGCGGAGAGGGCGGGATTCGAACCCGCGAGAGACTTGCGGCCCCTACACGATTTCCAGTCGTGCCCGTTCGGCCACTCCGGCACCTCTCCGCGTTGCATGAACCACGCTGGATGCTGTAGCGAGCCATCCGGCGCATGGTGTGTTGCGATGCCTGGCGGAGAGAGTGGGATTCGAACCCACGGTGGAGGAAGCCCCCACAACGGTTTTCGAGACCGCCGCCTTAAACCGCTCAGCCATCTCTCCGTACCCGTCGATTCTATCATGGGCCGTCGGAGGCCTGGACATCGGTTCCTTGACACTCCATTAACCCCGTCCGTACCATCCCACTGGTTGACGACACATTTGCCACGGCGCTCAGGCGTGATTCGGGGCGCTGCGCAGCGGGGCGGCTGGAAGGGCCACCCGCACAGGAGTGAAGAGGGCTCGCGACCGGGGTCGGTCGCCGATGCACACCGAGATGGGTGCTTGGACAGCCATCGTGCTGGCAGCGGGCAGGGGCGCGCGTATGCGGTCGTCCCGGTCTAAAGTCCTGCATACCGTTGCGGGTGTTCCGATGGTCTCCCATGTCGCTGACGCGGCACGATTCGAGGATGTCGGTGAGGTCATCGTCGTGACGCGGCCCTCGGACCGCGCGGAGGTCTCGCAGGTGGTTGGCGGGGATGCTGAGTGCGTGGAACAGCCGGACCCTCTCGGCACAGCCCATGCGCTGGCCACGGCCCTCATCGCCGCCTCGCCGGAGTCCCAGCACGTGCTCGTCTTCAATGGTGACGCGCCGCTCGTTCGGCGGGATACGGTGCAGGCGCTGGCAGCGTTGCACGAACGGCGAAGAGCTACGGCTACCTTGCTCTGCTGCACGATGGATGCCGCCTCCCTTCAGCAGATAGGACGGCTGCGGCGGGGCGCTCGTGGCAAGCCGATCGGCGTGCTGGAGGCAGAGGACGCGCCGATGCCCCGGAAGGGCGAGGTGGAGGTGAACGTCGGGGTATACGCATTCGAGGCGCGGTGGCTTCGCCGGGCCTTGGCCGAATTGAAGCCGCGGCCCGGTGGCGAGTACTACCTGACGGACTTGATCCCCCACGCCGTTGCAGACGGAAAGCGCGTCGAGGCTTACGTGACGCAGGACAAGGATGAAGCCCTGAGCGTGAACACCCGCCAGGACCTGGCGCGCGTGGAGGCGGCTGCCCAACACCGTCTCCGGGACGCCGCGATGACAGCTGGAGCTACGCTCGTGGACCCGGCGACGGTCTACCTCGATGCGACCGCTCGGTTGGGAAAGGACGTTACCGTGTACCCGAATACGTCCATCCGGGGCGTGTCGAATGTGGGGCACGGGGCGACGGTCGGTCCGAACGCGCAACTGCTGAATGCCGACGTAGGGCCCGAGGCGTGGGTTGGGTCTGCGGTGGTGGAGGGGTCGGTGCTGGGACCGCGCGCCAGTGTGGGACCGTTCTCACACATCCGTCCCGGGTCGGTGCTGGAAGAGTCCGCCTACGTTGGCTCGCACGTTGAGATCAAGGCGAGCCGCATCTGCGTGGGTGCGCACGTCGGACACTTCAGCTACATCGGCGACGCCGTGGTCGGAGCGGGCGCAAATATCGGAGCGGGCACCGTCACGTGCAACTTCGATGGGAAACTCAAGCACGAAACAGTGATAGGAGAAGGCGCCTTCATCGGCAGCGACAGCCTCTTGATCGCACCGGTGAAGGTGGGAGCTGGGGCCCTTACGGCAGCGGGAGCGGTCGTCAACAGGGACGTTCCGCCGGGTGGGCGGGTCGCGGGGGTTCCCGCGAGGCCGCTGAGGCTGAGGAACGGAAGGGCGCTTGTACAGAAGGAGGAGGGAATATCCCTTGGATAGCGGCGATACGGCATTAGGAATCCTGCTCGTACTTTCGATAGTTGCATTTATGGGGCTGCACGCCGGAGTGGCGTTGCTGCCTCTGCTGAGGCGCGCAGCCGTGCGCGACGCTCTGCCCCGGTGGGGCCCCAGCGCGTCGGCGGTGCGCCACCTGCGTACCCGGCGGCAGGCGTACGAAGAACTGATCTCGCTGCTGCTGCTCATGAGCGCGGCGGCCATCTCCGCGTCTGCGCTTGCATTGGTCATGCGGGCGTTCTCCCTGCACTGGACCGCGCTGGCCGGGGTGTTGATTGGCCTCTGGCTGTTGCTGCTCCTGCTCGTTCCACTCGTGAAATACATGGTGGAGCGTCTGCCGGTAGCCCAGTTGCTTATGCTCTGGGTTGTCGGACAGGCCTTGCTCTGGCCGTTGTTGCCCATCCGCCGCTTCTTCCGCTCCGGGTTGCGTTTCGCAGGCGCTGAACAGGAGCCGGATCCGGATGGTGGCAACGGACATGAGAACGGGAACGGGTCCAGGGACGTGCACGAGGAGATAGCGGAAGAACAGCTTGATCATCACGAGCAGCAGATGATCCACGCGATACTCCACCTGGACGAGACGCTGGTGCGGGAGATCATGGCCCCCCGCGTCGACATCGTCAGTGTGGAGGCGGACACTTCCGTGGAACGTGCCGCGACACGGATGCTGGACAGCGGACACAGCCGTCTGCCGGTCTACGAGGGCGTCCCGGACAACATCATCGGCATCCTCTACAGCCGGGACCTGCTCGCCGCCACACTTGCCGGCGTGCCGGACCAGCAGTTACGTGACCTCATGCGGCCCGCCTTCTTCGTTCCGGAGAGCAAGCGGGTGGACGAGATGCTGACGGAGTTTCAGTCGCGGCGCATCCACATGGCCATCGTCGTCGACGAGTACGGCAGCACGACCGGTATCGTCACCGTAGAGGACCTCATCGAGGAGATCGTCGGCGAGATCGAGGACGAATTCGACAAAGGGCAACCGGACATCCAATGGCTGTCGGGTGAGGCCGCGTTGGTCGAGGCCAAGATGCCGGTAGACGACTTCAGCGAGACGTTCGGCGTTGCGGTGGAGGCGGACGGCTTCGATACCGTCGGAGGTCTGCTGTTCAGCCGCCTCGGGAAGGTTCCTGCGGTAGGGGACCTCGTGGTGGAGAGCGGGTTGGAACTGCGTGTGATGACGACGATCGGTCGCCGCGTCAAGCGCGTGAAGGTCGGGCCCGCTCCTGAAGACGCAGTCGTCTCCGAGACGAAGTAGGAGCTTCCAGGAAACCCTCCCACACGCGCTGCCATTCCGATCGCAAGTGCCCCCGCTTCCTGGTGCGGACCTCGGCACGACGGCTGCTTCATTCTGCAGATCGTGCCTTGTGCGGCTTCCATCCGGTCGTGGTTCTGCCTCGCCGGTGGTGCCCCGTCGGCCAGACACTGCCCCGGAACGGGAAGTGCATGGGCGTTGAGCCGACACTGCCGGTGCGTGAGGATCGCCCCATGGATGTCTCGGTTGGGGTATGCGCGAAGCACTGCACCGTGCAGGACGCGATTGTGCCTGGGTCTCGATTGGCGAGACCCTCTGCGTAGGCGGCAAGGATGTCGTGGCAGAAGGACTTCGGGGTGTTGCTTCGCATCTTCCTGCAAGGGGACCTCGCAGGATCGTGAGGGGAGGTGGATGCGGCGCCGTTTGATCCCTTCCCCCTCGACGGGGGAAGGCCAGGATGGGGTGGACCCGCGGAGTCCAAGGTGTGCGGTGGAGGAGTCTCCGTGGGTGGGAGAGAGGTTGTGCGGGAGACTTGAGGAGCTCGGTGAGCGGTCGAGGACGCTTGTTTGAGCGCAACAAGAAGAGGCCTCGGACGTATCCGGGCCTCTTCTCTGTTGTACCTTCTCGTACTACGCGGGGGTTACTTGACGATGAACGTGGCGCTGGCCTTGCCGCCGCCGTCACCGAAGGCCGCGACGGAGTACTGACCCTCCGATAGCCCACTGTGCCTGAGCTCCACAGCGCCCATGCCTCCGTCGTCTGCGTCGGCTGTACCCAGGGACGCTGTAGTGCCGTCGCTGGCTACGAGAATGACCTCGACTGATTCTCCCGCCAGGAAGCCGGAGAGATACACCATGTCGGCAATGATCGTGTCAGCAGCGAAGTTCTGGCGGAACAGCGTCACGCCCGCAGTGGACGAGTCACCGTCAACGCCCGGGACGCCGGGGATACCGGGAGCGCCGGGAGCGCCGGGAGCACCGTTCTCGCCATCCGCACCGTCCGCACCGTCAGCGCCGGGAGCGCCTGCGGGGCCGGCGGGGCCTTGACCGCCAGCAGGACCGGCGGGGCCAGCGGAGCCAGTAGCGCCAGGAGGGCCTTCAGGGCCCGTGCATGCGGCCAACACCAGGCCGAAGATTGCCACGAGGAGTACCAGGGACATGCTCTTGAGGCTGAAGCGGTTCATCGAACCCCCTTTCCGAATCGTACGAGGTGGCCATCCGAGGGTCAGCTTCCTGTGTATGAAGCTCACCACCATCAAGTCCTTTACGAACAACCGTCATGAATCATAGTAAGCCTTCACTCTGAGGTCAATACTTTTTGACACGCTTGTAAGCCGCTTCCGCGCAACCGCCAAGTGCGGTGCCGACGGGGAGCGCACCCCGCAAGCATACACCATGCTGCGCCGTTGGGCGATATGCCGCTGACACAGGAGGAAGATGAATGGGCGCATGAACGAGCACTCACTTGACGAGGAACGTGGTGCTGGCCTTGCCGCCGCGTTCACCGATGGCCAGGATGGAGTACCGACCCTCAGACAGGCCGTCGTGCATGATCTCTACGGACGCTAAGCCGGCAGCATCGGCAGCAGCCGTTCCTACGAGTGCCTGGGAGCCGTCCTCTGCTATGAGCGTGACGTTGATCTCCTCGCCCGCCAGGAATCTGGTGAGGTACGCAGTGGTGGATATGGGCAGGTCGGCCGAGAAAATTTCGCGCTCAAGGGAGACACCGGCATAGTTGGGGGTACTGGTGGCTGTTGGGAGAGGCGTTGGTGTGGGGGGCGGTGTCGGCGTGGGGCCCTGGCTACAGCCAGCCGCCAGTAGACTGGCGGCGAGGGCAAGGAGTGCGAGCGGGCTATAAAGGCTGAAACCGCGCATGGGCTGCTCCCTGTAGCCGAACATCGGCAGGCACTCGAGTATACGCGCGGTACCTTCCGATGGTTCCCGCGTACGCTATACTTGGCGCATGCCCCCGTAGCTCAGTGGATAGAGCACCGGCCTCCGGAGCCGGTGGCGGGAGTTCGAGTCTCCCCGGGGGTGCCACCTTCCGCTCCGATCACGTCGGAGCCCATGAGGTTCTTCCATGACGACCACGCCGTCCACACGCCTGCCGGAGAACGTCCGCCCGGTGCACTACCGTCTGACGCTCGAGCCCGACCTCGATACCTTTACGTTCGCGGGGCGCGAGGAGGTCGAGGTGGCAATCGCCGCGCCCACCGCCGAGGTGACGCTGAATGCGTCTGAGTTGAACGTCTCCCGCGCCTCCGCGGAAACGGCGCAGGGCGGGGCACTTGAAGCGAACGCCATCGAGCACGACGAGGACCAGGAGCGCGTGACGCTCCGCTTCCCTTCGCCGCTGCCGTCGGGCAGCGCGGTACTGCGGCTGGACTTCACCGGCGTGTTGAACGACCAGTTGCGCGGCTTCTACCGCAGTACCTACCCGGACAGCGAGGGCGTCGAGCGCCGCCTTGCCACCACGCAGTTCGAGGCGACGGACGCCCGCCGCGCGTTCCCTTGCTGGGACGAACCTTCAGTCAAAGCCTCGTTCGACGTGACGCTCGTCGTGCCGGAGGAGTTGGAGGCCATCTCCAACATGCCGGTTGCCTCTACGGGACCTGCGCCGGATGGCCGCAAGGCCGTCACCTTCGAGCGTACCCCCGCGATGTCCACCTATCTCCTTGCGTTCATCGTGGGCGACATGGCATGCGTTCAGGGCCACGCTGACGACGGAACGCTCGTGCGTGTCTGGGCGACGCGCGGCAAGGAAGAGTTGGGGCGCTTCGCGCTGGAGAACAGCATCGCCGCGCTCCGCTACATGAACGACTACTTCGGCATCCCGTACCCCCTCGCGAAGATGGACCACATAGCGGTGCCTGACTTCGCCGCGGGCGCGATGGAGAACTGGGGCGCGATCACCTACCGCGAAACTGCGCTCCTGTACGACCCCCAGAACTCCGCTCCTCAGGCGAAACAGCGGATCCTGGAGGTCGTCGCACACGAGATGGCCCACATGTGGTTCGGCGACCTCGTCACGATGGAGTGGTGGGACGACCTCTGGCTCAACGAGTCGTTCGCATCCTGGATGGGCGACAAAACGGTCGACCACCTCTATCCCGAATGGGAGATGTGGACGCAGTTCGTCTCCCACGACACGAACTCTGCGCTCGGGTTGGACGGCCTCCGCAACTCCCACCCCATCGAGGCCAACGTGGACGACCCCGCGGAGATACGCGAGCTGTTCGACGCCATCAGCTACAGCAAGGGCGGTTCGGTCCTCCGTATGTTGGAGGACTACGTCGGCGCCGAGACCTTCCGCAAGGGGCTGCATGCCTACCTGAGCGGACACGCCTACGGCAATGCGCGCGGCGCGCACCTGTGGGACGCGATCAACTCGGCTGCGGACGAGGATGGCCTGGGCCTCGATGTGCCCGTCGTTCCGCTGATGGAAGCATGGATCAAGCAGACCGGCTACCCGGTGCTCACAACCGAGGTCGCGCGCGACGCGGAAAGGACAGAAGCAGCGGTCGCGCAGTCGCGTTTCCTCTACGACCACGTGCTGGGCGAGGCGGCAGACGAGGCGCTTTGGCCGGTGCCCGTCTCTATAGCCCACGGCGGAAACGGAGCGCCCTCCAAACACGTTCTGTCCGGTGAGCGCGCGCTGCTTCCCATCGGCGCCGGCGCTGAGTGGGTGAAGCTCAACGCGGGACAGACCGGGTTCTTCCGCGTCGCCTACACCGAGGGGGAGTGGCGCAGACTCGGCGAAGCGATAGCCGAGGGCGCATTGCCGCCCGTAGACCGGCTCGGCCTGCAGAACGATGCCTACGCATTGGTGAAGTCCGGCCATCTGCCCGCGACCGTCTTCCTGGAGTTGGCCGAATCGTTCGTGGGCGAGACGGACGCCATCGTATGGGGAGACCTCGCGGCGAACCTGCGCGGGCTGGAGAGTCTGCTCTCCTCCACGCCGCACCTGGACGCGTTCCGCGCGTACGCACGCTCCCTGTTCGCCCGCATCGCGACTCAGGTGGGGTGGGACGCCCAGTCCGGCGACGGCCACCTGGAGTCGTTGCGACGCAGCATCGTCATCAACCAGTTCGGTGGCTACGGGGACGAGGGGACGCTCGCCGAGGCGCTGGCGCGTTTCCGCAAGCACGCGAGCGGCGAACAGACGCTCGTGCCGGACATGCGCGCTGCCGCTTTCGGCCTGGCGTCGCAGCAGTCCGGACGTGACGTCGCAGACGCACTCTGGAGTCTCCATGATGCCGCGGACCTGCATGAGGAGAAGGTGCGCATCCTTGGCGCACTGACGCGCACAAGGGGCAGCGGCCTCCTGGCCGACCTGCTCGACCGTTCGCTGAGCGACCGTGTGCGTTCGCAGGACACGCCCATCGTGCTCATCCAGGCGGGCGCCAGCCCCGACGGGCGCGAGCAGACGTGGCGGTTCGTGCGGGATAACTGGGGCGAGCTGGACCGGCGCTACGGCAAGGGCGGGTTCGCCATCATGCGGCTCGTCGGCATAGCGGCGGGGTTCGCCAGCGCGGAACATGAGGCCGAGACCCGCGAGTTCTTCGAGACGCATCCTGCTCCGTCCGCCGCACGCTCCATCCAGCAGTCGTTGGAGAGCATCCGCCTCAACACGAAATGGCTGGAGCAGAATGCGGACACGGCGGGAGCTTGGCTCGCGTCGCGGACCTGATGCTTCTGCGGCTTCGTTGTTCGTACGAGGCCGCCTTTGATATAGTCGTAAAGACGTCCGAGATTCCCAAGGCAGGTGAAGACAACATCCATGGTTGACCATGACGTTCTGGTTGTGGGGGCGGGGTTGGCGGGTATGCGGGCCGCGATCGCAGCGCACCGGGTGGGCGCGAACGTGGCGATGATGAGCAAGGTGCACCCGGTGCGGAGCCATTCGAATGCGGCCCAGGGCGGCATCAACGCAGCGCTCCGGGGTGAAGACGACTCCGTCGACTCACATGTATTCGACACGGTGAAGGGCTCCGACTACCTCGGGGACCAGGACGCCATCGAGTACATGTGCCTCGAGGCGCCGGGCGAGATCATCGCGCTCGAACACATGGGCGTGATCTTCAACCGCGACGACGAGGGTCGGTTGGGGACGCGGGCGTTCGGCGGTGCAAGCTACGCTCGCACCTTCTTCGTCGCCGACATCACAGGCCAGGCGATCCTGCACGTCATGTACGAGCAGATCATCAAGGCAGGCGTACGCTCCTACGAGGAGTGGTTCGTCACCGACCTCATCGTCGAGGATGGCCAGTGCCGTGGCGTCGTCGCCATGGAGATGCTGACGGGCAAGCTCCGTGCCATCACCGCGAAGGCAGTCATCCTCGCGGCTGGCGGCGTCGGCAGAGCGTTCGAGCCGAGCACCAACGCACTCATCTGCACCGGCGACGGCATGGCGCTCGCCTACCGTGCCGGCGCGACGCTCCTGGACATGGAGATGGTGCAGTACCACCCAACGACGCTCGCGGGCAACGGGGTGCTCCTCTCGGAAGCCGCACGCGGCGAGGGCGCCTACCTCCTCAACTCCAAGGGCGAGCGATTCATGGAGCACTACGCTCCCAAGATGAAGGAACTGGCCTCCCGTGACGTGGTCTCGCGCTCCGAGCAGACGGAGATCGAGGAAGGGCGTGGCGTGGACGGCTGCGTGCTGCTTGACCTGCGCCACCTGGGGCGCGAACTGATACTCACGAAACTCAAGTACATCCACGAGGCCGCGCGTGACTACGCGGGCGTGGACATGGTGGAAGCGCCTGTGCCGATACGACCGGGACAGCACTACATCATGGGTGGCATCAAGACGGACGTGGATACCCGCGCATGGGACGTCACCGGCAGCGCCGGTTGGGACGGCCCGCGCGGCCTGTTCGCGGCCGGCGAAACGGCGTGTGTCAGCGTCCACGGCGGAAACCGCCTCGGCGCAAACTCGCTCCTGGAGACGGTCGTCTTCGGAAAGCGATCGGGCGAGATCGCGACCGACTACGCGCGGGAGACGGCGGACTTCACCGTGTCGGAATCGCACTTGAGGGAAGCCGAAGGCCGCATCAAGGCGCTGATGGACCGCCCGGACAATGGAGAGATGACAGCCGCGCTGCGGCTCCAGATGGGTCGCGTGATGAATGAGCACCTTGCAGTGTTCCGCACGGAAGAGGGGATGCAGACCGCGCTCAGCAGCGTTCACCTGCTCAAGGAGCGGTACGCGTCCCTTCCGGTGAAGCACAAGGGCAGCGTCTACAACACGGATCTCATATTCCACATGGAACTCGGCTACATGCTGGACGTCTCGGAGACGATTGCGGCGTCCGGTCTGCTGCGTAAGGAGAGCCGCGGAGCACACTTCCGGCGGGACCTCCCCGAGCGCAACGACGTCGACTGGCTGAAGCACACCACCGCGCGCCTCGGCGACAGCGGGCCCGAGGTTGGGACGCTTCCCGTTGCGATGACGCGGTGGGAGCCCCAGGCGAGGGTCTACTAGGCAGCCCGCTCCGGTCCCTCCCTGAGGAGGAAGGGGCTGGGGTGAACTGGACCGGTGGGACGGTTTACGCAAGGGCGTCATCAGAGGGAGGAAACGAGACCACATGCAGGCGAAGATACGGGTTCAGCGATACGACCCCGAGAGTTCCGATCAACCCCATCTGCAGGACTACGACGTCGATGTGCCCGAGCACTTCTCGGTGCTGGATGCGCTCGTCAAGGTCCGTGAGGAGATAGACCCCAGCCTTGCCTTGCGCTGTTCCTGCCGCGCGGCGATCTGCGGCTCCTGCGCCATGCGCGTGAACGACCGCGCTCGACTCGCCTGTAACACCCGCATCACCTCCGTTGTGGACGACAGCGGCGAGGTGAAGGTAGAGCCGATGGGCAACCAGCGGGTCGTGAAGGACCTCGTGATCGACTTGCAGCTGTTCTGGGGCAAGGTGCGGGCCGTGGAGCCGTACCTCCAGCCAGACCAGGAACCGGAGGAGGAGTTCATCGCCTCCAACGAGTCCATGCTCAACCTGCTCACGCCCATGGGCTGCATCATGTGCGGCGCGTGCGTGTCGGACTGCACGGCGCTGGAGGTGGACTCCAACTTCCTGGGCCCCGCGGCGTTGGCGAAGTCCTATCGGTTCGTCGCCGACCCGAGGGATGATCAGGCCAAGCAGCGCCTGAGCACGCTCAACGAGTACGGCGGCGTGTGGGACTGCACGCGCTGCTACATGTGCGTCGAGGTCTGCCCGAAGGGCGTCGCGCCGATGGACCGCATCATGGAGTTGCGTGAATCGGTCATGCAGTCGGGGGCCCCGAGTACACCCGGAGCGCGGCACGTCGAGTCGTTCACTCGCTCGGTCGCGCGCACGGGCTGGCTGGACGAGGCGATGCTCGCGGTGGATTCCTGGGGCAAGTTCAACGTCCCGAAGCTGTTGAGCGAGGCGCCGCTGGGCATCCGCGCGTTGCGCAGGCGCAAGTTCCCGCTGCCCGCGCCGTTCCACCACAAGCGCCCCGGACATGAGAACGTGCGCCGCATATTCGAGCGCGCCGAAGCAACCAAGGAGTGACGATGAAGTACGCTTTCTATCCCGGATGCGTATCGCGCGGGGGAACGCCCGAGCTGTACACGTCCACGATGGCCATCGCCGGGGAACTCGGCCTGGAGCTGGAGGAGATCCACGGCGCGTCCTGCACCGGCGCCGGCGTGCTGCAGGAGAAGGGCCAGAAGCTCGGCGACACGCTCAACGCTCGCACGTTCGCGATGGCGGAGCGCATGGGACTCACGACCATCCTCAACATCTGCTCCACCTGCCAGGGCGTCATGGCGCAGGCGAACCATCGCCTGCTGGCAGACCCGGACTACCTCGCCGACGTGAACCGCGAGCTGCGCTACGAGGGCCTCGAATACACCGGGCGCGTCGTTATCAAGCACCTCGCCTGGGTGCTCGTCGAAGAGGTGGGACTGGATGCGTTCAGGAATCTCGTGAAGAACCCGCTGCGTGAGTTGAAGGTCGCCCCGTTCTACGGCTGCTACATCCTCCGCCCGTCGTGGGCGCTCGGGCTCGACGAGAACCCCGGACGCGAGCAGTACCTGGAGCAGATCATCGAGGCCTGCGGCGCGGAGCCGGTGAACTTCCCCGGACGCAC
>DAOUHP010000106.1:0-29644 GCA_034428575.1 Dehalococcoidia bacterium | reverse complement strand
GTGACCTCCCCGCCGCACGCGCCCGCGCCGGGGCAGGCGTGGTCCTCCACGGCCTTGAGTCGGGCGTCGTCGATGCGTCCCGCGCCGTGCGCGCCTACGGCCTCGAACACGTCCAGGATGGTGATGTCCTTGCCGTCCAGCTTGCCGGGCAGGATGGAGCCGTTGTAGAAGGCGAGTCCGGGCAGGTTGAGCCGCGCGAGCGCCATCCCGCCCGCCGGGAGCGTCTTGTCGCAGCCGACGAGCACGACGAGGCCGTCGGCGCGTACGGCGCGGGACGCATCGACGACGCGCGCCTGAAGGCTGTCGAGGACGCCGCCTGTCCCGGCGCAGGCGCTTGCGGCGGACAGTTCACCGCCAACACGATGGCGATGGCGCTGGAGTTCCTCGGCATCAGCCCCGCGGGCGCGAACGCCGTTCCCGCCGTCTTCGACGCGAAGGCCGAGGCCGCGCGGAACGCGGGCAGGCTCGTCATGGACCTGCTCCGCAACGGCACGACGCCCCGCGACATCATGACGCGCGAGGCGTTCGAGAACGCCATTGCAGGCGTCGCCGCGACCGCAGGCTCGACGAACGCGGTGCTCCACCTGCTGGCGATCGCGCGCGAGGCGGGCGTCCCGCTCTCCATCGACGACTTCGATGAGATCGCGTGGCGCACGCCCATCGTCGCAAGCATGAAGCCGGGCGGCGCGTACAACGCGGTGGACCTGTACGAAGCGGGCGGCTATGGCCTGGTCTCGAAGGAACTCGTCGGCGCGGAGCTGGCGCACGCGGGCGCTGCAAACGTGAGCGGCCAGAGCTTCGGCCAGATCGGCGCCGCGGCGGTCGCCGAGCCCGGCCAGCAGGTCGTCGTCTCCGCCAGCGACCCCATCAACCCGAATGGGGGCGTCGCGATCCTGCGGGGCAACCTGGCGCCGGACGGCTGCGTCGTGAAGCTCGCGGGCCACGGTCGCAGGCTGCACCGCGGTCCCGCCCGGATCTTCGACCGCGAGGAGGACTGCTCCGCCGCCATCCGGGCTCGTGAGGTGAAGGACGGCGACGTCGTCGTGATCCGCTACGAGGGGCCGGTCGGCGGGCCGGGCATGCGCGAGATGCTGGCCGTCACCGCGGCCATCCAGGGCGCGGGCCTCGGCGACACCGTCGCGCTCATCACGGACGGACGCTTCTCCGGCGCAACGCACGGCTTCATGGTGGGCCACATCACGCCGGAGGCCGCGAACGGCGGGCCGCTCGCCTTCCTGCGGGACGGCGACACCGTCGTGCTGGACGTCGAGCGCCGCGTGCTGGAGGCCGAGGTGCCGGAGGAGGAGATGGCGCGCCGCCGCGAGGGCTGGAGCGCGCCGCCGCCGCGCTACACGACGGGCGTCTTCGCCAAGTACGCGCGCAGCGTCGCCTCCGCCAGCGAGGGCGCCATCACCAGCCCCGGCCTCCAGGGCAGCGTCTGGTAGCGATGGCGTGGAGTGGGCTGTCTGCCCTCTTTCCCCGTGGGAGTGGGCTGGGAATGAGGGTTGTCCCGAGCGAACAAAGGAGCCTCATGCACCGTACCTTCCTGAAG
The DNA here is from genome assembly GCA_034428575.1 of Dehalococcoidia bacterium. Lineage (GTDB taxonomy): Bacteria > Chloroflexota > Dehalococcoidia > Lucifugimonadales > Australimonadaceae > Bin16. The sequence goes on along the minus strand of DAOUHP010000106.1, from coordinate 28,092 downwards.
AGCGCCATCCTTACCGCTATGGCAGCCGTCGCCACGGTGGCCTGCGGTGGGGACGAGGACCCCGGTGTCGTCGTCATCGGGCCGGACGAGCCGGTGCAGATCCGCACGCTGCTTTCGGGGACCGGCGCATCGCGCGCCGCCGTCGAGATGGCGGTCGCCGACTTCGGCCCGGTCCACGGCCACGAGGTAGCGCTCGGCCCGCCCGTGGACGCCATGTGCTCACGTGAGGGAGGACACGAGGGTGCGGATGAGATCCTCGACGACCCGCAAGTGCTCGGCATAGTCGGCACGTCGTGCTCGGTGGCGGCGGTGGCGGCGGTCCCCCGCATCAGCGTCGCCGGGCTCGTCATGATCTCTCCTTCCAACACCTCGCCTGCTCTCACGTCTGACCTGCGCGGCAATCCGGGCCCCTCCTACCACGAGGGCTATTTCCGCGTCGCCAATAACGACCTCTACCAGGGGCAGGCGGTCGCCGGTTTCGCCTACGACGAGCTCGGCCTACGCCACATGGTCGCGCTGCACGACGGCGACCCGTACACGAGCGCCCTCGCGAGAGCGTTCACGGACGCATTCCGCGACCGCGGCGGCAGGGTCCTGGTCACCGGCGTCATCGAGAAGGGACAGACCGACATGGAGGACGTGCTCCGGGAGTTCGCTATCGCGGAGCCGGACGGCATCTTCTTCCCGATCTTCGAGGCGGAGGCCGAACAATTCATCCGACAGGCGCGGGAGTCCAATCGACTGGAGGGTGTGACGTTCATATCGGCGGACGGCGCGTTCTCATCGGAATTCCTCGCCCTGCCGGAGGCGGAGGGACTCTACTTCGCTGGGTTCCCGTCCCACGTTTGGAGCAACCGCAACGCCGCGACCGGCAAGACCACCCACGAGGCGCTCGCGGCGTTCGAGGCTGCCCACGGCGAGCTGGCGCACGCGTCTCCGTACTGGGCGCACGCCTACGACGCCACGACGATCCTGCTCGCGGCCATCCGGCGCGCCGCGGTCGCCGACGACGGCAGCCTGCTCACGCGCCTCGTCGGCCTCGACGACGAGGGGACGCTGCTCATCGGACGCAACGCGCTCCGCAGGGCGATGCGCGACGTATCGACGGACTTCGACGGCCTCACCGGCAGGCTCTCCTGCGACGACTTCGGCGACTGCGGCCCTGGGCTGCAGACCATCTACCACCACACCGATGCGAGCGTCACCGACCCCGGCGAGCTGCCCGTCGTCTACCGGTTCGAGCCGTAGGCACGGCGCCGCCCGCCTCCCTCCGGCAGAGGGAACCCGCTGAGCAAGCGATGGATGAGGGTTGCGCTACGCCACGGAGGGCGGAGCAGCCGAACTCACGCGCATGGAAGGCCCGCCGCCCTCTTCCTCCTCGACGAACGCAGCCTCCGCCGGGAGCAGCCGGCAGTCACTGGCGCCTATCGCAAGGTAGACACGGTCGCCCCGCGCGATGGGCTGCGATGCGTGCACGAACGCACGGATAACCGCGCCGCCAACGTCGACGCGGCAGTCATGCGAGTCGCCGAGGAAGACGACGGTCTCGACCTCGCCTTCCAGCACGTTGTCAGCCTCGCGCCGCTCGGTGGAGACGCCGATGTTCGCGGGCCGGATCGCGACCGCCGCGTTGTCGCCGGGTCCGACCAGTTCGACCGCGGCACAGGCGAAGGGGCCCTGCGGCGTGTCGACGCGCATCACGCCGCCCTCGCGGGAAGCGACCTTCCCCTCGAGGAGGTTCGTCGTGCCGATGAACTCGGCGGTGAACCGCGAGTTCGGGTCGTCGTAGATGTCCTTCGGTCCGCCGAGCTGGACGATCTCGCCGTCCCGCATCACCGCTATCTTGTCGGAGAGCGTCAGCGCCTCCAACTGGTCGTGGGTCACGAAGAGCGTGGTGATGTTCAGCCGCTCGGTGAGCGCCTTCAACTCGACGCGCATGTCGTCGCGCAGCTTCGCGTCGAGGTTGGAGAGCGGTTCGTCGAGCAACAGGGCCTTCGGTTGCCGCACGAGCGCACGGGCGAGCGCGAGCCGCTGCTGCTGGCCGCCGCTGAGCTGCGGCGCCGGTCGCCGCTCCAGACCGTCCAGCCGCACCAGGCTCAGGGCCTCCAGCACGCGCTCGCGCACCTCAGCCTTGGGCAGCTTGCCCTTGCCCTGCGAGATGGGGAACGCCACGTTGTCGAACACGTCCATGTGCGGCCAGATGGCGTAGGACTGGAACACCATGCCGATCGGGCGCTGGTGCGCGGGGACATGCGCGCCACTGCGGGAGATGACCACCATGTCGTCGATGACGATCTCGCCGCCGTTCGCCTTCTCCAACCCGGCGATGCAGCGGAGCGTCGTGGACTTTCCGCAGCCGGACGGGCCGAGCAGCGTGAAGAACTCCCCATGTTCCACTTCGAACGACACCCCGCGGATCGCGTTCACCGCACCCTCGTCCGTGGCGTACCGCTTCTCCAGGTCCGTGACTCGTACGGCTACAGGCATGTGGAGACGACCCGATGCACTGCTGACGAAACGCTGTCCGGCGCCGCGCTATCCAGCGTCAGCGGTTTCGGTGTGCGTCCAGTCGGACGACCAGACGCTGTGGCCGTCCGGTCGCAGGGTGAGCGTCACCTTGTTGCCTTCGGATGCCGGGGTGTGGCGCTCACCGAAGACCTGCAGCGTCCCCTGGCCGTCCACCTCCACCTGGTACTCGAAACGCTCGCCGGTGAAGAGGGCCGCGGTGACTACCCCACCGATGGCCCCGGGCGGGACGTCGTTGCCGGACATAGGCTGGACGTCGATGTCCTCGGGGCGGATGGCGGTGTACACGGCCTGACCTGTCGAGAGCCCGTCCGGGTTGTACGAGCGCCCGAATATGACGCAATCCGGGCCTCCCTCGATGGCGACGGAGACCTGGCCGGAGGGGTTGCTGCTCTGCACTGTGCCCCGCAACAGGACGGTCTTGCCTATGAAGTCGCGGACGAACTCGTTCGCGGGCTCCTCGTAGAGCAGCTGCGGTGGGCCCTGCTGTTGCATCTCACCGAGGTTCATGAGCGCAATGCGGTTGGAAAGGCTGAGCGCCTCGATCTGGTCGTGCGTTACGAACAGGACCGCTATGTTGAGCCGCTTCTGCAGCAGCTTCAACTCGATGCGCATCTGCTCCCGAAGCTTCGCGTCCAGGTTGCTGAACGGCTCGTCGAGGAGCAGCACCTTGGGTTCGATAACGAGCGCGCGGGCGAGGGCGACGCGCTGTTGCTGGCCGCCGCTGAGCAGCGGCGCAGGGCGCTTCTGCAGTCCGGGCAAGTTGACGAGGTCCAGCACGTGCGCCACGCGCTCGCGTATCTCGGCACGCTTCATGTGACGCGTCGCGAGCGGGAACGCAACGTTCTCCTCCACTGTCATATGCGGCCAGATGGCGTAGGACTGGAACACCATGCCGAGGTCGCGCTTGTCCGGCGGCAGCCGGAGGCGCTTGCTGGTGACAACTACTTCGCGGTCGCCGAAGTAGATATCGCCCTCGTCGGGCACTTCGAGGCCGGCGACCATGCGGAGGGTCGTCGTCTTCCCGCACCCGGACGGGCCAAGAAGGGTGTATACCTCGCCGTCTTCGACGTCGAGCGAGAGTTCGTTCACCGCTCGGACCGTCGCTCCGGGGTAGGTCTTCGAGAGTCCCTCGAGCTTAACCGCTGCGTTTCGTCCGTTTGTTGCGCTGGCTGTCGTCATGGTTCCTACCTCAGGTTGAAATAGCAGGGCAACCGATGTAGCCCACCCGCCTCCCCCGCTGAGCGGATATCACTGCGCCCGTCCGTACAGCAAAGTTGCTTGCACGCTACCCGTATACGATACGAACGTCAAGGGTGAGACGCAGAAGCAGCGGAAGCAGAGGTCATCAGTTCGGGAAGCAGCGCAATTCGTAAGTATCGAAGCACCGCATGATGGAGCATGGCGGGAGTGCGAGGGAGTCGAACCCTCCCCGAACCAGGAAGCTGGCCCGGCAACGGTTTTGAAGACCGCGAGACCCACCGGGACCCATCCACTCCCACGAACCCAACAAGGCCGCGCGCAGTATAAGGCTCCCCAGCGTCGCGGGGGAGGCATTCCCGCAAGTTAAGCGCAGAAAGCGGCGCCCCCTCCTGTAAGAAGAGGCGCCGCCTTCAGTAGTCGATCGGATGGAGGAGAGGCTTACGCCTCGAGCACCTTGTCGATCTTCTTCTTGAGGACTGCCTTCGGCACCGCGCCGATCACGTTCTCCGCCACCTTCCCATCCTTGAACAGGAGCAGCGCCGGGATGCTGCGGATGCCGAACTGCATCGCGGTCTGCGGGTTCGAGTCGACGTCCAGCTTGGCGAACGCGAAGCGTCCCTCATACTCTTCGGCCAGTTCGTCCACCACGGGCGCGATCATCTTGCAGGGGCCGCACCAGTCAGCCCAGAAATCGACCAGTACAGGCTGGTCGCTCTCGAGGACGGTTGACACGAAATCAGCATCGCTAACGGGCTGGGGCTTTGCCATCTCAGGACCTCCGTTCACTTGCGCCAGGGCGTGAGCGCCCATGTGCGTCCAGACTGGGTTCGTCATCCATGACTCAGTATAACCCAATCCACAACCGTTCATCCTGCTTCGACGTCCGCGACACTCACCAGCGTCCAGAGATCGCCCGATCCCATCGGCATGCGCGGGACGAATCCCTCGACACGTTCACTGAACGCCCACCGCTCCGCCGCGCCTGCGGCCATGAAGAAGAGCGCCTCGGTCAGCATCTCCCGTTGTATGTCGCGCGCCAGTCCCGCACGAGCCCCGGGGTCCATCTCAACCGACTGTCGCTCGATTCCCTCATCGAGCGTCGTGGCTCCACCGGTTACGTTGAACGCCCCGCCAGAATGCACGAGGCCGAGCAGGAAAGCGTTCGGCGTGTCGGTGGGCGGCATCGGTCCGACGAATGCGTCGAAGTCCCGCTCCTCCCAGACCTGGCGAAGGTATGCGGCGCGGCTGAGCACCTCGACCGCGACGTCGAACCCCGCTTCCCCCAACTGTCCCGCAAGCAGCCGCCCGTGCTCGACGTACGTCTCACCGAAATTGGCGACGATGAGCGTGACCGACCGCACCGCGCCAGCGTCGAGCGCCGCCCGTGCCTGTACCGCATCGCTGAAGGCGGCCTCCATCTCCCCCTGTGGGATGGCCCACGTGCTGTCGGCGAGCGGCAGTCCCGTCGACACCGAGCCGATCCCGAACGTCTGGTGCAGCGCATCCTCAGGGGAGAGGGCCATGAACGCTGCGCGCCGTACGGCACGGTCGTCGAACGGAGGCCGCGCCGAGTTCAGACCGAAGAGCACGCCCCTGCCGGAGCGAAGCACCACCTCCGACGAGAACCCCTCCATCTCGAGAGCAGGCCAGTCGGACTCGGACACCTGGGCAAGGTCCACCCTGGCCTGCCGGAGCAGGCGTGGCATCAGCCCCTGGTTCGAGGCCGGATGGAACACGATGCTTTCGACCTTCGTGCCGGCGCGATGGCCCTCCCACGCCGTGAGCGTTACCTGGCCGGTGCCGCCCCGTTCGTACAGCCATGGGCCAGCTCCCGGCGCGCCGCTCCGGCGCACGTCGACGCCGTCCAGCGAGTCCGGTGCGAGTATCACCGCATACGGACTCGCCAGCTTGATCGGCAGGTCCGGGTCCGGATGCCGCAGGTTGAACCGGACAACGTCCTCGCTCACCGATTCGATGCTTTCGACCGATCCCAGCAACGATCTGTGCGGCAGGCCCGGCATCAGCAGCCGGTTCATGCTGAATACCACGTCCTGTGGGGTTACGGGCCTCGGTCCGAAGCCTTCGGCAGGTTGCCAGGTCGCCTTCGGGCTCAGCCGGAATTCGACGGTCAGGTCACCCACGAACCGCCATGACTCGCACAGATCGCATTCCACGTCCAGCGTCGGGGGTCCACCCGCGTCGAGCGCGAACCGCATGAGTCGTCCGTGGCTGGGGCCGGGACCGAACAACGAGGCCCACTCGGAGATCATCGCGTGCATGTCCTTGTGCGGCGCCGCGCCGGTGACACCCACACGGAGCGTGCCTTCGGGCGGCGGGAGCGGTGTCGGCTCAGCCGTGGGCGTTGCCGTCGGCGCCGGCGTGGGCGTCGGTGTGCTGCAAGCGGCGAGGGCAGCCAGCAGCACGATGACGGAGAGCGCTGCTACGCGTATGCGGCAGGGGACGCGCAACGCTAATCGCCTGACGCGCCCTGCGGCGCGTTGGACGGGTGGCGCATCGTGCCCAGGCTCATCCTGCCGGTCATGAACAGGGCGATAGCCGTTGGCGGCAGGACGATCAGCAGATGCATCATGAGCGCGAAGTTGAGCGCCGCCACCTGTTCCGTCCCGGATTCGGTGAGCATCGTCACGACGGCGAAGTGGTACGTCCCCACGCCGGAAGGCACGGACGGAACGGCGGATGTGAAGAAGGTCGCGGCCACCAGGATGGTCGCCATCGTCACGGGGTGTACGTCCATGCCCAGCCCGAGACCCAGCACCCATCCGGCCACGCCCAGCAGCAACCAGTGGGCAATGTTCACTCCCAGCGACAACCACAGCCGCGCCGGCTTCTCCTTGAGCTCGGCAAACCCGTGGATGATGCGTTGCAGGAAAGCGAACCTGTTCTGCCACGGCACCGCACCGCGCACGACGGCGACGAGTATCAGGGTGCTGACGATGAACATGATGATGGCGCCGAAGAGCTGGATGTTCGCGTTGCTTGCACGGACGCTCGGGCTGAGGATGACGCCGAGCCCCATCATCAAGGCGGTCGCAAAGATATCCAGGACGTTCTCGCCCACCAGCGTTGCGAACGCCTGGGGAAACGGCACGCCGTAGCGGCGATTGATCATCGCCAACTGCACCGGCTCGCTCACCACCCGCACGGGCGACAGGTTGTTCAGGCCAAGGCCCGTGTTCTGCGTCAGCAACACGTGAAGGAAGGAGACGCGTTCCCGGTGCAGCAGGACATGCCAGCGCGACGCACGCAGCGCCATGGCCGCGGCGAGCGGAACGAGCGCGAGGAGCGCGAGTTCAGGCGGAAACGCGATGAACGCATCCGCCACTTCCTTCCAGACGATGTTGTGGGCCGCGAGATACGCGAGCGAGCCGCTGGCGACGACGCCGAATGCGGCTTGCACCCACTTGTTCCTGGAGAGTCGTAAAGCTGGCTGTGCCCACGAAGGCATGAAGACCGTTCTCCTCCCTCAGTCTTCCTTCCATCGTCTACAATCCGGCCATGGAGGCAGCCTCGGCCCAGGGTTACCGGACCAACCACCCGCTGACCGACGGGCACACGCACATAGACCAGTTCGCACCCGAAGAATTAGGCCCGCTTCTCGACAGAGCACGAGAGGCGAACGTGCGGCTGATTATAGCAGCAGGCGTCACCCTGGACTCCTGCCGACGCGTGCTCGCGCTCGCCGAAGAGCACCCTCACGTGTACGCGGGCGTTGGCCTACATCCGGCGGACCTCACCGGCTGGACGGACGACCGCACTACCTCCGAACTCCGCCGCCTCGCCAACAATCCGAGGGTCGTGGAGTGGAGCGAGACCGGGCTCGACTACATGCCCCATTCTCCCGCCTACGACCTCCAGCAGGACGCGTTCCGGCAGCAGATACGACTCGCGCGTGAGTTCGGGCTACCCCTCGTGACGCACTCCCGCGAGGCTGACGAAGACACGCTCCGCCTGCTGCGCGAGGAGGGGGCCGGGGAGGTGGGCGGCGCGTGGCACTACTTCCAGGGCGACCTGCGGCTGGCCGAGCGCGTCATCGAGCTTGGCTTCTTCATATCCCTCGCCAAGCCGCTGCTCCGCATCCCGGAACTGCAGGACGCGGTGGAGCAACTGCCGCTCGATCGCATCGTTATCGAGACCGACTCGTACCCGCAGCCGTTCAAGAAGAACCCCATACGGCGCACGGAGCCGTGGCACCTCCCGCAGGTCGCCGAGAAGCTCGCCGAACTCCGGCGCACGGACATCGAGACCGTCGCCGCCGCGACCACAGCCAACTACCTACGGATGCTGCGGGGGCGCGTGGACCTGCCTGTCGGCGAGGACTAGACGCCTCTCGTCGGAAGCCCGAACACCGACCACCCCGGCCGCAGTTCGAACGAGTCATGGTGTGAAACGAACCCGCTCCCGTAGTCCCTGGCGAGCGCAAGCTTGATCGCCCACATCGACATCGCCTGCATCCCCATCTTTTCTTCGAGCTCCGCCACGGAGAAGAAACCTGCGTCGAGCGTTTCCACGCCGTCTCCCCGCGGCTCGCCCGAGACCCATTCCAAGCGGAACACGACGTAGAGGTTAGCGTTTGGACGCTCAGGCGTGCTCGCCGAGTGTCGGAAGCCGACCACCTCCCGCACCGTTGCGATGATCCCCGCCTCCTCGCGCACCTCACGCTCCGCCGCGGCAGGGATCGCCTCATCGGCCTCGACGTAGCCTCCCGGTATCTGCCAAGTGCCCCGGCCGGGGTTGAGTCCCCGCTGAATCAGAAGGGCCTTACCGTCCCGGATGACGATGCCTCCGCAGCCGATGGACGACTCGCCGAAGTGCAGGAACCCGCAACCGTCCGCCAGGCACGCCGGCCGCTCACGCCCTCCATCGAACTTCGCGCCCAACACCGATCCGCACCGCGGGCAGTAGACAGGTGGACTCATCGCGTCAGCTCCTCGAATCTCCAGACCCCGCACATCCTACCCTGCCTGTAAACCCGCACCGGGTCCCCAGGCAATACCCTGGCCGGAGCTTCTTCCGCCTCGTGACGCGGTTCCTTGAGGGGGCGTGTCTCAGCGTTGCGCCTGACCGGACAACCCCTTACAGTGAGAGAGGTTGCACTTGCAACGCAAGGAGAGAGTCATGGCCATCTGGGACAAGATACGAGGCGAGTTCGTCGACATCGTCGAGTGGACCGACGATTCGGAGGACACGCTCGTCTACCGCTTCCAGCGGTACGACAACGAGATCAAGTACGGCGCGCAACTGGTCGTGCGCGAAGGGCAGAACGCAGCCTTCGTGAACATGGGCCAGCTGGCCGACGTTTTCGCACCCGGCATGCACGTGCTGGAGACCGGCAACCTGCCTATCCTTTCGACTCTCCAGGGCTGGAAGTACGGCTTCTCCAGCCCGTTCAAGGCAGAGGTCTACTTCGTCAGCACCCGGCGGTTCACGGACCTCAAGTGGGGCACCAAGAACCCCCTCATGCTCCGCGACGCGGACTTCGGCCTCGTACGCCTGCGCGCATTCGGCACCTACGCTATCCGCGTACACGACACCGCCGTCCTGCTGCGCGAGCTCGTGGGGACCTCCGGCCACTACCGCACCGACGAGATCACCGACCAACTCCGCAACATCATCGTCTCGCGGTTCGCCGACCTCCTTGGCGAAAGCAACATACCGGCCCTGGACCTCGTCTCGAACTACGACGAGCTCGGTTCCTTCATGGCCTCCAAGGTCAGGCCCGAGTTCAACGCCTACGGCCTTGAGCTCACTAAGCTCCTCGTGGAGAACATATCGCTGCCCTCGGAGGTCGAGGCCGCCCTCGACAAGCGCACCAGCATTGGCGCCGTCGGCAATCTGAACGCTTTCACGCAGTTCCAGGCTGCGACGGCCGTGGAGGCTGCCGCCAACAACGCCGGCACCGCCGGCGGAGCGGTCGGCCTGGGCATGGGCATGATGATGGGAGGCCAGCTCGGCCAGACCGCCGCGCCACCGGCAGCGGCGCCCGCCCCGCCCCCCATACCGCAGGCGGTGCAGTTCTTCGTAGCGGTCAACGGACAGCAGGCCGGGCCGTTCGGTATGGACGTGCTCGCTGCGCAGGTACAGCAGGGGCAGCTCACTCGCGACACGCTCGTGTGGCAGGCAGGCATGCCCCAGTGGGCCAGGGCAGCGGATGTCGGAACGCTGGCCGCGCTGTTCGGCGCCACCCCACCCCCGCTGCCGCCGCAGACTCCCTAGCCTCAGCCAGCCCACGGTCCCCAGAGCAGGAGCTCCATGACGACGGAAACGCAGGTAGAGCGCGGCCCCGATGAGTTTTCTTGTGCGCAGTGCGGCTCGTTGCTCGAGTTCCAGCCAGGCAAGGGTATGCTCGTCTGTGGGCACTGCGGCTTCGAGACCCCCGTCCCAGAGTCCGACGACGAGATCGAGGAGCTGGACTTCCACGAGCGGCTCGCGACGCTGGAGAGCGGGGAGGACCTCGAGGAGGTGACCACAATCTCCTGCCCCAGTTGCGGCGCGGAGTTCGAGCGGGGAGCGAACCTCTCCTCCGAGGAGTGCCCCTTCTGCGGCACCACCATCGTAGCGGAGGGCGGCTCCCACAAGCAGATCAAGCCCCGCTCACTGCTGCCTTTCAAGGTGGAGCGAGAGCGGGCCCGTGCGCTGTTTCGCCTGTGGGTCTCCAAGCTCTGGTTCGCTCCCAACGATTTCAAGAAGCGCGCCCGACTGGATACCACGCTCTCCGGCATGTACGTCCCGCACTGGACCTATGACGCCTCGGTGACTACGGAGTACACCGGCCAGCGCGGCGTCTACTACTACGTACCTGTGGTGATATCCACCGGCAAGGGCACGACCACGGTCATGCAGCGGCGGACGGCATGGACGCCGGTGAGCGGCACGGTTGGCAACGCATTCGACGACATCCTGGTGCTCGCGAGCCACTCCCTGCCGCGTAACTACATGGAGAAGCTGGAACCGTGGGGACTCTCCGACCTGGTCCCGTTCCAGAGCGAATACATGAGCGGCTTCCGCGCCGAGAGCTACCAGGTCGGCCTGGAGCAGGGCTTCGCCGAGGCCCGCGCTCAGATGGACGGGCCTATACGGCAGACCATCCGCTACGACATCGGCGGCGACGAGCAGATGATCCAGTCGAGGCACTCGGAGTTCAACGACATCACCTTCAAGCACATCCTGCTGCCCGTGTGGATCAGCGCCTACCGGTACAAGAACAAGCCATTCCGCTTCCTGATCAACGCACGCACGGGAGAGGTGCAGGGCGAGCGGCCCTGGAGCTGGATGAAGATAGCGTCAGCGGTAGCCGGAGTCGCTGCGGTGGTGGCAGCGGCCGTTGCGGCTTTGATCCTGGCACAGCCACCAGCAGCCTGAAACGGTCTGGGGAATACTCCCCTACACTACCGCACCGGAAGCACGAAGCCCTGCCGCCTCCTCCGCGCCGATGCCCGCCTCGGACAGGACAGCCTCCGTATGCTCCCCCAACTCCGGCGCTCCGCGGCGGACGCCGCCCGGGGTGCGCGAGTGCTTCACCGGCGTGTTCGTGAACGTCACCGGGCCCACCTGCGGCGCCTTTGCTTCGACGAACATACCGCGGAAGTTGAGCTGCGGGTCGACGGCCACCTGCGAGACGTCCTGTACCGGGCCGACTGCGATGCCCGCCGGACCGAGCAGGTCCACCCACTCGCCGGTGGTGCGCTGCGCCAGCGCGAACTCCAGGTGGGGGCGCAATTCATCGTAGTTGACGCGCCGCAGCCAGCCGGAGGCGAACCGCTCGTCGTCCACGAGCTCCGGTTTGCCGATGAGCGTCGCGAAACGCCCCCAGTGGCCGCTGGGTCCGTCCGACACCGCCACCGCAACGTAGCCATCCCTGGTCGGCAGCGCCTGCACCGGCGCGGTGACCGGGTGCCGCGTGCCGATACGCTCCGGCATCTCGCCAACCGCAAAGTAGCGCATCAGCGGGTTCTCCAATATCGCTGCCTGGCAGTCCAACATCGACATGTCGATATGCTGGCCGAGGCCGGAGCGGTCGCGCTCGACGATCGCAGAGAGCACGCCGATCGTCGTGAACAGCGCGGCGGTGATATCGCCCATGCTCACGCCGGGGCGCACCGGCCCGCCGCCTTCGTCCCCGGTGATGCTCAACATCCCGCCCATCGCCTGCACGATCACGTCCAGCGCGGCGCGCCGGGCGTACGGCCCGTCCTGGCCGAAGCCGGACACCGACGCCATGACGAGCCTCGGGTTGCGGGCGCTCAGCGTTGCGTAGTCCACGCCCAGGTTGGTCATCGTCCCCGGCCTGAAGTTCTCCGTCACCACGTCCGCACCGTCCACCAGCCGAAGGAACGCGTTCTTGCCATCCGGGTTCTTTAGGTCGATGACGATGCTGCGTTTGCCGCGGTTCACGCTCGTGAAGTAGGTGCTGCGCTGTTGGCCGTCCTTCCCCGCGAAGAAGGGCCCGTTGCGGCGCGCCTGGTCGCCGCCCGGCTGCTCCACCTTGACCACGTCCGCGCCGAGGTCGGCAAGGATCATCGTGCAATAGGGACCCGCGAGGATGCGGGTGAGGTCGACGACGCGTATCCCTTCGAGCGGGCCGGGCATGGGGCGCCTCCTTCACGACGGGCCGGATGGCGCAGATTGTAGCCGCTGCCCGAGGGGCGCAGCCGGGTGGACGGGTCCCGCGACGCCACAGAACGCGACGCCGATACGACAGAATGCGACACCGAACAGGACAAGATACGACACGAATCCGACAGAATGCGACAGCCCGCTCACTCCTGGCACGCCCTTCTTCAGGAGTGAGCGGCGGGGTGTTTTCTGAAAAAGTGTCGGATTCTGTCGCTTTTCCCGGTTACGACTCGTGGACCTTCACTCGTCAGGGCAGGGAGCTGCGGGGGACATGCCGCCCTGTGACCAGCATAGCCTGCGGACGGAAGTCTGCGTAAGAGGCGGATGTCACACCCGCCGATGGGGGCCCTCACCCGCCGCGCAAGCGCGTCGACCTCTCCCCGAGTGAGAGGTGGGGCTGCGAGGTTGCACGTAAAACTGCGTGCCTCCGCAGGAACGACGGGCACCCTTCACAGGAACGACGGAGGGATGGCGGAGAGAGGGAGCGTTACACGCCCATGACGTTGTAGCCCGCATCCACGTACAGGACGTGGCCGGTGATGCCGGACGCGAGCGGGCTGGCGAGGAAGAGCGCGGCCGAGCCGACCTCTTCCTGAGTGATGTTGCGCTTCAGCGGCGAGCGGCTCGCGTGTATCTCGTGCATGTTCGTGAAGCCGGAGATGCCCCGCGCGGCCAGCGTGTTGAGCGGCCCGGCGGATATCGCGTTCACGCGAACGCCGACCGGCCCATACTCCGCCGCCAACTGCTTCACCTCGTTCTCCAGCGCCGCCTTTGCCACGCCCATCACGTTGTAGCCGGGGTACACCTTGTCCGCCGCGTGAAACGTGAGGGTAAGGATGCTCCCACCGTTGTCCATCTTCGCCGCGGCGGCACGCGCGACCGGGAGTAGTGAGTACGCGCTCACCTCGAGCGCGGTGCGGAAGCCGTCCACACCCGTCCCGGAGAACGCCCCTTCGAGGTCGTCCCGGTTCGCGAACGCCACGCTGTGCACGGCGACTCCCAGCGGCGCAACCAAGGCCGCCGCGTCCACAGCCGCCATCACCGACGCCTCGTCGAGCACGTCGCACTCCACGGCCTGGGTCCGTTCCATCCCGTCGACGAGGCCGAGCACGGAGCGTCCCATCCGCTCGTTCTGATAGGTAACCGTGAGCGCTGCGCCTGCTGCGTGCAGGTGCTGCGCGATGGCCCAGGCGATGCTGCGCTGGTTCGCCACGCCGAACACCACGGCGCTTCGGCCCGACAGGTCTATCGCAACCGCCATATCAGGCGCTCTCCCCCGGTCTGCCGGCGTACTGCGCCTCCCGGGCGTTCGGACCGTGCCTCGGGTCGGGAACGAAGGAGACGTCCGGGCGCGGGCGGCCACGGCGCATCTCGTGCTCTATCAGCTGGAAGTCCCGCTTGGGGATGAGGTGCAGCAGCCCCTGGAATGCCAGCGGCCAGTCCTCCGGCGGCCAGCGCTTCACGTACTCCATCCGCGGCGCGATGAGCCGTGCGTCGAGCACGTGGTCGGCGTCGGGCACGACGTCGGGTTTCGTCTTCACCCGCCACGCCAGCGGGTCGCTCCCCTCGAAACCGTCCCAGAGCGGCGTCTTGTCCTCGTAGTGCGTGCCGGATATGGACGCTATCGCGCCGAACACCAGCCGGTGAGCGACGTAGAACAGCACGCGGTCGCCTATCTCCATCCTCTGCACGCGCCGACGCTGCTGGCGACCCATCGCCAGCACCGAGAAGTTCTTCTCCGCGCACGCGTCGAAGTACTCCGGCCAGACGGAGACCATCCAGTAGTTGCGCGGAGCGTTCGCCACGTCTTCATACTACCATGCACCCGCTGCTCCTCAGACGGTCCCGCTGCACGGATCGCACGCATCTGGCAATAGCAAGAATCAGTGAGGCCGCGCTCCGACCATGCGCGTGAAACCGATCTTCCCCATCGAGATGGTGTATGCCGTCTCCCCGACCGCCACAGTCATCATGGGCGACTCGCTGATGTATGTCGTACTGCCCGTGGCGGCGGTTGAGTTCGGTGTCCAGGAGCAGTTCGGCCTCGCCGCATCGTTCTGGATCGGCCTTGCGCTCAGCATCAATCGCTTCATCCGGCTGGGGAGCAACGCCTTCGCTGCCTCCGTGTATCAGCGGTTCGGCGTGCGCTGGCCCTTCGTCGCTTCCATCGCAGCCGGCGTCCTGGCGACGCTCGCATACGGCTTGGGGACTGGTGTTGTGGTGCTGCTGCTTGCCCGGGCTGTCTGGGGCATCTCCTATTCCTATATGCGGCTTGCCGCGCAACTGACTGCGTTCGCTGTGGGCACGTCCGCTATACGGGGCAGGATGATGGGCATGTTCAACTCCGGCCAACGGTTCGGCAGTTTTGTTGCGGTTACTGCGGGCGCGATGCTGTTTCATCTCACTTCGAGAGAGGTGACCTTTACTGTCCTGGCCGGCATCGGAGTATTCGGCGTCCTCATCGCCACCCGGATCCCGAACCTCAGGCCGGAGCGCATCCGTTCCTCCGTAGGAGGCGCGCGCAACCGCATGAACGCCTGGGACCTCGCGATATCCAGGTTGCCCGGATACGGTCGGAAACTGCGTACCCCCCTCCTTTCCATCAGCCTTATGCGCTTCGCCACCGCGTTCGGAGCGAACGGCCTCGCCATCGCTACCCTTGCGCCATACCTCGCGGGGTTCGCTGATGAGAACGACAGGGTGCTCGGCGGGTCGTTCGCCGTGGTCACGCTCGCAGGTCTTCTGGTGGGCTTCAGATGGCTCTCCGACATCAGTCTGGGAGTGCCGATGGGGCACCTGTCGGACCTCGTTGGCAGACGAATCTCCATCGCCTGCGGAATGGCCGCAATGATCGCTTCGCTGGCGATGATGGTTGTGGCCGACTCAGCGATCGCCGTGGTCATAGGGATGCCCCTGCTGTTCCTCGCAGCAGTGGGAGTAAACACGGCCCTGGATGCGGCCATAGGCGAAACGGCGACCAGTACAACTCGCGCCGCCGTGCTGGGCAGATACTCGACGTGGCTGGACCTGGGGGCGGCGATGGGGCCATTCACAGGATTCCTGGTCGCAGACAGGATCGGTTTCGACGGCGGGTTTCTCGTCGCCGCCGTGCTTCTGACCGGCACCTGGGCATTCTACGTGGCTGCCACAGGTGACCCGCGGAAACGCCAGCACCGTCAGATGTAGGACGCATGCGGGGTTCTTCCCGCGCTCACCGGCCTTGGGCGCGGCGTCGCGCAAGCACTAGAATGACCCTGCATCAATGCGAGAGAACGCCACTCAGGAGGCGGACGGATGAACTACCACTACATCTCCGGTGACTCCCACATGGAGGTCGACACCGCGAACTGGACGCCTCGTGTCCCGGAGCAGCACCGCGACCGCGCTCCCAAACTCGTGCGCATCGACGACGACACCGACGCCTGGTTCATCGATGGCAAGCAGACGCGCAAGGCGAACCCGGCCGACCTCTACGGCGGCAGGGGGCGCGAGCACTATCTGCCATCCGGTGTGAAGTACGAGGGGACACCGGGAACGGGGTCCCCCCACCAGCGTATGCAGGAGCAGGACATCGACGGCGTGGACGCGGAAGTGCTGTTCCCCGCGCAGGCCACTGGCCCGAAGATGTGGCGGATGGTGGACGACGACGAGGCCTACCTGACGATCGTCCGGGCATACAACGACTGGCTCATCCTGGACTACTGCGCCGAGAATCCAGACAGGCTCATCGGCGTGACGATCATGCCGATCATCGAGGACCTCGATGCCCACATCGAGGAGCTGAAACACTGCAAGGAGATCGGCGCGAAGGCGATCATGCTCCAGGACTTTCCGTCCGGCAAGCAGTACCCGACCGTCGACGACGACAGGTTCTGGCAGACGGCGCTCGACCTCGACATGCCGGTAACCGTTCACGTGGACCTCGAACGGACCGGCAAGGGCCCATTCCTGGACTACCCCAGGGCCACGCCCGAACTGCTCAAAGAGCTCGAGGCCCCGGGGCGGAGCTTCCCGGAGCAGATGGCGCGGTTCAGCCCCATCAAGGGCAGTGGCGCGCTCCCCGCCGTCCAGTGGGTCCTGTCCGGGCTCTTCGACCGCTTCCCCGACCTCAAGATCCTCTTCGCCGAGAACCAGATCGGATGGATACCCTTCTTCCTGCAGAGCTCTGACATACGCTACGAGCGGAACCGTTACTGGGCAGAGAACCAGTTGGGCTTCAAGCCGCTGTCGCGGCCGCCGAGCGAGTACCTGTTGGAACACACGCTATGGGGCTTCCAGTACGATCGTGTGGGAGTGCTGGCGTGCGACCAGTTGAATGTGGACAACCTCATCTGGGGTTCCGATTTCCCGCACCAGGAGTCGGACTGGCCCGATTCGTTGAAGATCCTCGACCAGGCTTTCGAGGGCGCGCCTGAAGATGTGCGCTACAAGATGACCTGCGGCAACGCGATAGAGTTCTTCCGGCTCGACGCGAACTAGAAGGCTCCGGCAGGCCACGGCCTGCCCCAGGTCCCTCGGCATTGAGCCGCAGCCCCTGCACAGGGTACAATCAGAGCCGCGTCATCCCCCGGCGACTACATTGCAGGATCTTCCTACCCGGCTCCGCTTCCTGGTGCGAGCGAGAGCCTTCCTTACTATTCGGCAGAGGAGAACGATTTGGCTACGTCAACCATTCTCGGATTCCCCCGGATCGGCGCGAACCGCGAACTGAAGTGGGCCGTCGAGGCATTCTGGGCCGGGAAGATCGACGAACTGGAACTCAGACAGCGCGCCGCTGCCATCCGCCGGTCGCACTGGAGCCTCCAGCGCAAGGCCGGCATCACCCACATCCCCTCCAACGACTTTTCGCTCTACGACCATGTCCTCGACACCAGCGTCATGGTTGGCGCGATCCCGGAACGCTACGACGCCCCAGAGGGTGAGGTCGGCCTCGACACCTATTTCGCGATGGCGCGCGGTCGCTCCGCCACCGAAACTGCCCCCGGCGTCTCCGCCATGGAGATGACCAAGTGGTTCGACACGAACTACCACTACATCGTCCCCGAGATCAACAAGAACCAGGTCTTCTCGCTCCGCTCCACCAAGCCGGTCGACGAGTTCCTGGAGGCGCAAGCGCTTGGTATCCACACCCGTCCCGTCCTCGTAGGCCCGGTGACCTACCTCCTCCTCTCCAAGTCCGACGATCCGGCTTTCGACCCTCTCCTCCTGCTCGAAGGGCTGGTGGACGTCTATGAGAACATCCTCAAACGCTTGGCCGAGGCGGGCGCGGAATGGGTGCAGATGGACGAACCCGCCCTCAGCCTCACCCTCAACGACAAGCAACGCTCCACATTCGGACGTGCGTACGCACGGCTGGCGGCGGCAGTGCCGGGGCTCAGCATCCTCGTCGCGGCGTACTTCGGAGACCTCCGCCAGAACACGAAGGCCGCGCTCGCCCTGCCGGTGCGGGGTGTGCACGTCGACCTCGTTCGCGGCCACGCCGACCTGGAGAACATCCTTGCCAAGCTCGGAGAGGGCGTCTCCCTCTCCCTCGGCCTCGTGGATGGCCGCAACATCTGGAAGACCGACCTCAAAGAAGCCATCGCAACCGCGCGGCGCGCCTCATCCGTACTCGGGAACGACCGCATCCTCATCGCCACTTCCTGCTCCCTCCTCCATTCGCCCGTCGACCTGGACAACGAGAGGAACCTCGACGAGGAGATGAAGTCCTGGATGGCCTTCGCCAAGCAGAAGGTCAACGAGGTCGCCACCATCACGCGAGTCCTCAACGGCGAGTCCGCGCGCGTTGCCACTAAGCTCGCCAGAAATGCGGATGCGATGTCTTCGCGCAGAACGTCCACGCGCATCCACAACCCTGCCGTGAAGGAACGCACCACCGCATTGACGCCGGAGATGTCCCAGCGTCTGAGCCCTTACCCGGAGCGCCGGAAGGCGCAGCAGCAGGTCCTCCGCCTCCCAGCCTACCCCACGACCACGATAGGTTCGTTCCCCCAGACGCCGGAGATCCGGCGGGCCCGGGCGAGCCGCAACCGCGGCGAGCTCACGAACGAGGAGTACGAACGCTTCATCCGCACAGAGATCGAGAACTCCGTCCGATTCCAGGAGGAGACCGGGCTGGACGTGCTCGTCCACGGCGAGCCGGAGCGCAACGACATGGTCGAATACTTCGGCGAGCAGTTGGAGGGTTACGTCTCCACGTCGAACGGCTGGGTGCAGAGCTATGGCTCCCGCGCCGTCAAGCCCCCCATCGTCTACGGCGATCTCCACCGCCCCACGCCCATGACCGTCGACTGGATCGCCTACGCCCAGTCGCTCACGCGCCAGCCGGTCAAAGGCATGCTCACCGGCCCCGTGACCATGCTCCAGTGGTCGTTCGTGCGCGACGACCAGCCCCGGAGCGAGACGTGCCGCCAACTCGCGCTCGTCATCCGCGACGAGGTCTGCGACCTCGAGCGCGCCGGAATACGCGTCATCCAGGTCGACGAACCCGCCTTGCGCGAAGGCCTCCCCCTGCGCCGCGAGGACTGGGACGCCTACCTCGAATGGGCCGTCGAGTGCTTCCGCATCGCCACCAGCGGCGTCGAGGACCGCACCCAGATGCACACCCACATGTGCTACGCGGCCTACGACGACATCATCGACTCCGTCGCCGCCATGGACGCCGACGTCATCTCCATGGAGAACTCCCGCTCCGACGGCACCCTGCTCGACACCTTCCGAACGCACCCCTACCCCAACGAGATAGGCCCCGGCGTGTACGACATCCACTCTCCCCGTGTCGCCGAGACCGATGAGATGAGCGACCTCCTCCGCAGGGCGATGGACGTCATCCCGCCGGAACGGCTATGGGTCAACCCGGACTGCGGCCTCAAGACCCGCCGATGGGAAGAGGTGAAGCCCTCGCTCCTGCACATGGTGGAAGCCGCGAAGGAACTGAGGAGTCAGTCGTGAGCCGTCTCGCCTACCGGCAGGCAGTCGCAGGCTTCCTGGACACTGCCGGTAAGGTGCCCGCGGAGCAGTGGGACGCTCCGGTCCTCGGTGTCTGGAGCGTCCGGGACCTCGTAGGCCATACCAGCCGTTCGATAACGCGCGTCGAAGAGTTCGGCGTCCAACGCGCGCAATCGGTCGACATCGCATCCGCCGCTCATCACTACCGCCGCTCCCTCCGGCAGCCGAGCGACGACCAACGCGTCGCCGAGCGTGGAATCGCAGCAGGCCGGGAACTGGGCGACGACCCGCTCGCCACGATGAACGCCGACTGGGCGCGCGCCGAGTCGGTCCTCGACGCCACCGGTGACGACACCGTCATCGCCTACGACAACGGCGGCATACGCTTCGTCGACTACTTGGAGACGCGCGTCTTCGAGCTCACCGTTCACACGCTGGACCTTGCGAACGCCATCGGCGTCGAGGTCGAGCCCTCCCGCGAGGCGATGGGCGTCACGCTGCAACTGCTCGCCGCACTCGCGCTCGAGTCCGGTAGAGGCGTGCCGCTCGCTCTCTCGGGAACGGGCCGCGGCCCCCTCCCGGACGGCTACTCCGTCCTGGGGTAGGCCGGGCCGGTCTCACCTGTCCCACGGGTTCGTTATCTCGACGCCACAATCGAGGAAGTCCCGCACGTTTCTTGTGGCGACGACTGCGCCGTTCGCGCTGGCGATGGCGGCGATCTCACAGTCGCGCGTAGCGTACTGGCGGCCTGCCGCATGCCGAATCGCCCCTATGGCCGCATAGGCTTGGGCAGCACGGCGATCAAAGGGAAGTATGCGCTCTGCAAGCAGACCTTCAAGGAGCCGCTCCGCTGCGGAAGCAAGCTCGCGGCGCCGCCGACCCTCCGGCATCAGGGCGATGCCGACCCTGATCTCCGCCTCAGTTACAGCCGTGGTGTACAGCGTCTGCTCCGGTTCGCGGTCGACCCATGCCTGCACTCTCAGGTCAGGCGCCGTGAGCATCAATTCGGAGAGGACGTTTGTATCGAGAACAATCACGATTCCTGATCAAAGTGGACCGGCCTCGGACCCTCAAGCCTGGGAAATTCGATGCCGTCCACGCCCCCCAGGGGCGCAAACAGTTCGTGAATCTTCGTCCCCAGGCCCTTCTCAGGCATGGCATCCCTTGACGGAGCCTCATCCTCATCAAGCGCCGAGCGCAGGATGCGCCGCGCCTCTTCTTCCATGGAGTGACCGTGCTCTGCCGCCCTGATGCGCAGCCGACGCTTGAGGTCGTCTTCGATGTTCCGTACGGTGATACTGGTCATGGCGTTGCTCCGATTGCAGTGCATGCATTGTAATCAACGCAATCGTTGCATGCAATCATTGCAGCCGGAGCTGCGCTTGCCTTCGAACTACTAACTCCCCGCCCACGGCCCCTGTTGGCCGGACGGGCCCTGCCGCCGCAGCACCGTGCTCACCGGCGCCACGGGCTCGGACGGCGCATCGAACGCGGGGATGACTTCCTCGCCGAACAGCCGGATCGACTTGTCGACATACTCCGTCGGCATCCTGCCGATGTGGTGGCTGCCCGCCTACACCGTGAAGCCGAGCCGTTCCTGCGTCTCCGCTATCCGCCGCGTTACCGTCTCCGGGCTGCCGATGATGGCCAGACCGCTCTCGATCCAGAAGTCGTAGGACTGCCGCGCCTGCGCGAATATCCGCCCGTTCGCGCGCGTGTACCTCGTGTTGTCCGTTCCCTTGCCCCTTGGGTCGCTCCCGAAACCGATGCGGGTGTTGACCACGTGCTCGCGGTCGATACTGAAGTAGTCGCACAGGTACGGCTCTGCCTCGGCGCGGGCCAGCTCGTCGGTCTCCGCGACGTGGACCACGCGCACCAGCATCTGCCGCGGCATGGGGCCGGGGTGTTCGCATTCGTGCCAGATGCGCCGGAAGTGCTCGAATTTGTCGACCAGCTCGTCGTCGGTGGAGATGTTCGTCGCCACGTCGTTGTTGCGCTCAGCCGCCCACTCGAAGGCACGCAGGCTGTGGCAGGCTATCCAGATGGGCGGGTGAGGCTGCTGGTACGGCTTCGGCATCGGCAGCATCTCCTCGTACTGCCAGAAACGCCCCCGGTGCGTGACCTCGTCCCTCGTCCACGCATCCTCTATCACCTTCATCGCCTCTTCGCTGGCGGCGTGGCGCTCGTAGTAGTCGATGCCCCAGCGGATGAACTCGTGCTCGTGCGTCCCCAGCCCCGACCCGAACTCGACCCGCCCTTTCGATAAGTGGTCGAGCATCGCGACCTCCTGCGCCAGCCGCATCGGGTTGTGGAACGGCAGCTGCCAGATCATCGCACCAACGTGGATGCGCTCCGTCGCCGCCGCGACCGCTGTCAGGAAGACCGTCGGCGCCGTGATGGCGCCGATGTAGGAGGACTGGTGCTCGATGATCCAGTAGTAGCGGTATCCGAGCTCGTCCATCATGCGGGCCTGGCGGATGTGCTCGTCGTAGGCCGCAGCCGCCGAGCCCAACCGCTTGATGTCGTTGATCTTCACGGCGCCCCACGCGCCGAACTCCAATGGCGGCATCTATCTCTCCTCTACGCGAACGCGCCTTTCTACCTGAACGCGGGGATGACTTCCTGCCCGAACAGCGTCAGCGAAGACTCCACCATGTCGTGCGGCATCCGCCCGATGTGGAACTTCCCTGCGAAGTGGTCGTACCCGATCTTTTCTCGTCCCTCCGCTATCTGGCGCGCGACCGACTCCGGGCTGCCCACGAGCGCCAGCCCGTTGTCGAGCCAGAAGTCGTAGGAGCGCGAGCACTCGCGGAAAATGCGTCCCCGCTCGCGGATGTCCTCGCTGTCCTCGTGCCCCATCCCGCGCGGGTGGGAGCCGAACCCCAGGCGGCTGGACGTAACCAGCTCGCGCCCCAGCGTGTTCGCTTCCAGAAGGTACGTCTGCGCCTGTTCGTGCGCCAACTCGTCCGTCTCGGCCACATGCACGACGCGCATCAGGAACTGGCGCGGCATCGGCCCCTTGTGTCCGTAGCCCTTCCACGCCTCGCGCCAGTCCGCGAACTTCTGCGTCATCGACTCATCCGTGTCGATGTTCTGCGCCATGTGATAGCCGCGCTGCGCCGCGAAATCGATAGCGCGCGGGCTGTGCACCGCGGCCCATATCGGCGGATGGGGCTTCTGCAGCGGCATCGGCTGTATGAGCGCCTCGTCTATCTGCCAGTACTTCCCTCCGTACGTCACCGTGCCGTCGCCGCCCCAAGCCAGCTCGATGATGTCCAGCATCTCCTCGCCCATCTCCTGCCGCGAGTAGAAATCCAAACCCCAGCGCATGAACTCGTGCTCGTGCACGCCGATGCCGGTGCCGAACTCCACGCGTCCGCCGGAGAGGTGGTCCAGCGTCGCTATGTCCTGCGCGAGCCGGATGGGATGATGGAACGGCAGTTGCCAGATCATCGTGCCGAGCCGCAGCGACTCCGTGTGCCGCGCCACCGCCAGCAGGAACATCTGCGGTGACGTCACCGCTCCCACGTAGGAGCCCTGGTGTTCCAGCGTCCAGTAGTACTCGAACCCAACGCGCTCCATTAGCTGCGCCTGCCGGATGTGCTTCTCATACACCTCCGCCGCGGTCGCCGCCTGCATCACCTCATAGGTCTGCATCTGGTCCCACACACCGAATTCGAGTCGCTCCATGAGCGGATACCTCCTCTGCCGAAAACGCCCCTATGCTACGCTTAATGCATGTCAGACGCGCCCCTCCGCACCACCGTCCTGCACGACGACCACGTCTGTCTCGGCGCGCGCATGGTGCCGTTCGCCGGATACGACATGCCCGTGCAATACGCGGGCGTCCTCGCCGAGGCGCGAGCCGTCCGCACCGCCGCCGGCATCTTCGATGTCTCCCACATGGGGCGCTTCGCCGTCGATGGGCCGGACGCCCGCGCCCTCCTCGACTGGGTGCACACCGGCGACGTCGGCGAGGCGATGCCGATGGGCCGCGCGCGCTACGGCCTCCTCTGCAACGAGTCCGGCGGCATCCTGGACGACGCCATCGTCTACCGCCTTGGGGACGAGCGTTTCATGATCGTCGCCAACGCCGCGAACGCCGCCAAGGTCTTCGCGTGGCTGGAGCGATGGCGCGCGGAGCGCTTCCCCAACGCAACGCTCACCGACCGCACAGCCGAGATCGCCATGATTGCGCTCCAGGGGCCGGACGGCACCCGCATCGCGTCGGAAGTCGCCGGGTTCGACCCCGATGCGGTGCGCCCATTCAACGTCGTCGAGACGGAGGTCATGGGCGCGCCCGCGCTCATCGCCCGCACCGGCTACACCGGCGAGGACGGCGTCGAGATCATGCCTGCATCGGAGACCGCATCTGCGCTCTGGCACGCCCTCATGGACACAGGCGCGGCCCCGTGCGGCCTCGGCGCCCGCGACGCCCTCCGCCTGGAGGCGGCCCTGCTGCTGCACGGCTCCGACATGGACGAGACGGTCAACCCCATCGAGGCCGGGTTGGCGCGCTTCGTTCGTCTGGAGCGCGATTTCTGCGGCGCGGACGCGGTGCGCGCAGCCGCCGAGAACGGCACGCCGCGCGTGCTCGCGGGCTTCCGCACGGCAGAGCGCGGACCCGCCCCTCGGGCGCATCACCGCATCCTCGTCGAAGGCTCCGATGTGGGCGAAGTTACGAGTGGCAGCTACTCGCCTTACCTTGACACCAATATAGGCCTCGGCTATCTTCCGAGGGAGGCCAGCGAGCCCGGAACCCCTATCTCCGTGGACGTTCGCGGACGGCAGATACCGGCGCAGATCGTGGCCCTTCCCTTCTACAAGAGGTCGCGATAGTTATGCCTGTTCCGGAAGACCGCCGCTATTCCAGGGAACACGAGTGGGCGCTGACTGAACCGGACGGCCTCGTCCTCGTTGGCATCACCGATTTCGCACAGCACGAGCTGGGAGACGTCGTCTACGTCGATCTGCCCCAGCCCGGCGACCGCGTGACCCAGAACGCCCAGATGGGCGAGGTCGAGTCGGTCAAGGCCGTCTCCGAGCTCTTCTCCCCCATCTCCGGCGAGGTCGCCGCCGTCAACGACGAAGTGAAGAACGCGCCCGAACTGCTGAACGAAAGCCCGCACGAGAAGGGTTGGCTGATCCGCGTCAAGCCCGACGACCCCGCCGAGCTCGACTCCCTGCTGGACGCCGCCGCCTACACCGCGCTGACCGAATGAAGCACTGACACGTCCCGATGCCTGACTCTCCGCTCACCTCACCCTTCATCCCCAACACCGACGACGACCGCGCCGCGATGCTCGCTGAGGTCGGCGCGCCTGCCATCGAATCCCTGTTCGGCGACATCCCGGAGCAGTTCCGCCATCCCGGCCTCGCGCTGCCAGCGCCGGTGCCGGAGATGGAGCTGCGCGCGGAGATGACGGCGCTGTCGCAGCGCAACTTTCACGCAGGCGAGCACCCGAGCTTCCTCGGCGCGGGCATGTACCACCACTTCTGCCCCGCCGTCGTCGCGCCCCTCGTCACTCGCGGCGAGTTCCTCACTTCCTACACGCCCTACCAGCCGGAGGTGTCGCAGGGAACGCTGCAGGGCACGTTCGAGTTCCAGACCCTCACCGCCCAGCTGTTCGGCATGGAGGTCTCCAACGCAGGGATGTACGACGGTGCGAGCAGCCTCGCGGAAGCCGCGCTCATGGCCTGCCGCGTTACCAAGCGCTCCCGCGTCGCGGTGCTCGACACCGTCAACCCCCACTACGTCGACACGATCCGCTTCTACGCGCAGCCGCAGGGCCTCGAGATATACGAGACGTCGCCCGCATCGCCCGAACTCCAGCCGGACACCGCCTGCCTCATCTCTCAGTACCCCAACTTCTTCGGCTGCTTCGAGGACTCGCAGGCGCTCGCTGACCTCGCCCACGAGCAGGGCGCGCTCGCCGTCATGTCGTGCGACCCCACGGCGCTCGCCATGTACAAGCCACCCGGCGCGTTCGGCGCCGACATCGCCACCGGCGAGGGGCAGGCGCTCGGTATCCCGGCCAGCTTCGGAGGCCCGTACGTCGGCATCTTCACCTGCCGCCAGGAGTACGTCCGCCAGTTGCCCGGGCGCATCGCGGGCAAGACCGTGGACACGGAGGGACGCACCGGCTATGTGCTGACGCTCCAACCTCGCGAGCAGCACATCCGCCGCGAGCACGCCACCTCCAACATCTGCACGAGCACCGCGCTCATCGGGCTCTGGGCCACCATGTACCTCTCGCTCATGGGCAAGCAGGGGCTCCGCCACGTCGCCGAGCTCTGCTATCAGAAGGCCCACTACGCCGCGTCGCGCATCGTAGAGCTCCCCGGCTACAGCCTCCCCAACAACGAACCCTTCTTCCAGGAGTTCGTCGTCACCTGCCCGAAGCCTGCCGCCGAGGTCAGCACCGCCTTGGAACAGCGCGGCATCATCGGCGGACTGGACGTGAGCGACCGCTACCCGAACGGCATGTTGCTCTGTGTCACCGAGGTCAACACCCGTGACCAGATCGACCGCCTCGTGGACGCGCTCGCGGAGATAGGCCGATGACCTCCATGCCCGACACCGCGCTCCGCGAAGAGGCCCACAACCGCCGCAGGCTGCTCATGGAGCGCAGCCGCCCCGGACGCACCGGCGTGACGCTCCCCGCGTCCGACGTGCCGCCGCAGCTCATGCCGGAACAGGCGATGCTCCGCGACGACCTGCAACTGCCGGAGGTCACCGAGGGCGAGGTCGTCCGCTACTTCACGCACCTCAGCCAGCTGAACTTCTCCATCGACACCAACTTCTACCCCCTCGGCAGCTGCACGATGAAGTACAACCCGAAGCTGAACGAGGCCGTCGCCGCCACACCCGGCTTCGCGCTCGCGCATCCCGCGCAGCCGGAGCGACAGGTGCAAGGCACGCTGGAAGCCGTCTTCCGGCTGCAGACGTACCTGCAGGAGGTCAGCGGCCTGCCGAGCGCCAGCCTCGCCCCGCTCGCAGGCGCGCAGGGTGAACTCGCAGGCGTCCTCACGCTCCGCGCTGCGCTCGACGCACGCGGTGAGGGTCACCGGAGCAAGATGCTCATCCCCGACACCGCCCACGGCACGAACCCCGCGTCCGCAGCCATGGCCGGGTTCCAGGTCATCTCCATCCCCTCCACCCCCGGTGGCGACATAGACCTCGACGCCGTTCGCGCCGAGGCCGACGAGAACCTCGCGGGCGTGATGTTCACCCAGCCGACCACCCTCGGCCTCTTCGACCGCAACGCCATCGAGATGTGCCGCATCGTCCACGAGGCGGGCGGCCTCGTCTACGGCGACGGCGCGAACATGAACGCGCTGCTCGGACGAGCCAAGCTCGGCCACTTCGGCTTCGACGTCGTCCACATGAACCTGCACAAGACGTTCAGCACGCCCCACGGCGGCGGCGGACCCGGCGCGGGGCCCATCTGCGTGACCGATGCGCTCGCCCCCTTCCTTCCCGGCCCCATCGTCGTGCAGCGGGACGACGGCTCCTACGGCAGCGAGATGCCCCCACAGAGCATCGGGCGATGCGGCGCATCGCAGGGAAACTTCGGCGTGCTGATCCGCGCGCTCACGTACATCTCGCTCCTCGGCGGCGAGGGCATGCTGAACATCAGCGGCAACGCCGTGCTCAACGCCAACTACCTCCTCGCCAAACTCCGCCCGCTCTTCGAGCTCCCCTACGACCGCTCCGTCATGCACGAGGTCGTCTTCGCCGCGCGCAAGCGTCCGGGCGCGACCGCGCTCAACGTATCCAAGCGGCTGCTCGACCACGGCTTCCACGCCCCCACCATGTACTTCCCGCTCGTCGTGCCCGAAGCGCTCATGATCGAGCCTACCGAGACCGAGTCCAGGGAGACGCTCGACGCCTTCATCGAGACGCTCGAGCGCATCGACGCCGAGGCTGCCGCGGACGAGGAGTTCCTGCGAGGCGCCCCCTACGAGACCCCCATCTCCCGCCTCGACGAGGCCCGCGCCGCCCGCCGCCCCGAACTCCGCTGGCGCCCCACCGAGGACTGACTCCGTCGTTCCTGCGGAGGCAGGAACCTCGCCTTTCCCATCCGTCATTCCCGCACCAGGCGGGAATCCACACCCCCTATGTCCCAGTAGCTCAGTGGTATGATCCCTTCCCTCAAAGCGGAAGAGGAGCATGCGTACCGAGCACGGTGCAGGCCTCTTCCGGAACAGGCTGGCACTGTATAGTTCGTGCCGTCGCCGGGAACCTATGATCCTCGAGAGGTGCTGGCATGTCTACATGCGTGATAACCGATGTTGAGATAACGGACCCCGATCTCTTCGGACAGTTCTCGAGCGCGTGACGGGTACCGTTGAAGCTCATGGCGGCAGGTTCGTGGCGCGTGGCGGCGAGATCGAAGTCAAGCTGCGCTCTTGGACGCCCAAGCGCCTCGCGATCATCGAGTTCGGCAGCGTGGAGCAGGCTCGCGCCTGGCTGGACTCCCCGGAGTACACCGCGCTCGATGACCTTCGTTCGAGGGCGGCCAACATCAACATGGTGCTCACCGCGGGCTTATAGCCTGTCCTGGCGGTCTTGAAGGGTCTCCGCTCTCGCTGGACCCGGCGGGGGACGGGAGCCCTTTCGTAGGAGAGTGAACATGCCCAAGATGAGCGGCGGCGAAGCCCTCGTGCAGTCCCTCGTACGTGAGGGTGTCGAGGTCGTATTCGGCATCCCCGGCATACACATGAACGGCATCGTCGCCGCCCTGCGCGACGAGCCTGGCATCCGCATGATCACCACCC
>DAOUHP010000105.1:0-4063 GCA_034428575.1 Dehalococcoidia bacterium | reverse complement strand
TGAATACGGCGAACGCGCACGCACAAGAGGCGACGCTCTCGTCCGACCAGTCGATCCGCACCGGCCGCCAGTTGCTGATAATCATCGGCATCGTCAGTGTGACGGGAGCGCTGCTCATCGACTGGCTCTTCGTGTGGCGGGTACTGCTTCGCCGGTTGGCGTTCCTCTCCAGCCGGATGCGCCGGATGGCCGGGGGCGAACTGGAGGAGGAAGTGGTCGTGAAGGGTCGAGACGAGGTAGCGGATATGGCCGCTGCGCTGGAGGTGTTCCGCCGGAATGCGCTGGAGGTACAGCGGCTGAATCTGGTTGAGCACCTTGCTGAGGAGCTACGGGAGAAGAATGATGAATTGGAGTCTGCGCTCTCAGATCTGGACAAGGCGCAGGACCAGATCGTCATGCGGGAGAAACTGGCGGCGCTGGGTGAGCTGACCGCCGGCGTAGCGCATGAGATCAGGAACCCACTGAACTTCATCAAGAACTTCTCCGAGTCTTCGGCAGAGCTGCTCGTCGAGTTGAAGGAAGCGTTCGAGGACACCGGCGACCGGTTGACCGAAGACCAGAAGCAGTACATCGATGAGATATCGGCCGACCTGATCGGCAATCTGGACCGCATCCGTTCGCACGGCGACCGTGCGAACCGCATCGTCCAGGACATGCTCACGATGGGCAGAGGCGGGGGAGAAGCAAGACCTATCGATATCAATGACCTCGTCAATGAACACGCCCTGCTGGCCTTTCACAGCGCCCGGGCGCTGGACCCTGACTTCCTCCTGGACATCAAACACGATTTCGACCCCGATGCGGGGGAAGTGGAAGCCATCCCCGGCGATCTGGGTCGCGTTTTCCTGAACATGGTGAGCAACGCCTGCTACGCGGTGGATGAGAAGCGGAAGGAGAGGGAGGCGACAGGTGACCGCGGGTACTCACCCGAGGTTGTCCTGACGACGAAGCGCACGGAAGAATCGGTTGAGGTGCGCGTCCGGGACAACGGGAGCGGCATACCCCAGGAGGCCATCGACAAGATATTCAACCCATTCTTCACCACGAAACCCACCGACAAGGGCACAGGGCTCGGACTTGCGATCTCCAACGACATCGTCCGCCAGCACGGAGGAACGATTGCGGTCACTTCAGAAGCGGGTGAGTTCACCGAGATGTTGGTGAACCTGCCGTTCAAGTATCCGGTGGTGACCGCTGAACACGAGCACGATACTGACGGTGACGATGATGAAGCCGGAGATGATGAAACCGACGCTACCGACGACGCCTCCGAGAGCGTCACCGACGAGATGGATGACACGGCAGAGGGCTCGAACGAGGAGGCGGACGAGGACGGCAGGGCAGGCTAGGGAACGGGAGCGGGGAGCATGAAATTCGACTCCTATAATCTCGATGCTGCCATCTACGATGAGATGCTGCTGCCGGACGGGTCGCCGAGGGAGCACTCCCGGCAGCTATACGAAACGTTGCTGAGCCTTTCTCCCGAACGCCTGGGCAGCGTACAGGAAGGCGTGGCTCGCTCCTTCCTGCACGAAGGGATCTTCTTCACGGTCTACGGAGACGAGGAGGCCCAGGAACGGATCATCCCTGTTGACTGCGTGCCGCGAGTGCTCTCCGCAATGGAATGGGGCTTACTCGATGCAGGGCTCTCCCAGCGCTTGCGTGCGCTCAACCGTTTCATCGACGACGTATACAACGGTGCGCACGCCATAGCTGACGGGGTGATCCCTGAAGACCTGGTGATCGGGTGTCCGAATTACCGCCCGGAGATGCTGGGCTACTCGCCTCCGGAGGGGGTTTGGGTAGCCATCTGCGGGACGGACCTCCTGCGGACGCACGACGGTTTCTTTGTGCTGGAGGACAACCTTCGCTCCCCGTCTGGTGTGTCGTACATGATCGCGACCCGCAACGCGGTGAAGGCGGGCCTGCGACGCTTGTACCGTGCAACAGGTGTCAGGGAGGTTGAGCAGTATGGGAACCTGTTGCAGCAAACGCTCAGCGAGCTGGGGCCTGGAGGCAAGCTGGACCCCACTATCGTGCTGCTGACGCCGGGCGTATACAACGCGGCCTTCTATGAGCACATGTTCCTTGCCCACGAGATCGGCGCAGAACTCGTTGAAGGACGCGACCTGCTGACACGTGACGGCTTCGTGTACATGCGCACGACCGCAGGACTTCGCCGCGTAGACGTGATCTATCGCCGCGTGGACGATATGTTCCTGGACCCGTTCGCCTTCCGTCCGGACTCGATGTTGGGCGTGCCGGGGCTGCTGGACGCGTGCAAGCGTGGGAACGTGACGCTGGTCAACGCTCCGGGGGTTGGTGTCGCCGACGACAAGAGCGTTTACCCCTACGTACCGGACATGGTGCGCTATTACCTCGGCGAGGAGCCGCTGCTCGGCAACGTGGAGACGTATCTGTGCCGGCGTCCCGCGGACCTCGA
Source organism: Dehalococcoidia bacterium (assembly GCA_034428575.1). Classification (GTDB taxonomy): domain Bacteria; phylum Chloroflexota; class Dehalococcoidia; order Lucifugimonadales; family Australimonadaceae; genus Bin16. The sequence continues at coordinate 1,620 of DAOUHP010000105.1, read as the reverse complement.
GTACACGCTGGACAACCTGGACAAGCTGGTGGTGAAACGTGTGGGCGAGTCGGGCGGCTATGGAATGCTTGTGGGGCCGCACGCCACACCGCAAGAGCGCGACGAGTACGCAGAACAGTTACGGGCAAATCCTGCCGATTTCATCTCGCAGCCGGTGCTGACGTTTTCCCGAGCTCCCTGCCTCGTGGATGGCGAGCTGGAGCCACGACACGTTGACCTGCGTCCGTTCATCCTGCAGGGCCGCGAGACGCGAATCGTGCCGGGGGCCTTCTGCCGCGTGGCGCTGCGTCGCGGAAGCCTGGTGGTGAACTCCAGCCAGGGCGGTGGCGGCAAAGACGTCTGGGTACTGGAAGAGTAAGGCGGATGCTCTCTCGAAGCGCTCAAGGGATCTATTGGATGGGCCGCTATCTCGAGCGGACCGAGTGCATGTGCCGCCTGCTGCAACTGCAGACCGAGGCGTTGGTTGACCGTCCTGCGCGCGACATCTACGTGGGATGGCGCAGGCTATACGGCGTGCTGCGCCGGATACCGCCGGGAGGCGCACTGGTCCTCCCCGAGGGCGACGATTTCACGCTCGCAGACTCGTACACGCTCGCGGGAGACCTGACCTTCGAGCGTTCGAACCCGGACTCGGTGTGGAACTGCTTCGCTCTGGGCAGAGAGAACGCACGCCAGATGCGCCACTGCATCAGTGCGGAGATGTGGCAGCGTATCAACCTGGCCTACCTTCGTCTCCGCGACATGGAGATCGAAGACATATGGACGACTCTGCCGGAGGGGTTCTACGCAGGACTCGCGGCGGAGACAGACGCGTTCGATGGAGCGGCGCAGGCGACGATGTACCGTGACGAGGGCTGGAGCTTCCTCCGCCTGGGCGGGTTCATCGAGCGCGTGCAGTTCGCGCCTGCTCTACTCCTGCAGCAATTGGCCATAGACGCGGAGAGCGATGGCTATGCTGAGGAGGACTGGTCGAGCCTGCTGGAGGCTTCTCACGCGCTTGAAGTGTACAACCGGCGCTACGGGGCCGCGGTGCATCCGGCCGCTGCGCTGGATCTGCTGGCAACGGACCCTCTGTTGCCCGGTTCGGTCTACAGGTCGCTCAAACAGATCTCAGGAGAATTTGCAACGCTCGGAGCGGGCCCCGGAGCGGACTCCGGGTATGCGGCCCAGCGGCTGATAGGACGGTTGCTTTCGCTCATGCAGAATGAGTGGCCGGACAGCAGGGACCGTGAGGGCTTGCTGCGCAGGGTCCTGAGTGAGGCAACGAATCTACACTTCATGATCAACGAGGCCTACTTCGACTACCCGCTCAACGTTCGCGCCGGATAGGGTGCGTCGAGCGCGAGACTGTCCCCTGCAAATCGCCACCAGGAGCCCAACGATGACCGAAGCACTCGCCCGTATCAGTTCCCGCAGGCCATGGGTGACCATTGGGATATGGTTGGTGGCGGTCCTGATTGCCCTGGGGATAGTCGGGCAGTTGCTTCCAAGCGCTACGACCACCGAGCTTCGCATCATCCCACGGTTCGGCGAGGTTGGTTCGGTGACGGTCAGTGAACTGTTGGAAGGCAGTCCGATCGAGCCACCGCCCGCTGAGATCGTCATTGTTCATTCGGGAAC
>DAOUHP010000104.1:0-3065 GCA_034428575.1 Dehalococcoidia bacterium | reverse complement strand
CGATCTCTTCCGGTACCTCCAGTCAGCCGAGGGCACGGACGACTCCGATGGCGAAGACCTTCTGGGCGACATCTTCGGGCTCATCGGCACCCTGGCGGAGAGCGGCATGATGTCGGAGGGCAGCGAGCCGTCCGGCGACGCTGATGGCTCCTAGAGCCTCCCTGCTAGAATGAGGGGCGTGGACCCCTCTCTCATCCGCAACTTCTGCATCATCGCTCACATCGACCATGGTAAGTCGACGCTCGCCGACCGCATCCTGGAGATCACGGGCGCCGTCTCCGCGCGAGAGATGCACGATCAGCTGCTCGATTCGATGGACCTCGAGCGCGAGCGCGGCATCACCATCAAGGCGCAGGCCGTCCGCATGGGGCTCGCCTACCAGGGCCGCGACTACGAGCTGAACCTCATCGACACGCCCGGCCACGTCGACTTCTCCTACGAGGTCTCCCGCTCGCTCGCGGCCTGCGAAGGCGCCCTGCTCGTCGTCGACGCTGCGCAGGGCATCCAGGCGCAGACGCTCGCCAACGTCTACCTCGCGCTGGAGCACGACCTCGCCATCGTGCCGGTGGTGAACAAGATAGACCTGCCCGCCGCCGAACCGGACCGCGTGATCGAGGAACTGGGAACGGCATTCGGGTTCGACGCAGACGAGGTGCTCCGCGTCTCAGCCAAGGATGGCACGGGCGTTCGCCAGTTGCTGGAGGCGGTCGTGGAGCGCGTTCCGCCGCCTGAAGCGCACGAGGAACGCCCGCTGCGCGCCCTCGTGTTCGACTCCAAGTACGACTCGTACAAAGGTGTGATCGCCTATGTGCGCGTCGTGGACGGCTCGGTCAAGGGCACGGACCGCGTGCGCATGATGGCGACCGGCACCGAAGCGGACCTGCTGGAGGTAGGCGCGTTCCGGCCTGCGATGGCCAGGGCGCCCAACCTGACGGCGGGCGAGGTCGGCTACCTGGCGACGGGCCTGAAGAGCGTGGGCGACTGCCGCGTTGGCGACACCGTAACGCACGCCCGGGCAGGCGCGACGGAAGCGCTCCCCGGCTACGGCGAGCAGAAGCCGATGGTGTTCGCGGGGCTGTACCCGAGCGACGGCAACGAGTTCCACAACCTGCGCGAGTCGCTGGAGCGCCTGCAGATGAACGACGCCGCGCTCGTGTACGAACCGGAGAGTTCGCCCGCCCTGGGTCCCGGATTCCGTTGCGGCTTCCTCGGTCTGCTGCACATGGAGATCGTCCAGGAGCGGCTGGAGCGCGAGTACGGGATGGACCTCGTCGTCACCGCGCCGAGCGTCGTCTACCGCGTGACGATGAACGACGATTCCATCCGCGAGGTGTCGCGTCCCACGGACTTGCCGACGGGCGGTGAGTCCCAGCAGGTGGAGGAGCCCTGGCTCGACCTGTCCATCCTGACGCCGTCGCGCTTCGTGGGCCCGATGATGGAACTGATCAACTCCCGCCGGGGCGAGTTCAAGCGCACCGAGTACCTGGACGCGACCGGTGGCCCCTCTGGAGGCGCGGACTCCGCGCCGTCTTCCGACCCGCGCGTCCTCCTCGAGGCGTCGGCGCCGATGGCCGAGGTGCTGGTGGACTTCTACGACCAGGTGAAGACGCGCAGCCGCGGCTATGCGTCGCTGGACTACTCGTTCCACGGCTACCGGTCGGCGCCGCTCGTGCGGCTGGACATTCTTGTGAACCAGTCGCCGGTCGATGCGCTCTCGCTCATCACCCATCGCGATCGTGCCTACCATCAGGGCCGCATGCTGGTTGAGCGTCTGCGGAAACTCATCCCGCGCCAGCTCTTCGACGTGCCGATACAGGCGGCGATCGGAAGCAAGGTCATCGCCCGCGAGACGGTCACTGCGATGCGGAAGAACGTGCTGGCGAAGTGCTACGGCGGCGACGTGACACGCAAGCGGAAGCTGCTTGAGAAGCAGGCCGAGGGCAAGAAGCGCATGAAGCGCATCGGGCGGGTCGAGGTGCCTCAGGAGGCGTTCCTCGCGGTCATCAAGATGGACCGCTAGCGAAACCGGTGGCCCATGAGGCGGGATAACTCCGCCATGGCCGGATGGCTGGCAGACGTCGCGGACGGCATTTGTTCGTAGTGATCCAACAGTTCGGACTCTGAAAACTGCTGTGCCCAGTCCAGGTTGACGAGGATTTGATTGCCGTCCAACGCGATAGCGGATAGGTCGAGCAATCCGGCTATGTCCCTCGTTATCGCACGTGCGGGGTGCAGGAGACCTTGGTAGTACATATAACTTCGGTCAAACAGGTCACCGAGTTCGAGTTTCTCATGGGCTAGGAGCAGGTCGAGAATTCGCAGTTGCCGCTCTGCCAGGGCCCTGCGCCGGGTGCTGCGCAGCTTCCCGAACAGCGACCGCGCGAACTCGCGGTAGAGCACCCGCTTCTGTTGGTCGGCTATCTGCGCGGCGAGCGCGTTGCACCTGTCAGCGACTGCCGGCAACGCGAACAGCAGGAATGGTGTGAGGTCGTGTCCGGCACTGCGGGACTCGGACAATGCCCTGAAATACTCGGTCCGATGTTCATAGTAGTAGTTGGAGACGCTGACCATGACCATGTCGTTGACGTTTGCCGCTCGCAGCATGAAGGCTTCCAGCGCGCGGGCGGTCCGCCCGTTGCCGTCTCCGAAAGGGTGCATCGCGCCGATATGGTAGTGAGCGGCCATCGCCTGGACGATGCGGTCATGCCGCGGGAACTCGTTGCCGATCGCGCCAGCGAGCGCGTTGAAGGCTGCCCGGCAGCCGTCGCCTCCCTCGATCCCCCGGCAGCGTGGCATCCCGAAGGTGACGTTATCCCCGGCGCCCCGGGTTGCGCCCGGTTCGCAGCGGTCGTCGTCGCAGCCCGTAACGATGCTCCGGTGGATGTCCAGGACCAACTCAGCCGAAACAGGTTGGTCCGAGGGTAGCGAGCGCAGCCACAGGTAGGTCTCGTTGGCGGCCCGCAACTGTCGCTGGGAGTGGGTCAGGTCAGGCCGTTCGGATGCACCCGGCATCAGCGCTTCGTCCTGCTCGCGCTGGGTGAACTCCGCGCCCTCTATGCGTGAGG
>DAOUHP010000103.1:0-4056 GCA_034428575.1 Dehalococcoidia bacterium | reverse complement strand
GAACTACTGGATAACCTTCGTCGTCAGCCACCGAGCCATCTTCTCCGGTAAGCACATACGCACCATCAAAACGATAATCATCGACATAATCCATGACACCAGCGGCGCCATAGTAGGGATAGGAGCCCTGTCGCTCTCCTCGCTGACGACTGTTCAAGGGAATCCGCTTGCTATCATGAATCTCTATTGCATCCCCCAACGTCTTCACCTCCCACCCCTCCGGGATATTCCCCAGCTCCGACGGCACGAGGCGGTCGGGGAAGAGGTCGTAGAGGTCGGCGGGGAGGCCGGGGAGCGACTCACTGGAGCGCCAGCGACCCTCCATCTTCGCGCGCACCGGGTCGAAGTCCACGAACCACGACCGGAACAGCGCTCGCGCCATCTCTTCCAGCGTCTCGTTCATACGGCGGTTCAGCTCGATCTTGTCGTCGAGGGTTCCCAGGACGTGGGCTATGGCGCGCTGTTCGGGGAGAGGAGGAACGTCTAGAGGGAGTTGGGCGAGATCGGTGCCAGTTATTCCTGCCACGGCCACCTGCCTACGAATCGTGTCAAGGGAGTGGAGGCCGACTGGAGAATTGAAATAGTAATAGAGAAACAGGGAATCGGCTTTCGTTGGGTCGGGTCTAGCACGGATGATTGACGACTCGAACGTAGTAGGCTCGTTTATCTCGAGGACGACAGAGCATTTGCCAGCACCTTCGGCAACAAGAGAACGCCGGGCAAACAGGAGGTCACCTGCTTGGACGCTAAACCTATGTTGTTCCAATTCTGATAGTTCGACTCGTCTCATGTGCACGTCACGAAGCCGTGGATTTGCGAATAACTCTCCCATGTTCACGATCTTGACGCCGCGTCCGTGATACTCCTTTTTCTTGTATATGCCATTGCGTACCGGTTCAACGAGGAATTGTGCGAATGGAGATTCATGCTGTTGAATCGATGTGGTAGTAGGACCCGCTCTGCCGGTGGCAGTCTCTGCGGATGGGTCGTCAGCCAAGCCGACTTGCCACCTAGTTCCGCCTGCGCTGATGAACAAAGGCGTTCTCTGAGACTCAACGATCTGCCTGAAGGAGTGGCCGATTCGGTGAAGATCCACGACGTCCACCGTGTAGGGGAGGGCTGAGTCCTCGAAAGCATCCTTCAGGGCACCCAGCACCTTGTGGTTGAGCTTGCCCTTGCCTTCTATGGCTAGGTCCAGGTCTGAAGAGTCTTTGGTAGTCCAGTTGGCGCGGCTACCGAACACCCAGACCTTGACGTCCACAGGCAGATGCTCGCGCAGGATGTCCTGAACGATTTCAAGGTGGTCGGGCCTGATGTCCACCGGGCTAGTCAAGGGACTCGTTCCTCTCATGCAATCGATTCAGGAGATAGCGGGCCTCTTGGAGGAAGTTCGGGACGCTCTCAAATACCTCCTGCGCTTTCTCTTCGTTGTAGGCATGGCTGGTCGTGCCGCGGTTCCTGCGAAACTCGAGCCACTCCGGGAGTTCGAACTTGAGAAGGGCTTGGCTGTAGGCTTCACGAATGACGTCGTTGAAGGCGAGTTCGTCGATTTCCGCCGGATTGGCAGAGGCAAGCTCCAGATAACGCTTCAGCATCCTGAAAGAGAGTTCATACGTAAACTCGAACGCCTGGATGACGGCAGCCCTTAGATGCCTCTTCAGGCGAGGGTGGCGTGATGCCAAGTCGGAGTTGTAGAGGTCCAGCGCCTCTTCCAATTGGGCAACGGCGTCCTCCAAGGGTGTCAAATCGAGCTTCATCCGACTTCCTACCTTCCAAACCCCAGTCGCGAGAGATGCGCTTCGATCTCCGCATCCAGCCATTGCGCCTCAGCCTGCTGCTCCCGCCACTCGGCCGAGAGTTGGGCCATCTTCTCTTCGAAGGGTTCGCCGTCTTGCTCCTGCGGTGCCGCGCCGACGTAACGACCAGGGGTGAGGACATGACCGTGTTTGCGAATCTCTTCCAGTTTCGCGCTCTTGCAGAAGCCCGGGACGTCCTCGTACCCGTCCATGCTCCCGCGCCAAGCGTGATAGGTGTCGGCGACGCAAGATATGTCGTCCGGGGACAGGTCGCGGCGCGTACGGTCGAGCATGTGGCCCAGCTTACGTGCGTCGATGAAGAGCGTTTCGCCCCTGCGGTCGCGGTGTTCCCCGTTGAGACGTCCTTTCGACAGGAACCAGAGGCAGGCGGGTATCTGAGTGGACCGGAAGAGCTGGCCGGGAAGCGCGATGATGCAGTCCACGAGGCCGGCTTCAATGATGTTCTTACGTATCTCACCCTCGCCGGACTGGTTCGACGACATGGAGCCGTTGGATAGGACGAAACCCGCGATGCCTCGTGGCGCAAGGTGGTAGAGGAAGTGCTGTACCCAGGCGAAGTTGGCATTGCCCGCTGGGGGGACGCCGTACTCCCAGCGCTTGTCATCTCTGATCCGTTCACCGCCCCAGTCGGAAACGTTGAAGGGCGGATTGGCGAGGATATAGTCCGCCCGCAGGTCGGGATGGCGGTCGTTGTGAAAGCTGTCGCCGTGCTCGATACGGCCCTCAATGCCCCGGATTGCAAGGTTCATCCTTGCCATGCGCCACGTCGTGTAGTTGGACTCCTGGCCGAATATGGAGATGTCCCCCTTTGCTTTGCCGCCATTGCCGTTGCCGCTAGCGTGGGCGCGTATGAAATCCACCGATTGGACGAACATGCCGGAGGAACCGCAGCAGGGATCGTAAACTCGGCCTTGGTATGGCTCCAGCATCTCCACCAGGAGGCGCACGACGCTGCGCGGAGTGTAGAACTCGCCGCCCTTCCTGCCCTCGGCCAAGGCAAACTGCTCCAGGAAGTACTCATAGACGCTGCCCAGCACGTCGGTGGCCCGGGCCTCGACACCGCCAACTTTGATGTTGCTCACCATATCGACGACCTGCCCCAACCGAGTCTTGTCCAGGGCAGGCCGGGCGTAGTCCTTGGGGAGCACGTCTTTGAGCACAGGGTTGTCACGTTCGATGGCAATCATGGCGCCATCGACCAATGTGCCGATGGTGGGCTGGCGGGTCTGGTTCTTGAGATACGGCCAGCGGGCCTCGGGTGGGACCCAGAAGATATTCTCAGCGATGTACTCGTCCCGGTCCTCGGCGGCGTCTTCACCCCATTCGGCGAGCACCTCAGCGTGGCGTTCTTCAAAGGCGTCGGAGATGTACTTGAGGAACACCAAGCCGAGGACGACGTGCTTGTATTCGGCGGCGTCCATACTGCCCCGCAGGGCGTCGGCCATACGCCAGTACTTGGCCCCGTCGTTGGTGACCGCACCATTGCCGTCGGTGTCCGTCTTCGGTTGGCGTGCTGTAGCCATCCTGCGTAGCTCCTCCTTGGTCCTACCTAGGTGCCTCGCCTCAGTGAATACACCTCTCCGGCCTCGAGCTTGCTCGCCTTGCCAGGCGCGACGCGCTCGATGTAGCCGACGTACTCCTGAAGCAGGGCTGCGCGATTGCCGGTCGCGCTTCTGGTGCGGGCTTCTCCAATCGGAAGTATGCTGGACGTCGGCATGGGTGTCACCTCCATCGCAGGCGGACGCGTCCTGCAGCCGTCCTCTTGCCGGAAACCATATCACCACAGGTTCGGTCAGGGTCATCGTCCCCAAGAGCGACCCGGCCACCTATCCGGTCGCCCGAAAGGAGGCTGTGTGGGGCCAATTCCAGCAGAACAGGCAGCAACTCACCGTTTCCTTATCGAACTGAAGACTGACCTTACCCATACCTTATTCACAAATGTCTTGGACTGTCGCACCGGATGCCGGAGCGGATCCATCTCCTCCGCATTGGCTGTTGCATACCACCCCATAGCTGAGCGACCGAAACCTGACGAGGTCCTTGGCTTGGACGGGCAGATCCGCTGATATGTTTGGCCGCCCTGCCAAGGTCCGCGAGGACCGGCGCGCGCTTCTCGCGGGAGGCGCGAGGGGCCGGACTTCGCTATAGTTCCCTGCGAGGTGCCGCGGAGGCGGGTCCGGCCAGCAAAGGGGGGGGGGGGTAAACGGCACGCCCACGTTCGACATCGTTTCAATCGGCA
>DAOUHP010000102.1:0-37524 GCA_034428575.1 Dehalococcoidia bacterium | reverse complement strand
GCGCGCTCGCCGCCCTCGTCAGCAACGCCACCACGCCTGAAGACCTCGAGTCTCAGACCGGGATCCTCCTCGCCGACGCCCGCAGGGAACCGCCCGTCCGCGTCGTCGACGACGATACGCTCGTCGAACAGGAAGAGGAAGAGGACATCCTCGACCGCCTGCTTCCCGGCGTCATAGTCATGTTCCTGCTCTTCTCGGTGACGCTCAGCGCGCAGACTCTCATCGAGGAGCGGCGCAACGGCACGCTGGAACGATTGCTCACCACCCGGTTGACTGCCGGAGAACTCTTCGCAGGGAAGTTCCTGGCGGGTGTCAGCAGAGGCATGATTCAGACGGTCGTGCTCCTCGTTCTGGCGTTCGCCGTGCTGCGCCTCGCGGGACCGGGCGCCCTGGCGCAGAGCGCCGTTCTGGCGCTCGTGGTCGCCGCCGCTGCCAGCGCGATAGCTCTCGTTATCGCCACGGTGGCGCGGACGGACGACCAGGCCACGTGGGCTGCTGTGTTCGTCACCATGTACATGACGGTGTTTGGCGGCACGTTCTTTCCGATCCCCGGCTCCGGCGCGCTGGAACTCCTCAGCCGTTTCACCCTGAACCGCTACGCCATCGACGCCTACGAGGGCATCCTCGCCGAGACGGCTACCCTTGAGGACGCCACCTTCGAGATCGCCATCCTCGGCGCCGTCGCGGTCTCGTGCCTCATCATCGCCCGCCTGCTCTTCCGCGTCTCGTCGGAGGCGAAGTAATGCGCCTCTTCATCCGGCAGGCCCTTCTCCTCTCCCTGAAGGACACACGTCTCTTCTTCAAGGACAGGTTCGCCCTCGGGTTCGCGCTCCTGTTCCCCATACTATTCATAGTCGCCTTCTCACTCGCGCTCGGAGACATCGGCCCGGAGGACGAACAATTACGCATGGCCGTCGCGACGGAGGAGGAGAACGGCTTCTCCCGTGAGGTCATCGACATCCTGACCATCACCGAAGCCACCGGCGTGGACGAATGGGACCCGAAGGATGCCGGGCTGGCGCTCCACGAAGGCCGTATCCCCGGCTACCTGCTCTTCCCCGTGGACTTTACGCAGCGCATCTTCAGCGGAGAGAGCACCGAGATACTGGTCATCACCGCCGATGGCGACCCCGAGACCGAGGCCGTGCTGGAGGGGCTTGCGCGCTCCATAGGCGGACGCATAGGCACGCTCAGCCTCGCCGTGCGTGGCGTCATGGAACTGGAAGGCCTCGGTTCGCTCGATCTCGTCAAACTCGGCGAGCTTGGCGCCGCCCCGCCCTCCATATTCTTCACATCCGAGCAGGTGGGGGACGTGGAACCGTTCAACGCCTCCAACTTCACCCTCCCCGGCTACCTGACGATGTTCGTTTTCTTCGCTGCCGCCCTTGGAGCGGAGGCCATCGCCCGCGAGCGGCAGACCCAGACGCTGGAGCGCCTGCTCGCGAACGGTGTACGCCGTTCCTCCATCGTCGGGGGCAAGATGTTGGCCAGCCTCTACCGCGGTTTCCTGCAGCTCGCCTTCCTCTGGGTGCTGGGCATCTTCGCCTTCTCCATCGACTTCGGCGCGTCCCCGCTGGCCGTCATCGTCGTCTCCGTGTTCATGGCCGTGGCATCGTCTGCCTTCGGTGTGATGCTCGCGGCGCTCGTTCACACAGTGAAGAGTGCATCGTCGGCTGCCGTCCTGGCATCGCTGACGCTCGCGCCGCTCGGCGGATGCTGGTGGCCGCTCTTCATTACGCCGGACTGGATGCAGGCACTCGGGCGCCTCACGCCTCACGGCTGGGCGAACGACGCGTTCAACAAGCTCATGCTGTTCGGCGCGGAGGGCCAGGACGTGCTCATCAACATGGTCGCGCTCGCCCTCTTCGCGGCCGGGTTCCTCGCCGTCGCGGTCGCCCGTTTCCGCACCGTTTCGGCAAACTGAGGTTTCCGGGATCTCGCCTCATCTCCCGTTAAACAGAAGCGCCGGTGGGTATCCACCGGCGCTTCGTTCGTCTGTTGCTGCTTGCGGCTTACACCCAGCGGCCGAACCCCCAACCCCCGCCAGTGCCCGCTGGCGTCCGGTAGACCGGAACGTACTCGATGGTCTCGAAGTTCAGGTCCGTGTCTGCCATCGCCCCGCCAACCGAGATCCAGTTTTGCGTTTCGGACGCCGCCGAGTACAGATGGTTGCGCGGGATCGTAACCAGCGTCTCCGTGTCTTTCTCCTCCAGCGCCTTCAGCACCGTCCTGTCCAGCCATTCGTCGACTACGAAGTGGCTCAGCCCGCCGGAGCCGATGATGGCCACCCGCGCGTCGCTGTCCCACGAGCGGATGGCGTTCCCGACCGCGCGTCCGAACTCGAACGAGCGCTTCGGCGTCGGCTGGTTGGGCGGGTAGCACGTGTTCTGGAAGATGGGGAGGATCGTGTTCGGCTCGTTGCCGAACAGCCGCTTCACCACGAATGCGAACCCGTGCGGCAGTCCCTGTTCGCGCGGCTCTGTGGTGCGGACCGAGTCCAACTCTTCGCCGTGCTCCTTCGGGTAGCGGCGAGCAACCCTGCCGCCGTAGGTGTCATGCAGGTACGTGAAGTGCGATACGTCGAAGTCGTTAGCGATCATGTGCTCGATCACGTGCCGCCCCAGTTCGGACGCCACCGGCACGTCCAGCGCGACGTCGCCGTAGCCGTCCGCTATGGACTGCATGATGTCCGGCTCGCGGAACCCCGCCGCCAGCGTTCGCGGCTTGATGGGAACGGAGTCGCCCCAGAACACCGAGAACGTCGGCATATTGTCCTCGAAGAACCACTCGTCCTGATCGTCCGAGATGATAACCGTGATGTCCGGCTTCACCTCGGCGAACGTCCGCGCCAGCTCGGCGATGCCGTTTTGGCAGGCGTCCACCTGGGCCTGAAACACCTCGTCCGTCAGCGGCTTCTCTTTCACGGCCGTCGGCACACGGGCCAGCCCTTCGTCGTATGGCATAGCCCAACCTTCGGGCGGGAAAACGAGCTCCTGGTGCCGCAGGTCGCCCTGCGCGTATCGCGGCCACTGCTCCGCATTCAGTGCGAGCATCGGGCTGTGCGACGTTCCAGCTCCCAGCACTATCTTGGCCATCGCCTGACCTCCGTTGCGCAGATCTTGCGGGCTCGAGCGCCCGCAGGTAACAGCAATCGACCTTGGTCGCGCCTAGTCTACCACGCTCTGCTGCAACAGGCGCACGCGACCGCGACTCCCGTCACAGCGTCTCAGTAGACCCTCCGCACTTGACACCCCACGCCTTCGCATGTAGAAACGCAAGAAGCGCCGGGCGCGATGGTACGGCGCTGTTTGCTCACGCTCGCGCCCCAACCCCAAACCGGGCTGCGAGTCCACGACATAGGAGGAGAGATGCTCAACGGACAGAGGATCATAGACATGCACGCCCATACCGTGGCCCCGCCTGAACTGTATGCGGCAAAGGCCGGGCTCCTCTCGGGCCGCGGCTACCACGGCAAGAGCGGGATCTCGGAAGAGCGCATCGAGCAGTTCGCGCAGAACAACCTCAAGATCATGGACAAGGTCCAGACCGACGTCCAGTTCCTTTCGCCCCGCCCCTTCCAGTTGATGCACTCCGAGAAACCGGAGGTCATCGTGCACTGGTGGTGCGAGATGAACAACGACGTCATCGCCTCTCAGGTGAAGGCGCACCCGGACCGCTTCCAGGGCATCGCCGGCCTGCCGCACGTCTCCGGCGCGAAGGACTCTTCGCACGTCGTGCCCGAGCTCGAACGCTGCGTCAATGAGCTCGGGTTCATCGGCTGCCTCATCAATCCCGACCCTGAAGAGGGCACGGGCGACCCCACAGACCCGAACCACACCCCGCCGATGGACCACGAGTACTGGTTCCCCCTCTACGAGGCGATGGAGAGGCTGGACGTACCCGGACTCATCCACTCCGCCGCATGCAAGAACCCGCACGAGTCCTACAGCGCCCACTTCATCACCACCGAGTCACAGACGGTCCTGAACCTCGCCCGCCCGTCGAGCAAGGTCTTCAGCACCTTCCCGAACCTCAAGATCATCGTCGCCCACGGCGGCGGTTCCGTCCCCTACCAGATCGGCCGCTGGCGCGTCCGCCGCTACAACGACATGAAGGGCGACCCCAACCTCGAGGACTTCGACACCAGCCTCCGCCGCATGTACTACGACAGCAACCTCTACACGAAGGAGTCGCTGGACTACTGCCTGCAGGTCTGCGGCCCGGACCGCGTGATGTTCGGCACGGAGAACCCCGGCAGCGGCTCCTCCGTTCACCCGGACTTCAAGTGGGAGAAGGGCAAGAAGCTCCCCGCAGGCGACCTCGAAGGCTGGGAGACCGACGACCTCGCCCCCGTCATCCTCAACCAGATCGACTGGCTGACCGACGAGGACAAGAAGAATGTCATGGAGGACAACGCCCGCCGCGTATTCACACGGGGCAACTTCTAACCCCCTGGTTGCCCTTCACCACCACCGGGCGTCCGTTTGAACGGCGGGCGCTCGGTGATATATTGACTCCGCCTGCGCTTGCGCGCTGAGAACGTAACACCTGGGGAGGGAAACCAACCGATGGCGGACAGAGAACTCATCACGGTTATCGAAGGCCCGAAGGGCCGCGCGGAGGTCTACGAAGTCTCCGAGGGCGGCTCCACGACGTCGGCCACGTCTGGCGTCATGTCCTCCAGCTACGAGGTCGTCATGGGCAGCGCTTCCGAGACGGTCATGACCCTCGGTGAAGCGTCCATCGTCGCCCACGAACTGTCGGGCGCCGAGCAGTAGGCCGCTCGCCTGCCGCGGCGCTGTGGCGGGTCAGCCCCCGGCGGCCTCCCGCAGCGCCGCGATGTCCAGTTTCCTCATCGTCAGCATCCGTTCCCACACGCGCGCCCGCGCAGGTTCCGGTACGCTCAGCAACTCCCCCAGTGACTCCGGTAGTATCTGCCACGACACTCCGAAGCGGTCCCGCAGCCACCCGCACATCTCCTCCTCGCCTCCCTCGCTGAGCTTCTCCCACGCCGCGTCGATCTCTTCCTGCGACTTGCACTGCACCTGGAGCGAGATCGCCGGGGAGAACTGGTACATCGGGCCGCCGTTCAGCGCGGTGAACGACAGCCCTTCCAGTGTGAACGTGATGAGCTGCACAGCGCCTTCCGGTTGCCTCGACACCTCGGCATCCGTCTCGCCATAGCGGCTCACGGACGTGATTTCAGAGTTCTGAAACACCGAGGTGTATAGGTTGACCGCTTCCTCGGCATCATTGTCGAACCACAAACACGGCGTTATCTTCTGCATGTGCCGCCTCCTTCGTCCTCCGGCTATCCGGCTACATGATACCCACTCATCTCAGACCTGCCTCATGGCGAGCGCCCGAACCATCGCGCCCGCTCAGGATGCTACCCTTAACTCCGACCGCGCCATGACATCATCCGACGAAACGCCCCAGGCCGACGCACCCCCGAGTGACACGCCCCCCAGCGGACGGAGACGCTTGCTCTTGTTCCTGCTCGCCATGACGCCCGTGCTAGCGATCGTCGCGCTGCTCTTCTGGGGCCAGCTCCGCACCGGCGGCAATCCCGGCGGCGTGCTGGTGCACGAGGAATCGAGCGAGTCCCAGGTCACACTCCGCGACGCGCCCGACTTCGCCGGGTTCGACCTGAGCTCCGGCCTGCCCGTGAATGCCGAGGGTTTGCACGGGAACGTCGTGATGGTCGACTTCTGGTCCTCGTGGTGCGCCGCATGCCGAATCGAGGCTGCGGCGCTCGCACAGGTCTACCGCGAGTACGAGGGTGCTCCCGTCGAATTCGTAGGCATCGCCGTCTGGGACCGCCCCACTGACGCGGTGGAGCATATAGAACGCTACGCTGTCTCCTATCTCAACATTCTCGACGAGCGCGGCGCGACCGCCGTTTCCTACGGCGTCCGTGGCGTCCCTGAGAAGTTCTTCATCGACGCCCAGGGTCGCGTCGTGCGCAAGCTCATCGGGCCCGTCTCTGCCGAGGAGATACGCAGCATACTCGACGGCCTGCTCGCGGCCTCGTAGCGCGATGGTGGACGCTTACCCCTTTCACGCCGCCGTTGCCGCGTGGTACACCCGCAACGCCCGCGTCCTCCCATGGCGCGGCGTCACCGACCCCTACGTCATCCTCGTCTCGGAGGTCATGCTCCAGCAGACCCAGGTTGATCGCGTCATCCCGAAGTACCGTGCATTCCTCGGCGCCTTCCCCACACTCCGTGCCCTCGCGGACGCCCAGCCCGCCGATGTCATCCGCATGTGGGCAGGCATGGGCTACAACGGACGCGCCGTCCGCCTGCACAAGCTTGCCCGGGAAGTCATGGAACGTTACAACGGCGAACTGCCGCACACTGCTGACGAACTGCGGAAACTGCCCGGCATCGGCCCGTACACTGCCGCGGCCGTGGCCTCTTTTGCGTTCGGCCAGCGTGTCTCGGTATTGGATACGAACGTCTATCGCGTGCTGAGCCGTGCCGTCCATGGGGTGAACGCGCCGTCGCGCGACGCCATACGTCCGCTCGCTGAGGAACTGCTGCCGCAACCCGACAGCCCGATCACGCCCAGTGACTGGCACCAGGCGCTGATGGACATTGGCGCAACCCTTTGCACGACGCGCCAGCCGCGCTGCATGCTCTGCCCCCTGCACGAGCTCTGCGCCGCCGCGCCGCACTTGCAGTCCGGCAGCGACGCTGCACTCGCCGAAGCGTCCGTTCCTTACGCGCCGCGGCAGTCGAGGTTCCACGGCTCGGCGCGCTATTTCCGCGGGCGCATCGTCGACTACCTCCGCGAGCAACCCGACCCCGGCGTCGAGGAGCCTGCGCTGGAGCCTGTCCTCCGCGACGCCGAAGCCGCTTCCGGCGCGCCCTGCCCCATCCCACTCCCTGACCTCCTCGCTACGCTCGAGCGCGACGGTCTCATCCACCGCGAGAACGGGCGTGTGCGCCTGCCGTGAGACAGTCCATCGTGAGGGCAGCGGTCGCTGCGCTTCAGAGCGCTGTCCCGGATGAGGGTTAGGGCCTGCAGAAGCGCCCTTGCAACGTCCCTTCTTCCCCTCTCCCAATGATGGGAGAGGGGCTAGGGGTGAGGGTTTGGGCGGCGTTGGGCCTCTCCCGTTCGTGGTGAGCCTGTCGAACCACTCCCTACTCCATCCTGTGCTTCTTGCTCATCGATGTGAATAACCCCCGCAACGGCTCGCGAAGCGACGCCCACGGATCTCCCAGCCGGTGCGTGTCCTCCTCCGTCAGCGACCAGCGGCGCAGTCCGTCCTGCGTCACCCAGAGACCGCTCACCCAGAACCCGTTCGTGCCGCCTTCAGGTGGTAAGAAATCGTGCGCGATGTAGCCCTCCAGACCGTTCGCCTCCCACGCGCCGATCAGCTCACCCGCCCGCGCGACTGCAAGCGCTTCTGTCCACCAGCACGCCCGGCGCTCACCCTCCAGGTCCCGCATTCGCCGCAGCAACCGCCGTGCTCGTTCCTCGTCGGGCACGTCCGCGCCTGTCCCGCGACGCGTGATGAGGCTCGACCAGCCGTCGCCCAGCGCGGGGATGCTCAGACCGCCGTCCGAGGCCACAACAAGTGCGCCGAGGGACCGTGACCACGCCATCGCCTTGCCGATGGCGATCGCGAGGTGCGAGCCGCCCTCTTCCTCGACGTCCGGCGCACCCTGGAACGACGCTCCATCCAGGAGTTCGACGTCGAGGCCAACGAGCAGTTCCCGCAGCTGATTCGCCTTCGCCGGGTTTCGTGTCGCCAGTACCGCCGCCACACCCATCTACAGCCTCCCGAACTGCCTCCCGAGCACGTCTGTCGATACGCGGATAACGGTCGGTCTCCCGTGCGGGCAGTGCTGCGGGTTCATCTCCGACGCCAGCGCCTCGCCGAGCGCCGTCATCTCCTGGGCATCGAGCGTCTGCCCGGCACGCACGGCGCTGTGGCACGCGATGGACGCCGCGGTTGCGAGGTGCGTGTCCGCTCCGTTGTTGCGCGCCGCGAAGCCGTCCAGCGCCTCGGCAACCAGTTTCGCTGCGTCCACGCGCCGCGCCATCACCGGCACCGCGCGGACCAGCAGCGTATCGTCGCCGAACGGCTCCACCAGCAGGCCGTACCGCTCCAGCACCGCTCGGCCCTCGCCCAGCGCGTCCATCTGCTGCGGCGTCAGGCCTACGGCCAGCGGTTCCAGCATGGGCTGCACTTCCGGCGCGCTGTTGGCCCATTGCCGCAACAGACGGTAATACAGCACGGACTCGTGTGCCGCGTGTTGGTCGATCAGGTACATGCCGTCCGGTCCGTCCGCGACGATATAGGTGTTCGCGATCTGCCCCAGCACCCGCAGCCGCGACAGCGGTGACGCTCCTGGTGGAGGCGCAAGCGGCGCGTAAGCGTCCGATGCGACAGGTGCGGGCTCCGGCAGTGGTGTCTGCTCCCGTTCCTGCGGCGCGAACGTCATCTCGAACGACGGGGGAACAGGGGGAGTCGTAGGCACGGACTGAGACAGCAACCCCTCAGCCTCCGCGATCGGCGACGCGGCGAGCAACGCCTCTCGCACGGCGCGCTGCACGCTGGAGAATGCATCCCCCTCGTGTGACAGCCGCACCTCGCGTTTGTTCGGGTGTACGTTCACGTCCACCTCGCCCGGCGGCACGTCAAGAAACACCACCGCCATCGGGAAGCGCCCCTCCATCAGCAGGCCCCGGTACGCCTCCTCAACCGCGACGCTAACGGCTCGGTGCTGCACCCAGCGGTTGTTCACGAACAGGCTGATTCCCGTGCGGTTCGCGCGGCTCTGTTCCGGTGTCCCCACGAGCCCCCATACTGGATACGGGCCCGTCCACGAGCCGACTTCAATCATCGCCTGTGCCAGCTCCGCACCATGGACTGCCGCAACCGCGTCGCGCAGGCTGCCGTTGCCGGACGTGGAGAGTTGCAGCCTGCCGTCCGTCTTGAGCGAGAACTGCACGTGCGGGTGCGCCATCGCCAGGTGGTCCACCGTCTGCCGCACACGCGCGGTCTCCGCCGCGGGCGAGCGGATGAATTTCAGCCGCGCGGGTATCGTCGAGAAGAGCGCCTCAACCTCGATCGTCGTCCCCAGTCCGGCGCCCGCCTGCGACCGCCGCACGACCTCGCCGCCCTCCAGTTCCACCGTCGTCGCCGACTCCGCGTCTGCCGTGCGGGTGGTCATCCGTACGTTCGCCGCTGCCGCGATGCTCGCAAGCGCCTCGCCCCGGAACCCCAGTGTCCCGATGCTCGCCAGGTCTTCGACCGACGCCAACTTGCTCGTCGCGTGGCGTTCGAAGGCTAGCGCCATCTCCTCCGCCCGGATGCCGCACCCGTCGTCCGTGACGCGTATCGAAGCCAGTCCGCCGTGCCGGATCTCGACGCCGACGACGCGCGCACCGGCATCCAGCGAGTTCTCGACGAGCTCCTTCACGACGGACGCCGGCCGTTCGACGACCTCCCCCGCCGCGATCCGCGCGGCAACTCCCGCAGGCAGCACCCGTATCGTCATCAGAACCCCAGCGCAGCCCCGAGTTGCTTCGCCTTCGCGCCTGCCATCACCTTTCCCTCCACGACTGCCACCGGACGCTTCCAGTATCGAGGCTCCTCCACGAGCAATTCCAGCATCCGCTCTTCCGTCAGCGACTCCGGGTCGATGCCGCTCTTGCGGAACGTCACCGATCTTAAGTTGAACAACGCGCTCGGAGACTCGCCGCCCAGCAAGGCTTCGATCTCTTCACGGGAGAGGCGATGCTTGAAGAAGTCCCGCTCCGCGAACGGTATCCCGGCTTGCGAGAGCGCCGCTCTCGCCGTCTTGCATGTCCCTCAACCCACCCAGTGGTACAACGCGACGTCGGCCATATACTCACCTCCGGTCCGTCCGTTCATAGTACGCACCCGGATGCCGCAGGCGCTACCGTTGTTTGGCGTACCAACCGCGTTGCCCGGCGCACCCCGCTCGCCTACCATTCTTCCGATATGACTGACGTCGCTCTGCTCGTCGCCCGCTGGGCGCATGCTATAGCCGCTGTGGCATGGGTGGGAGGCGGCCTCTTCTACCTGTTCGTCCTGCGCCCCGGTGTCACGAGCAGCACCCTCTCCTCCGAGTTCACACGGGCTGCCCTGGAACGTTTCGGCGGACTCGTGAGGCTGGCGATGTGGACGCTCGTGGTGACCGGCGCGGTCCTCTTCTTCACCCGCATCTCGGAGCCGACCGCAACGGCGAGCTACGTTGCAGTACTCGCCCTCAAGGTCGCGCTCTCTGCATGGATGTTCTTCATCGCGATACGCCGCCGGAGGCGCATAGCCGAGGCCGTTACCATCCGGACCGGGCGCATTCGCGCGGTCGCTGCGGCCCTCGGCCACGCCAACACGGTTGTCATCCTCGGCGTTGTCGTTTTCCTGCTCTCGGACGTGCTGCGCTACATCGTGGAGCAGGAACTCGGACGCTGAAGAGTCAATTCACCGTGAGCCTGGTCCACGCGAGTCCATCAACGTGTTCGAAATGAGCGTCGGCTGAGGCCAGGTCAGCGCCTGTCTCCATCACCTGCGCCGCTATCCAGATGTCGTTCGTCGGGATGGGTCTGCCCTTGGCACGCAGGGACGCTGCTATCCTGCCGTAGCGGTCCGCGGTCACCAGCCCGATAGGCACAAAGGACGCGCGAGGACCATCGAGAAGGGCTCTGAGCTGAGCAACGTTCTGCTCGAAGTGTGCACCCCACCGGAACCCGTAGAGCAGTTCTGCCACGACGACAGCTGAGAGCAACAACTGTTCAGCATCGCGTGCGAGATTCGCAATCTGCTCGTGTCCATGCATCAGCAGTGTATACGCGTTGGAGTCCAGTAGGACCTCATTCCCAAGCCGACTCGTCGATAGTCTCAAAGTCCTCTATGGCAGCGTTCACCGCGTCTGCCTCCTCGGATGTCCAGCTACCTATGAAGTGGTCCAGCGAATCGCCGATAGTGTCTGCCTTCCCGCTATCATCCGCCAACCCCGCACCTTTCCGCATGAGCTTCAAGGCAGCCTGGTTCAGGGAGATCCCATCGCGTTTGGCGAGGCGCTGCATACTATCGCTCAGCGCGTCGTCGAACCCCCTAACTGTCAGTTGGTTCATGTGCAACCTCTGTGAATCGCGGATGAGTCACCTGTGACTCATCCTATCAGTATCAATGACCAGCGCAAGATTTCAGACTCCTCCACTTCACCCCCTCCTGTATTATCCCTTCGACTAACCACCGGAGCGCCAACATGCAACGCGACCTGATCGACATCCTCGCCTGCCCCGCCGACAAGGCGCCTCTCACGCTCACCATCGAGCACGCGGCCGGCGACGACGTTGTAGCCGGCACGCTTACATGCACCGCGTGCGCCGCTGTCTACCCCATACGGGACTCCATCCCGAATCTCCTTCCTCCCAACTATCCGGGCTGATCCGCCACAACCGTTCCTGACATTCCTCGTTGATTCCCCTTGACAACTCACCTCTGTTGTCTATACTCCGCAACATGGTTAGTGCATACTAACTTATTGACACAGGCAAACCTAATACCCTCCGGGAGATACCTCCATGCGAATCCTTCCTGACCCCAGATGGGCGCTCGCTCCCCTGGCGCTGGTCGTCATCGTCCTGGCGCTCGCAGCGTGCGGCGCCGACCCCACCGCGACGCCGACCGCGGCGCCGCAGGCGGAGCCCACCCCCACCGCCGCTTCCGTGCAGCGGGCCTCTGGCTCGCTCGTCATCTATTCCGGACGCAGCGAAAGCCTCGTCGATCCCATCATCCAGCAGTTCGCCGACGTCACCGGCATCGACGTGCAGGTCAAGTACGGCGGCACTGCCTCGCTCGCAGCCACCCTCCTCGAAGAGGGAGCGAACAGCCCCGCTGACGTCTTCTACGCGCAGGACCCCGGCGGGCTCGGCGCCGTCGAGTCCCTGCTCGCTCCCCTGCCCGCCGGCATCCTCGAGCGCTCGCCAGCGTGGGCGCGTTCGCCACAGGGCCTCTGGGCCGGCATCTCCGGCCGGGCGCGTGTCCTCGTGTACAGCCCGGACCGCGTACCGGAGAATGAGCTTCCGGCCGATATCTTCGAGTTGACCCAGCCGCAATGGAAGGACCGCGTTGGCTGGGCCCCCACCAACGGCTCTTTCCTCACCATGGTCACCGGCATGCGCAAGCTCTGGGGTGAGGAGAAGACTGCGGAATGGATCGAGGGCATGGTCGCCAACGGCGCAACCATCTATCCGAAGAACACACCGCAGGTTGCCGCCGTCGCCGCGGGCGAGATCGACATCGGCCTCGTCAATCACTACTACCTCTACCGCTTCATCTCCGAGGAGGGCGAGGATTTCGCCGCACGCAACTACCACCCGTCCGCCGGCGGCCCCGGTGCGCTCGTCATGGTCTCCGGCGCGGGCATCCTCAACACAGCGGAGAGCCGCGGCAACGCCGAGCTCTTCGTCGAGTTCCTCCTCGGAACCGTCGCCCAGCAGTTCTTCGCGGGCCAGACGTTCGAGTACCCGCTCGTCGAAGGCGTCACCATCAACCGTCTCCTGACGCCGCTCGACGAGATTGCGAGACCCGACATCGCGCTCGCTGACCTCGCCGACCTCGAAGGCACGACTGCGGTCCTGCGCGACCTCGGTGCGCTCCCGTAGCGCGGAAAGGACGATACGCGATGGAGACCGCACACAACGACCGTGAGGCGTGCTGGAACGAGATGCTCGAACGCTGGAACGAATTGAGCTGGTGTGCCTATGCCTACCAGGAGACCGACATGGTCGCTGCGAAGATCCTGCTCTGGAGAGACGTGACCTCCGAGCCGCTGCAATCCTGCGAGCCGGTAGTTGGTGGCAAGCAAGCCGCACCGCACAGGTCCTCCGTCCTACCGAAGGGCCTGCGCATGATAGAGGTTGGCGGACGTGCGGTGTGGTGGACGCTGCTCAGCGCCGCCGCAGCCAGGGGAGAGTCCTCAGGTAGCACGTTCCCGTTTTCCGATTCAGCCCCGGCCGCCGATCCTCCCCGGCGCGCCGGGGCACTCCCTCGTAGCCTGCCACGCGCGTAGAGCGGGCCTCAGTGGCCACCCTGCCCCATTGCGCCGACAGCCCTGAGCGTGAAAGATACCCGCTGTGCAGAACGTCGTGGACACCAACCCCACGCCGGATCGGGCGCGGCGCGGTAGCATGCCCCCTGTCTTCATCTGGCTGCCCGCTGCTGCCATCGGGCTCCTCATGCTCCTGCCACCCGTCTACCTTCTCGTGCGCACGCTCGACTCAGGCGCCGCGGGGCTGGACGTGCTCTTCAGCGCGCGTACGCTGGGCATCCTCTTCCGTACCGTCCTCCTTGTCGGCATCGTCACCTCGGCCTGTGCCGTTATCGGGGTCTCGCTGGCATGGCTGACGCTCCGCACAGACCTGCCATTCCGGCGGACGTTCGGGATGCTCACCGCCCTTCCGCTCGCCATACCCAGCTACGTCTTCGCTCTCCTCGTCATCACCACGCTCGGCCCGAAAGGGATGGCGCAGGGCTGGCTGGAACCGCTCGGCGTCGACCGCCTCCCGTCTGTATTCGGCCTCCCGGGAGCGGCTCTCACGCTCACGCTCCTCTCCTTCCCCTACGTCATGCTGCCGGTCAAGGCCGCGCTCCAACGCATGGACCCCGCGATGGAGGAGGCCGCGCGAGGCCTCGGTCGGACCGCCGCCGGTGCATTCTTTCAGGTGACGCTGCCCCTGCTCCGCCCGGCCATCGTCGCAGGCTCCCTGCTCGTTGCGCTCTACACGCTCAGCGACTTCGGGGCCGTCTCGCTGCTGCGTTACCAGACCTTCACTTGGGTCATCTTCATCCAGTACGAGACTGCCTTCGACCGCAGCATCGCCGCCGCGCTCTCGCTGGCATTGACCGCCCTCGCGATCGCGCTCCTCGTCGCCGAGAGCCGAACGAGGGGGAGCGCCGTCTACCATCGCGTCACGCCCGGCGCGCAGCGCACTCCCCACGTTGCGAGCCTGGGTCCCTGGCGATGGGCCGCCACGTTCTACGCCGCAACCATCGTTCTGTTTTCGCTGGCCGGGCCGATGGCCATCCTCATCTACTGGGTGGTGCGCGGCGTCACGGCGGGCGAGCCGCTCGATCTGCTCTGGAGCAACACGATCAGCACCATCTACGTATCCGCGCTCGCTGCAGGCGCCGCCGCGGTTGCCGCCACCCCTGTTGCGCTCCTCACCGTACGCTACCCCGGATGGGTATCCTCGACCCTGGAGCGTCTCGCCTACGTCGGGTTTGCCCTGCCCGGACTCGCGGTCGCGCTGGCGTTCGTCTTCTTCGGCGCGTCCGTCCTCACGCCGCTCTACCAGACAACGTTCCTGCTCGTGACGGCCTACGTCGTCCTCTTCCTCCCCGCGTCCGTGGGGGCGACGCAGACCGCGCTCAAGCAGGTCAGCCCACGGCTGGAAGAGGCTGCGCGCAGCCTGGGTAAGACGCCTTTCCACGCCTTCCGGCTCGTCACGCTGCCGATGCTGTCGAGGGGCATCGCTGCGGGGGCCGCCCTGGTCTTCCTGCTCACGATGAAGGAGTTGCCTGCGACGCTCATCCTCAGCCCAACCGGCTTCCGGACGCTCGCAACGTCCGTGTGGAGCGCTGCGTCGGAGGCGTTCTTCGCCCGCGCCGCCATGCCCGCGATCCTGCTCATCATCACCGCCGGCATCCCGACCACACTCCTCATCCTCCGCGAGCAGAAGGACCGATAAGGGCGGTCACACTGACCCGTTACTCCACTGGCTCAGGACCGGTCGAGGAGTTCTTGCAGACCGATATCCGCCTGCCGGCGCAGCCTGTCGGCGATTATCCGCTCCTGGTCCACGGCTTTGAAGGCATCGACTGCGAAGGGACGCCAGGAGTTGCGCAGGGCACGGATGGCCCCCTCTTCTCGCTCCACCGCTTCGGCCAGCAGGTTGTACATGGGCAGCAGATAGCTGGACTGGGGAAGGCCGCGCACCTCGCGGCCAAGGTCGCCCATGCGCAGGCTGAACCCGTCCAGTGACTGGAGCACCCCGGTGCGGTCACACCCGCCGCCGGTCCCACGCCAATCGCTGTAGCGCTGGTGGAAAGCGTCCCACTGTACGAGGAGGCGCGCGTAGTGGCCTTCGAAGTTCTCCACCTCCGCCAGCTTCTCCTCCGGGTCGTCGTCGATCAGCAACCTGGTCGTCCGGCTGACCTGCTCAAGGACGGCCTCGCTCTCTTCGAATATGGGTTCCATCTCGTCCAGGTGTGAACCCGTCGGTCCCGTCGGATGCGGGAGCGGACTCTGGCCTTCGAGCAGAGCGGTGAGGTTTTCCTGCAGCTTGGCATGCACCGCGAGCAGGGCTTCGCGCTCGGCCTCCGCCGCTGCCTGGACCGTCTCGGCGACGCTCTCAGTGGCCCCCTCCGCAGGGAGTCCGGAGACGGCATCGACTACCGCGTCGAACTGCACGACGCGCGCGT
Source organism: Dehalococcoidia bacterium (assembly GCA_034428575.1). Lineage (GTDB taxonomy): Bacteria > Chloroflexota > Dehalococcoidia > Lucifugimonadales > Australimonadaceae > Bin16. The sequence goes on along the minus strand of DAOUHP010000102.1, from coordinate 22,052 downwards.
CGAGTTCCGCTATGACCCCGAAATCGTCCAGGTGGACCGCAGCCTCCTGCAGCGCGGCGTAGTCATCATGGAACCCGTTCCAGTCATCCGCGATAGATTCGAGGGCGTCGGAGAACTGCCTCAGCGCGGCTCTCTCCCCGGGCTTCATGGCGGCCTCCAACTGCTCCCGCAGCTCCAGTGCCATGTCCTCCACCTGCCTCTGGGCCCGGGCCGAATCGGCACGTCGCTTCTCCACCTGTTCGAACAGGGAGATGTCATCGGGCTGCCAGCGGTCGCGCAACTGGCGGAACGCCGCTTCCTCCTCCTCAGCGGCTTCGATCGCTATGTCGGCGATCTCCCTGGTGACTGCGGCGCGGGGAAGGTCCCCGGCCTGCGCGGTCACTTCCGCGAAACCGGCGGCGAAGTCCTGCAATGCCTCATGCACGGAGCTCCGGTGGCAGGAGGTCAGCCCGGCGCGCCACTCGTCGAAGTCCTGGCGGAACTCGTCCCATCCCTCATCGAGGGTCTGCCGTTGGTCCGCGAACGCATCCACGGCCATCCTGTCGCTGGACGACAAAGACTCGACAGCCTGCCCCGGTGATGGGTCCGGTGGCGCCGTCGCCGGTTGCGTATCGGCGGTCTCGCTGCAGGCTGCCAACGAAGCCAGCAGCAGCAACCCCAGGAGAGGCGAGATAAGGGAACTGAATCGTACCTTCATGAACTACCTGCCTACTCCCACGAAGTTAGTCACCAGGTCACCTCTGAAGTCGCCATCCAGCAGACGGTTGACCGCACCCTCCAAAGTCCCCGGGCTGTCGGCCAGGACAACCAGGACGTGCCGGTCCTGGTTCTGGTCGAGCACGATGACGGACGTACCGTCGGGGTCCAGGTCGGGAGCGAAGGGAGTGCCCAGGGTGTCGCCGATGCGCACTCCAGCGGCTTGGAGATATCGGCTCATCGGAAGGGCGTCCTCGTACAACCCCAGGAACACGGTGTCGCGGCTGAGGTCCTCCACCCCCCGGATCTCGGAAGAGATCTGGTAGTCGGCCAGGCCGTTCTTTGTGTGAATGCCGATATCCCAGAGCGACTCGCGGCCCAGCAGGATATCCGTGCCGTTCTCTGGACCGGCCTCGTAGAAGTGCGGGAAGTCCGTCAACTCGTACGCTCGTTCGCTCGAAGTGAGGTAGTCGGCGATGTTGGATATCAGTCTGTCGTTGTCCAGCAGGGAGTTCTGGGGAGGAACCATGAAGGTGAGGTCGGCGACCGCCAGCACGTTGCGGCTGTCGCCCCCGGCGATGGGATACAACCTCTCCGAGGTATCCACCAGCGACGACCGGGTATCCGCGCCGGGGAAGGCAAGCCCGGGGCCTGAGGAACGGATCGAGCCTGCGGCGTAGAGGGTTATGGCATCCAGACCAACGGTGAGTTCGTCGGGTTGAAACTCCCTCACGATGATGTTCTGGAAGCTCACGTCGTACTCCGTCACGTTGAAGAGGTAATCCGGCCGGAAGTCCAGTCCGAACCCGGCAGCCAGCGTGTTGATCTCGTCGCCGCGGGTCGGGTCGGAGACCAGCAGGAGTTTCCCGCCCTTCCGCACGAACCGTTCAACGAGGGCGGCCTCGGCTTCGGAGTACGCCAACTGGGGCAGGACGACCATGAGACTGTCCGCGCGCCGCAGTTTCTCTTCCAGGAGCTGAAGGCGGACGCTCTCCGGACCGGGCGTGAAACCGCCTGCGAAATCCACGTCATACCCTCGATCGGCCACCCGGGAGGTAAGGGTGAACACCTCGCTCTCCGTGAAGGCGTTGCCGTGCATAGCGTCCACCACGAGGAGACCGTGCTTCACCTGGGTGACGGGCGCGTCCACGAAGTCGCTCGAGGGGAGCTCGGGCCACGTGATCTGCTCGTATGAAATCTCCACCTGCGAAGGCGGCTCGTATCCCCCGCGATAGAAGAGGAAGAAGGCCACCCCGAAAGCGATGACGGCGAATGCCGGCAAGAGAGCAAGGAGTGCGATTCTACGGAGCATTTCCCACATACAGGTAATAGAAGTTCGGTTGTCCTATCCCCAGGGGAAAGTCCGGCAGTGGGTCTTCCTGGTCCATGCTCAACTGCCGGTCGAGCACGAATCCCTGCAGGGCGTCAAGCCCTAACGTGCCGCCGCCGTTGCCTCCCGGGTATGCGTCCAGGACGGGGTCACCGCTCCCGTCGTCCGCTGTGAGCACGGCTAAGACGTCGGCCAGATTCGATCCGTCCCCGCTGTCCAGGGGTTCGAGGATGCGCTGCAGTTCCCGGATGACTTCTATCTGCACTTCCAGGTTGACGTCTACGAGGCCGTAGTTGGAGATCCCCGCCAGTTCCGCGGCCTTCTGGATGGCGTCGCCATCGCTCCCGATCTCGTCAGCGAGACCAAGCCGCACCGCGTCCACGCCGGAGTAGATGCGCGCCTCGACCAGTTCATCCCTGGTGATGCGCAACCTGTCTCCTCTCTCGCTGATCACCGTCTGTGCGAAGGCTGATTTCAGCTGGTCCACCATGCCGACCCAGTCTCTTCTCGAAGAACCGTCCAGTTTGTGGGGGCCGCTGAAGACCACGTCCTCACCGGGCACGGGGGGGACCAGCGGTCCGGCGGGGGAGACTACGCCCACGTTTCCCACCAGGGACGATGGCTTGGCATAGGTATGAGTCGCCCCCATCGACATCATGTACCCGCCACTGGCGACCAGCCCGTTCATGACCAGCACGACAGGCTTCTCCGCGCGGAGCCTGCGGGTTTCGAGGTACAGGTGTTCGCTCGCTGCGGCGCCTCCTCCGGGGGAGGTGAGCTTAATGACCACGGCCTTGATGGATTCGTCCTCGCGGGCGTAGTCGAGGAGCCTGCCCATGACGTAGGCCGAGTCCTCGCTTATGACCGTGAAAGGTATATCGATGACGCCGATCTGGGGCCTTCCGGGCGTGGCATAGACGAACGTCAAAGCACCGACTGCAATGCCCAGACCAACCAATAACGGCACGACGACGTACCATCCAGTCAATACTTTCCTCAAGACGGAGAAAACACCCACGATGTGATTCTCTTCTTTCGTGCCGTTGATGACAACCGGCCTATCCTATCTTGAGTCACGGCGCCCTGAAACACCCCGTGACGTGGTCGTTCACGAGACCCACCGACTGCATGTAGGCGTACACGATCGTCGATCCGACGAACTTGAAGCCGCGGCGTTTCAGGTCCGCGGAGAGCGCATCGGACTCGGGTGTCGTCGTCGGCACCATGTCGCCCGTCAGCACGTCCGGCCTCGGCAGTTCGCCGCCGAAGAAGCCCCAGAGGTAGGCGTCGAAGCTGCCGAACTCGCGTTGCACCTCGATGAACCGCTGGGCGTTGTGCACGATGGCGCGCAGTTTCAGCCGGTTCCGCACGATGCCCGGGTCTTGCAGCATCCGCTCGACATCGGCGTCGCCCAGGTGCGCGACCCGCTCCGGGTGGAAGCCATCGAACGCGCGCACGAACGCTGCGCGCTTGTGGAGGACCGTCCGCCACGAGAGTCCCGCCTGCGCCGCCTCCAGCGCCAGGAACTCGAACAACGTGCGCTCGTCGTGCGTCGGGACGCCCCACTCCTCGTCGTGGTAGCGGAGCATCAGCTCGTCGCTCGGCCATGGGCAGCGGGACAGTGGGTCGGTAGTCATCTGGACCGGTTCAGCTCGACGAAACCGGTGACGTCCAGTTTCTGAACTCAAGCCTCGTTCTGATCTGCATGTCGGCGCGCATGGCGAGAAGGAAAGCCGTGAAGGCCCGATAGGAGTCCTGTCTCCCGCTCGCTATGTCGTCGAGGAAGGCATGGCCGGCATCGATGACCTCGTCGCCGGCATACAGCCAGCATGCGCGAAGCCTGCCCAGGAGGTCGTCTTTCAATGCCCCGTTGCCTGGGTCCTCAAGAGCAGAACGGGCAAGGTCGCTGAGGACAGCGTAGGCCTCGTACTTTCGCTCCAGCCTTCCTTCTTCGCGCCTGTCACGGCGCTCGGCGCCCCAGCGGTACAGGCTGACGAGGATGCCGATGAGCGCTACGGCGGGAAGCAGCGCAGGCAGGAGAATCTCCGTAAGCGACACTTCTGTCTACAGCTTTTCGAGGCGCATAACGCCACTCGCAACTGCGCCCAGGATTCCGACGCCTATGAGCCACGCGATAATCCATTCAGGGACCCATGAGATCTGTATCACGTACCCGAAGACGATGCCTACGAACAGTACGATCACGCTGATGGTGAATACGCGGTTCAGGAGCGCTTCCGTGAATAAGCCTGCTCTCTTTCCGTTCCTGAACACGTGAGCCTCCTGCGTACCTTCAGACGGATCGTGTCCGGTTGGGATGCGGTACTCCTTCCATACCCAACTTAGCTCCGCTGCTCAGCAGTGTCAACTGCTATGTGTCACCAGGCGATCAGAAGGTTCGAACCGCGGGGCTGGGCCGCAATCAGGCCACCGAGGTTATCTCGATGCCCGCTTCCTTCGCGGAGCGCTGGAGCGTCAGCGTCGTCGTGATAGCGAGGATGCCGTGCGCGCCCGCCTTAGCGAGTACGTCCGTGCTCATCGTCTTGAGCGCAGCGGCCTGCTCGCCCGTTACGCCCAGCTCCGCGGCAACGCCGTCCATGTCGCGCACGAACCGCGCACGCAGGGTTTCGTCGCGGCGCAGCTCGAACAGGGCCTTGTTCAGCGGGTACGTCTCCAGCGTCGGGTACTTGTAGAACTCGTAGCCCTGGCCTTTGAACTCGAAGCCGCCGAACTTCGGGATGTCGCGGGGCTCCTGTCCGCGGCCCCCGCGGTCCGGGATGAAACGCATGACGCCGTGGCCGTGGTGCGACGTCGGCTGGTAGCTGAGCAATTCTCCACGCTGGTTTCCGGTCGCGCCAAACATGATCAGCCATGGCAGCAGCTCCGTGTTGCCGACCTCGTCCAACTGTTCGCCGGTGAGTTCCAACAGCGAGTCCGGCCTCCCCTCCTCCAGCTCCTGGATGACCCAGTGGTCGAACTCGTACTCCGGGTAGAAGTACTTCCACGTGCCGGGGTAGTGCGACAGCCCGCCGCTCGCGAGTATCGCCACCTTTTCCGGTCGCGCGTCGATGACCTTGCGCATCGCTTCGCCGACCTGGAGGCAACGGTGCGTCGTCGGCAGCGGCGGCAGGTAGACGTTGACGAACATCGGCACGATGGGGATCGCCCTGCCCTGGTGGATGTACTCCAGCGGCGTGGCGAACGCGTGGCCGAGCAGCGCTTCGTGTGCGTACGCGAGGTCTATCCCCTCCGCCACGAGACCGTTCAGCAGCGCCGTCGCCATCTCCTGGTGGATGGGCACTTCGTACTCGTGCCCCGCGAACTCCGCGGTCGCAGTGTCGCCGGTGATGATCGCGAACGCGGGCACCGAGCCGGGGAAGAACGTCTCGACGTGGTCGATGCCGATGAGGACCAGCACGTCAGGCTGCGTCTCGTCCAACTCGCCACCGAGCACGCCCATAGCGTCGATTCCCGCCTGCAACTGCGCCTGGTCTTCCTGTGGTGGCCTCGTCAGCAACTGCGGTGCGTGCACCGAACCTGCGGCCCAGACGATCTCTCCCATTGCGACTGTCTCCTCGTTGTTATTCGTCATCCCCGTGAAAGCGGGAACCCAGAGCGACCTGCGGTCACACCAGTTGCCTCTCCACTTCGTGGTTCGACAGGCTCACCACGAACGGACTGAGGGTATCTGCTCCGCAGCGGCACACGCAACGGCAGCGCGTACGAGGTGTTCGTTGGCCCCGGAGGGGAAGTTCCGGGGGGAACGGCTGCTCATTTCTGCTCACCCACCCGGGTTCCACCTCTGGGTCCAGCGTTCTCGATGAGCAGTTCAATTGCCCAAACCTGCTCATTCGCTCTTCGTTGCGGTTCATTTTCTCTTCATTCCTGCTCATTCCTGATCGACTCGCCGCTGGGACACCCACGGAATGTTCCGGGGGACACTGCGGTCCATTCCGGTCCATCTGCTCTGAATCACTCCTGAAACGGAGGTGGCAAGTGAGCTGTTCCGGAGTCCGAAACGGCCCATCTGCGGCCTAAAGGGGGTTCATTTGCGGTCCATAACGGCTCTTTCCGGTCCGCTCCTGCTCTGCTCGTAGTGCGGCTGCCTATCGCTGATTGCAGGGTCATGCAGACAGAGTACGTGCCACTGGTGCGAAGGCGTAAGGGGCCGGTGTCACACGGCATCGTTTACAATGAACCTCCAGAACAGATGGCGAGGTCTCAGATGGGAACTTTCAACTGGCCGCTGCGAATAGCCAGCATGGACGGCCAACTGTCCAGGGAGATAGTCGCGACGGTCGATACCGGTGCGGCCTACACCACGCTGCCCGCCAGTCTGCTGCATGAATTAGGAGTTGCCCCTGCCGGCAGGCGTCGGTTTCTGCTGGCTGACGGGCGGCGGGTTGATATGGACTTTGGGCAAGCGTGGGCCACGATAGACGGAGAGAGCGTGGTCACGCTCGTCATATTCGGGCAAGACGACGGCCCCGCCCTCCTTGGCGCCTACACGCTGGAAGGCCTTGCTCTTGCGGTTGACCCCACAGAGCAACGGCTGGTCCCCACGCACATGATCATGTACTAGCAGGCCCAGCCACCCGGTCTCCAAGTGACGATGGCCTGCCGTTGCAGGGCCACGCCCCTGACGACGAGGCCGTTGGGCGTCTCTTCCAGCAAGTCGTCCGCCGCGGCGAGGAGCCGGTCGTCCGCCTCGGTGCCTTCTCTCACGCTCAGCCGACCGCGCAACTGGTCGAGCGCCGCGTCCCGGTCCGTCTCCAGCACGGCTGCGTCGGCGCTGACCATCGTCACGTCGGGGAAGATGTCCATCGCCCAGAGCAGGTCCAGCACGCTCGGGAGTCCTGGCAGGGGCGTAGGAGCCGAGCCGTACACGCGCTCGAAGAAGGGAATCTCCAGCGCGCCCGGCGTTTCCATCATCTCCACGAGTACGACTCGGTCTTTGGCGTACTCCTGCATCCTGGTCACGAACGGAACGGCGTCCGCCACGTGATGCAGCACCAGCGAGCAGAGCACCACGTCCGCCGGTGGCGCCTCGGCGTCTTCCCATGCCTCGTTGATGGCAGTGACGTTGGCGAGCCCGGCTTCAGCCGCGCGGGACGTGAGCATCTCGACGGATTCCGTAGACGGTTCGACCACGGTGACGAGCCTGGCGCGCGTCGCGAGGGGCAATGCGTAGCGGCCCGCGCCCCCGCCGACGTCGAGGACGTCGACATCCGCTCCGAGGAGCGCGTAGAGGCCGTTCAGCACCGGATCGTCCGTGCGCCAGGGGTCCAATGCCCTGTTGGCGCGTCTGAATGCGCGATGGCCGTGTCCGTGACCATGGCCATGCCCGTGGCCGTGCCCGCCGCCGAACGCAGCGGCGTCGCGTTCGTGCGCTTCGATCCGTTCGCGCCAGGAGTCGATTGCTGAGCTCATCTGTAGAACCTCCCAAGGAAGGGGCGTGCGCTGCGCGCACTTGTGACCTGCCGGTCACTCTGGATCCCCGCCTTTGCAGGAATGACGGAAAGCGCACTAGTTCAGCGCCGCGCCGCCGTCCACGATCATCGTCTGGCCGGTCATGAAGTCGCTGTCCGACGACATCAGGAAGACGCCGGCGCCCGCGAGGTCCTCCGGACGCTCGACGCGTTTGATGGAGCGATCCGGGACGCGGCCCTGGTAGCTCGACTCGTCCCGCTCGGGGTCGCTGGCCGTCGAGCCCGGCGCGATCGAGTTCACCGTGATGCCGAAGTCGCCTACCTCCCGGGAGAGCGTGCGCGTCATGCCGACCACCGCGCCCTTCGAGGCCACGTACTGCGTGCTGGAGCGTCCGGAGAAGAACGTGCCGGAGCTGATGTTGACGATCTTGCCGTAGCCGCGCGCCTTCATGTGCGGCAGCACTGCCCTGCAGCAGAGGAACGGCCCGCGCACGTTCACCGCCATCACCCGGTCCCATTCCTCAGCGGTGATCTCCTCCACCGTCCCGCGCGTGATCTGCGGGCGCTGGAAGACAGCTGCGTTGTTCACGAGGCCGTCGATGCGGCCCCATTTCTCGAGCGCAGCCCGCGCCATCGCCTCGGTCGACTCGTAGTCGGACACGTCTGTTGGCGCCGCTATCGCCTCGCCTCCCGCCTCCCCTATCTCCGCCGCCGTCTTCTCCGCGGCGGGGCCGTTGATGTCCGCGATGACCACCCGCGCGCCCTCTTCCGCGAACCGCATCGCGAACGCGCGCCCGATGCCCTGCGCTCCTCCCGTCACGATGATCACCCGCTCGTCCAGCTTACCCATGCGTTTGCCTCTCGTTGTTGCGATGGTACGTCTCGAATGCCCCGCCTCACCGCCAGCAGGGCCCTCACCCAGCCCTCTCCCTCAGGAGAGGGGATCAATCAATGCACGGCGACCCCGCCGTCGACGACGAGCGTCTGGCCGGAGATGAAGTCGCTCTCCGACGACACGAAGAAGATGCCCGCGCCGACGAGGTCCTCCGGCATCTCGATGCGCTTGATGGCCCGGTTCGGGATGCGCGCCGCGAACTGCTCCATGTCGTGCTCTTCCGTCTCGCTCGCCGTCAGCCCCGGCGCTATCGAATTCACCGTGATGCCGGACGGCCCGGCCTCGCGCGCGAGCACCCGCGTGAACGCGATGACGCCGCCCTTGGACGCGACGTAGTGGACGAGGTTCTCGCGGCCGTTGAAGAACGTGCCGGAGCTCATGTTGACGATCTTGCCGTAGCCCTGCTCCTTCATGTGCGGCAGCACGGCCTTCGAGCAGAGGAAAACGCCCTTCAGGTTCACCGCGAGCATCCGGTCGAACTCGTCCAGTGGTATCTCCTCCAGCGGCGCGCGCGTGTGCTTCACCCGGAGCGCGATGGCTGCGTTGTTCACGAGTCCCGTTATCTTCCCGAAACGGGACAGCGTTTCAGCGACCATGGTCTCGGTCTGCGCCTGGTCCGACACGTCGACCGTGAGCCCGAGCGCCTGCCCGCCCTCCTGCCGCAACTCCTCCGCCGAGCGCTCGGCCGCCTCGCCGTTGATGTCCGCCAGCACGACGGCCGCGCCTTCGCGCACAAAGCCGCCCGCGAACGCCCGTCCGATGCCGGCCGCGCCCCCCGTCACGATGATCACCCTGTCGTCCAACCGTCCCATACGCTCCTCCGTGCTAAGCGTCATTCGTCTCGTACATCGACCCATCCACCCCCACCAACCCTCACCCTGACCCTCTCCCGCCATCGGGAGAGGGGACCGCCCCGTCATTCCCCGGTTTCACCCGTCATTCCCGCGAAAGCGGGAATCCAGAGTGACCGCCAGGTCGGTCACACGTGCGCGCCGGCGCACGCGGTGGGGCCAGCGCACGCGGTGGGGTCGGTGGGGTGGAGTCTGTCATGCTGAGCCCTTCGGCCATGCTCAGGACAGGCTCCGCCGAAGCATCTCTCGGGAGATGTCTGCTCGGATACCGAGGCTGCTCCGAGAGATTCCTCGACTCCGCTGCGCTCCGCTCGGAATGACAGCGCCCCTACTCAGCGTCGCCGAAGCCCTCCGGCGCCTGCCACTCGTGCATCCACTCGATGACCTCGTCCACCGCCCTGACGTCGGCGTACTTCTGGTTCATGTCGAACAGGTTGATGGCGTGCGGCGCCTCATGCCGGTCGAATACGCACTCCTCCGCGACCACGACCCTGTAGCGGTTCGTGCACGCGTCGACCACCGACGCACGAACGCATCCGCTCGTGCTCTCTCCGGCGACGATGATCGTGTCGACGCCCAGTGCGTTCAGGTGTCCGACGACCGGGGTGCCCCAGAACGCGCTCGGCGACGTCTTCTTCAGCATGACCTCACCCTCGATCGGCGCGACCTCCGGGATGATGTCGTACATCCCCTCTCGCTTGGAGCCGCCGCCCATGTAGCCCGCGCGGCCCGAGTCCTTGCGTCCGGACGACGCCCAGCCGATGACGCCTGACTCGCTCTCCGGCAGGCCGGTGACGTGCACCACCGGGATGCCTGTCTCGCGCGCGGCCGCCAGCAGGCGCTGGATGTGCGGAAGCGACTCCCACGCCGCGAGGCCGCAGCTTCCCGGCCACTCGTCCTTCGCCTCCAGCACCGTCTGGGGGCGGTCGCCGAACACCCAGCGGTAGAGGTCGATCATCAACAATGCGGGCCGCGATCCGAACCCTCGGCTCCTGTGCCCGCTCGCCGCAACGTGCTCCTTGTCAGCCTCGCTCAGGTACTTCTCCCACACGCGCTCTGCCATCGCAGCCCTCCTTGGGAACGAATGCTGTGCAACGCCGCCATCCTACACCGCGCGCGGGGAGTCGTCATACGGCGCGTGTGGGGGTTGTAGCCTTGCCTGAGAGACTATTACCTATCGTGGTGATTCGATGACGCTGTCCCATTTCTCTCTGTTGCAGGCCCAATGGAGAAGTTGGAGGTTCTCATAGACTGTAGGCCCATCGAGTGAACTCGGATAGATATGGTCAATGACAGGGTCGTCTCCAATCAATTCCTTGCACCACGAGCAGACATCCCCATCTCGATCCAACAATCGGTCAATCATCTCCTGCCGCCTCCGTCGCTTCAACGCGTTCCCCCGTTCGCGTACTTTGGCGCGGTATTGGTCGTCCGTCCAGTACCGCCTCTTGTTGTATTCGTTCTGGTAAGCCCTGAAATCCGGTGACTTGCCGCGTGCCCTCATCAACTCACGAAGCTTTTCGCGGTATTCATTGTCTGTCCAGTACCGCTCCTTCTGCTGCGTAAGCGTCCGTTCACGTATCGCAGGGTTAGCGTACCGCTGCGCGCTCCGGGTTCTCTCCTTATCTCGATACTCAGGGTCTGACGCTCGCCGCTCGCGCCGACGCACGTTAAGTTTGTCCTTCACGACGGGGCGCCTCTTTCGCTGATACTCTTTTGCCTTCTCGTTGTAAGTAGCGCGGTACTCAACATCGGCCATCCGCTTCCTCTGGGCCGTCTGCGCTTTCTCGTTCTGGACTGCACGATACTCGGAGTCGGTGAACAGCTCACGCCGAACTTCCGTCTGCTTCGCAAGTAGCTGTTCGTGGAACGCTTGGTCTTCTGCGTAACGTTTCCGCCTCTTTGCATTGTTCGCGGCCCGCCATCCGGGAGTTGCCTCCAACTCCCGCCGACGTGCTTTCTGTTCCGGTGTGCGGTTTCCCATCTGACTCCCCACAACTGATCCACTCTTCCTCGGAATCGAGGCTCTCCACCGGCATGCTAGCCGATATGGCACTTCGATTTCCACGACGACCCCTGCCTTCCTTTCTCGTAGACTGACGCCCATCTTCCGTAGTGAGGCAGCTCATGGACGTTGGCCTGATGGTAGAGGGACAGCACGACCTGGACTGGGAGCGGTGGCTCCACATCCTGCACCTGGCGGAGCGGCTCGGTTTCCCGTCGCTCTTCCGCTCCGACCACTACTTCATCAACGACCAGCGCGCGTCGCTCGAGACGTGGACCTCGCTCGCTGTCGCGGCGCGCGAGACCTCAACGATCCGGTTCGGCCCACTCGTCGCGCCGGTGACGTTCCGGCATCCCGTAGACGTGGGGCGGATGGCCGCGCAGATCGACCTGCTCAGCGGCGGACGCTTCGTGATGGGCGTGGGCAACGGCTGGCACCAGCCGGAGCACGACGCCTACGGCATCCCATTCCCCGAGCCTGCGGAGCGTGCAGCGCGGCTGGGTGAGGCCATCCAGTTGATGAAGGCGATGTGGGGGCCGGGGCCTGTCTCGTTCGACGGCAGGTACTACCAGCTTCGCGACCTCGACGTGCAGCCGAAGCCCGAGCAGGGCCGTCCCTGGCTGCTCATCGGCGGCAACGGCCCGAAGCGCACGCTGCGGTACGTCGCCGAGTACGCCGACGAGTGGAACACGGTCAACGCCCCGCCGGAAGCGCTCGCGGAGCGCATCGCCATCCTGGACTCGCACTGCGAGGCCGTCGGGCGCGACCCCGCGTCGGTGAAAAAGACCATGATGACGTTCGCGTTCGTCGGCCCGGACGACGCGACCATCGAGCGGAACATGGACCGTTTCCCCAGGATGACGGGGATAGGCGCTCTCAAGGAGCGAAAGTCCGCCCTGCTTGAGCGCGGATCGCTTGCCGGCGGCGCGGAGGAGGTCATCGACCAACTCGGCAGGCTCGCGGAGCTCGGCATCAGCGAGGTGCAGTTCCAGCACCTCGACTTCCACGACGACACCGTGCCGGAGTTCCTCGCGGCGGATGTCGCGCCGAAGGTGAAGGGGCTGTAGTCCCTACGCTTCCGCCGCAACGAGCGGCTCGATAGCGCTCACGTTGGTCGAGGCGCGCGCCACGTCAAGGTCGTACATGCGCTGGAGGTTCAGCCAGAAGTCCGGCGTCGTGCCCAGCGCTCGGCCTATCCGCAAGGCGGTGTCCGCCGTAATCGCCCTTCGGGAGTGGACGATCTGATTGATGCGGACCGGTGGCACCCCGATCGTCTTCGCCAGCCGGTACTGGCTGATCCCCAGTCCTTTCAGTATCTCCTCCAGATGTTCTCCGGGGTGGAAAGACCTTGTAGTCATCGTGTGTTTCTCGCCTGTCACCTTGTCCATCCTGTGCATCCCTGTTAGTCCCACATGATAAAGTCCCCGCATGCACGCACGAGTCATCACATACGAGGTCGAGAGCCGGGTCGCTTCTGACGATGCGCAGGAAGCCTTCGAGCGCCTCGTTGTGCCGGAGATGCGCAGACTGCCCGGCTATGACGGCGCCTACGTCCTGCGCGAGGGCCACACGCAAGGCATCATCGTGATGCTCTGGGAGACCGAGGATGCCCTACAGTCCGCCGAGGCGACGCCCGGCCTCGCCGAGCAGATGACCCGCCTCCAATCGCGCCTTGGACGCCGCTCCGCCTCCACCACGTACGAGATCGGCTACGCGGACCACCCGCTCAACTGAGTTTCGTCATTCCAGCGGAGGCTGGAATCCAGAGTGGGCACGGCAGCGGAGGGATGTCATGCTGAGCGAAGCCCGCGCTTCAGCGCGCAGCATCCTCTCAGGGAACGCCCCGCGAACCAGGCGGTCGCCCGAGAGATTCCTCGACTCCGCTGCGCTCCGCTCGGAATGACAAGTTCCCGCGGGGTGTGGGCCGGCGACGCCTACTCCTCGGTCTGGGTCGTCTGACCGCCCTTGCGCGTCACCGTGATGTGCGCGAACGATGTGTCAGGCAGCGAGCCGTGCCAGTGCTTCTCGCCCGCGGGTGCGAACACGACATCGCCCTCGCCGACCTCCGCACGCTCGCCGCTCTCCGTCACGACCACGCCGCGGCCCTCTGTCACGATGAGGAGCTGGTCGCTCTCGTGATAGTGGAACTTGTTCCGAACGCCGACTCCGAAACTGACCACGCTGACGTTGAAATCGTTGCTGTCCGGCGCGAGCGGCTGACGCGCCACATCGTCGCTCGTGAAGAGCGGGCCCGCCGCCGATTCCTTCTCGACCTCGCTGATCTTCCGCACCTGCATCGTTCGCTCCTTTTGAGTTGCGTTAGTTCTTGTTCCGCTCATCCTGAGCCTGTCGAAGGACCTGAGCCCGTCGAAGGATGCCACATCCCCCGCTCACCCTGAGCTTGTCGAAGGGCGTATCCCTAGGCGTACGCGTCGTATATCCCCTCGAACTTGGCATGCTTCAGCCGCACCTGCGTCTCCGCCATGTGCCGCACCATCTCGACGTCGCGGTCGTCGCGGATCAGCCGTGCGACCGCCTCGCCGGCCTCCGCCGCGTGGTCCACGTCCACGATGCCGTGGATGCGGAAGAACTCCAGTTGCTCCGCCGGGATGTTGTACGGCGCTTCCTGCAGGTAGTTGAACAGCTCGGTCGAGTACCGCTGCACCATCGTCTCGTTCGTGAGGCCGGACGCCCTCCCCGCCGCCGGGCACGTGTTGATGAGCGCCGAGGCCACGATGACGCTCGTGTGGCACAGCACCTCGTGCACCGGCACCATCTCCTCGAAATCGCGGTCCGTCAGCCCGATGTTGATGCCGAACTCCTGGCACAGGTCCGGGTGATCGTGCTCCGCGACGATGCCCGCGACCATGTCCCTGAAGGCGCGGGGATTGTCGGCCGCCTTGATCATGCGTATCGCCCCGGCCTTGAGCAGCGCTCGGTTGAACCACGTGTGCTGCAGCGCGTACCCCTGCAGGCGGCGTATCGTCAGCGTGCCAGCGCGCAGGTCGCGGAAGTAGCGCGTCTCCATCAGCGCGTCGGCAGCCGGTTGCACCACCTCCGCGACCAACTGGTCAACGAAGTCCTTCGTGTTCACGGTCGTTGTCATCGTCGCGCCTCCTCTGTTTGCCGCTACGTCATACTCTACGCCCCACGCCGCATCGGTCAACCTTGCAGCAGCAAGCACCCCGTGCGCATCAGCGCACACGAAGGGTCGTGAGAGAGGGAGCTCCACGCTGGGTTGTGCTTCAGCTGTTGTTGTAGTACATTGGAGCCAGCGGCGTTAGGCCAATGAAGAGGAAGCCACTCCAGCCATGACTCCGACGAACCAGGATGCATTCGCAGCGTTCCTCGTAGAGTTCGGCAGGTTCCGCGAGGAGAACCAGCGCGAACACGGCCAACTGCGGGAGGACGCCGAGCGCCGCCACGGCGAACTCCGCGCCGAGATGCACAAGGAATCCAATTCGCAGCTCCGATGGATGATCGGGACCATCGGCGGCATGGGTGTGGCCCTCCTCGTCGCTATCGTGACCTCCACGGTCTACATCGCCGGCAGACTGCCCTGAGACCAACCAGCCCCCGCCAGTTCACCCTCACTCTATCCCTCTCTCCTCAAGGAAGAGGGGACCAAGCCCACGCCAACTCATCCTGTACATCCTGTGCATCGATGTGAAGAATATCCCCATGTTCTCCCCCGACGACGCCCGCAACGCTCCGCTCTACGAGCGCTACTCCATCGAACTGCTCGGAGCGGACGATGCACCCGCCCCCGACGGCCAGCCCGGCGACGGCCTGACGCTCCACACGACGCGCGGCGACGTCTCCTGCATCCTGCACCGCCCTGACGACGAGCACGGCGTGGGCGTCGTGTGGGCAGCGGGCGCGCGGGGTGGGTTCGACGGCCCGGCCAACGGCCTCTACCGCGACCTTGCCGCCCGCCTCGCGGAGCGCGGCATCGCCTCGCTGCGCGTCAACTACCGCCATCCGGCACACCTCGACGAGTCGACGCTGGACGTGCTCACCGCCGTCTGGCACATGGCTGCGCTCGGCTATCAGCGTGTCGTGCTCGTGGGGCACTCGTTCGGCGGGGGTGTCGTCATCTCGGCGTCACGCTACACGACGCACGCGCGGGGCGTCGCAGCGCTGGCGAGCCAGACGATGGGCGCCGAGGACGCAGCTCTCCTCGGCGGCAGGCCGCTGCTGGTCGTCCACGGCGAGGCCGACGCCGTGCTGCCGCTCGTGAACGCCGAGACGATCATCGACTGGGCGCCCGGCCCGAAGCAGCTCGTGACCTACCCCGGCGCAGGTCACGGCCTCCGTGAATGCGCCGACGAGGTACGTGCGCTGCTCGAAGACTGGCTCACGGACCTGCTGCTGGGGTAAGCGCAGCCAAAGTAAGGGGCAGCCACAAGAGCTGCCCCTACATCACGCTATGCTCCTAGTGTCGCCTACGTGTCGCGCTCGCTGGTCGGGCCGACTTCGCCGGTGCAGTACGGGATGAACGCCTTCATCCGGCACGGCGCGCCGTGCTTCTCGAGCTCGGACTCAAAGATGCGGTGGATCTCCCGGTCCTCGTCCTCGTACTCGATCTGCATCCCGCCTTCCTTGATGCTGACGTTCGACTCGCCCCACTGGCTCGGTTGGCCGTCGCCGCTGCGCAGCGCGAGGTAGCGCGCTGGCTCAGGGCCGGTGTTGAAGTGCTGGTGGTACGTCGCGTCCGCGGGAACGATGACCATGCCGCCCTTCTTCCACGGCGCGATCTCGTACTCGGCCTTGTCGTTGTCCCACCACAGCGCCGAGAACCCGACGCCGCCCAGGATCACCAGGTGTGCGCCCGGCCCGTGCCGGTGCCCTTTCTTGTACGTCCCCACCGGAAACTCGGAGATGTGCGCCCCTGTCACGTTCCCCGCGAGGTCGAAGTGGGTGTTGATGCCGCCGGCGCCGCGGTCGCGGTACCTCCACAGCCGCATGATGTCGGCGTTCGGCACGAAGTTCGTCTTCCACATCGTCCCGAATTTGGAGCCCTTCCGTTGGTAGAGGGTCCCCTGCCCGTTGAAAAAGTCCTCGTCCTCGCCGGAGAAGCGGTCCATGAACCTGAACGGGTTGTTGAAGACGAACTCGTTGCTGCGGAACATGCGCATCACCGGTGGAGCGTTCGTCATGGACACGTACCGCGCGGGCTCCGTGCCGCTGCCGTTGAAGTGCTGGTAGGACGCGTTCAGCGGGATCACCAGCAGGCTGCCTGCGGCCCACTCGAATGTCGCCTTCTGGCCTTCGCTCAGCCACACGCTCGTCGCGCCGCGGCCGGAGACGACGTACATCACCTCTTCGTACATGTGGTTCTCGGGTTCCGACTTCCCGCCGGGCTTGATCTCCACCAGGTGCGCGTCGTTCGGCAGCATCGGGTTCGGTATGTTGATCACCGCGCCCTTGCCGCCTTTGCGCTCCCAGTCGCCGAGCTCGACGTCGTTCAGGTCCTCGAACTTGTACTCGACGATGCGCTTCACGCCTTCGCGCTCGATCCAATCGAAGTACGGGTCGCCCGCTTCCCACAGATCCATCTTGTCGGGGACTTCTGCCTCTCGCAGGTCAACGACTGCCATCTTTCGCTCCTCTCGTCGGTCTCAATAGTAGGTGCGCCTACTTTACCACGCACCCTCAGCCACGCTCTACGTTGCGGACCCGTATCCGGTGCTGGGTCACTACGATCAAGGCCCTCTCCTGCATCGCATCTGCGTAGCGGTCTATCAACTCGCGCATCGCAGCCACCTTCTCTGCGATCGGCATGTCTACGAACCGGATGATGCATGGGTGCGGCAAGCGGCGCACGAACACCAACTCGCCGAAGTCCTTGTCCTCGGTAACGAGCACTCGGTCTTCTTCGAGCGCCAAAGCAAGGATGTCTTCATCTGTGGCGCGTGGGTCTCTATCCAGAGCAGACACGACGTCATGGCCCGCATTCAGCAAAGCACTACGCATGTTTCGAGAAGAAGCGCACACATCGAGGAGAAACTTCACGAGGACTCAGCGCAGAGGGACACGCTCGTGCACGTGCTCGCCGGCCATCGATCGATGCGCAAAAAGGAGACACGCCTGAATGTCTTCCGGTTCCAGGAATGTGTACTCGCCCAGGATGTCCTCCGCCGTGTCTCCAGCAGCGAGCATCCCCAACACGTGTTCCACTGCGATACGCATATCTCGAATGATGGGCTTGCCGCCGAAGACGTCCGGGCGCACCGTGATGCGCTCGAGCAACTCGTGTTCAGTGGTCATGATTATTCTCCTCTGCCAATCATACTCCAGACATAGGCTCCACACTCTTGCGGCATGTCCACGCCCTCGCCTACCTCTCCTCCTCCCGCTGGATCGCCCCCGCGCGCAGGTCCTGCAGGCGCGACATCTGCGTGCTCCGCCAGCCGTAGCCGAGCGCGAACGCCAGCACCGCCACGGCGCCTGCGATCGCCGCGAATGGCGCGGTCACCACCGCTGCTACACCCGCGAACTGCAGCTCTCCCATCGGCCGAACGCTCGTGTGCACCATGCTCCAGATGCCCATCACCCGCCCGCGGAACTCGTTCGCCACCAGCATCTGCAGGTTCGTCTGCACCGCGACGTTCAACATTGACGCCCCCGTACCGTAGGCTAACAGCAGCCCGAGCGACACCCAGTACCACTCCGACAGCCCGAACGCCACCATGAACACGCCCATTGTCACTGCTCCGCCCGTGAGCAGCGCCCGCTGCTGGTGCGGCGATGTGAGACTCGACGCGATGAATACCCCCACGACGCTTCCGACGCCCATCGCTCCCCACATGTACCCCAGGCCCTCCGGTCCGACGCCCAGGATGTCCTTCGCGAATATCGGGAACAGCACAGCCAGCGCCACGCCGAACGCCATGTTCCAGTACGCCGTGCCGATGAGGAACAGGAAGATCTTCTCTCGCTTGATGTAGCCCAGCGCCGCGGCCATATCCCCCAGCACGCTCCGTCCCCGCGCCCGCACCACAGGAGGCAGGTGCACCCGCCACAGCAGCGCCGCGTAGACGGCCACTGCGGACGCCGTGACCGCAAACACCACGCCGCCGGCCACGCTCGCCGAGCCCGACGTCTCGAAGAAGAACTCGCTCAGCAGCCCGCCGATCACCGGGGCGCCCACCCGGGTCGCCGGATGGATCATCGCGTTCAGTCCCACCGCGCTCGGCATCGATTCCCGCTCGACCAGGTGCGGGAACATCGCCTGCCGCGCGGGGCCTTCGAACGACCCGATCGCCGACAGTACGAACCCACCCGCTATCACGTGCCACGCCGTCAGCATGCCGGCGATGCCCAGACCGGACAGTGTGCCCAGGGCCACGATGAAGAGCACCTGCACCGTGATAAGCAGCTTCCGTTGGTCGAACTTGTCCGCCAGCGCCCCGCCGAACAGCGTCAACGCCGTGGACGGGATCATCTGCGCAATGCCGTTCACACCCAGCAGCACCGCCGATCCGGAGAGCTGGTAGATCAGCCACCCCTCGATCATCCACTGCATCTGCTGCCCGGAGACGGCAACCACGAATCCCACCCAGAACAGGCGGAAATCCCGGTACCGCAGCGCGCTGAATCTCCCTGCCATGCGGAGAGTCTACTCTGCTACGCATTCGGTGGAGAGCCTGCACCCGCGCGCCATGGTCTCTCTGGACTAAGATGAGTAACACATCTATAGTGAACCGAGAGGAGACTGGTACCCGAACCAGAGCATGCCTTTACCGTTTGAAATGGTCATTGACGGCCCTCCAGCGTCTCAGCAATCCAGCTCCAGGACTAAGAGCGATTGGAAGACGAGAGTGCAGGAGGCAGCCAAGCGCCAAGGGAACCTTGGTTCCCCGTCCACCGGGAAGTTGAAGGCGGCGATCACGTACTTCTTCTTTGACTACACACCGTTGGACGTCGACAATATCCCCAAACCGATCCTCGATGCGTTGATTGGGCTGGTATACGCTGATGACGCTCAAGTGACCGACGTCCTTTGCCGCAAGAGGAATCGTAGCGAAGACCTGCGGATCCGGGATCCCTCACAAATCTTGCGGGCCAGACTTCGCGGTCAAGGGCAATTCCTGCACATAGTTGTTGATGGGGCCATGAGTCGGGAGGTAACACAATGGTGAGAGCAGCGAGCAATGCGGAATACCTGCTCACTCGCCAGACGGCGGAGGAGTACCGCAACCAGGGATACGAGGTTACCTTGGAAGCCCCGCTCGATTTCTTGCCTGGCTTCTACGCGGACCTGCTTGCCAGGAAGAACAACGAGGTAAGGGTCATCGAAGTCAAGTCTCGTTCTTCATTGAACGCAATCCCACAGATAGCCGAACTGGCGAGGATCATCGACACGAAGCCGGATTGGAACTTTGAACTGCTCCTCGTGGGAGAACCAGAGAAGATCGACTCGCCTGAGGAGGCCACTCTCTATGACGCCGGCAACGCCATGGTCCGCATCGAGCAAGCAGAGAGGGCACTCTCGTCAGGTCTTCCTGAAGCTGCCTTTCTGCTGGCCTGGTCAGCCTGTGAAGCAGTGATCCGGGAGATGCTCCGAGCACAAGGAATATCCGAAGCAGGCATCTCCTCGGCAGCTTTCGTCCTGGACCAGGCGGTTTTCCAAGGCCTCATGTCGAGGAAGGACTACGACAGGCTTACCGAGATGCGCAAGTACAGGAACGCCATCGTCCATGGTTTCAGCGTCGACGGCTTCGGCGAGAAGACGGTGAAGCAACTCATCAAGACAGTGCGGCGCATGGCCAAGGCCCCCGTGGAGTAACATCCTCCCATGCAGACCCCCTACGGCATCGTCGACGGCGACGGACACGTCACCGAGTCCGAGGACCAGATACGCCCCTACATGGACGAGCCCTACCGCTCGCGCGGCGGCCAGATACGCGCGGGCCACAACTACTGGGACATCAACCTCGGTGGGAGACTCGGCTCCGTCGCGAAGGACGCGCAGACGTGGCTCGACGCTATGGACGAGGGCGGTATGGAGACCGCCATCCTCTACCCCACGTCCATCGGCTTCACCGCCGCCCTCATCTGGGAACCGGACGTCGCGGTCGCCGTCTGCCGCGCATACAACGACTTCCTCCACGAGGAGTTCACGAGCGTCAGCCCGCGGCTCAAGAGCGTCGCGCTCCTCCCCCTGCAGGACGTGGATGAGGCCGTCAAAGAGCTGCGCAGGGCCGTCACCGAGCGCGGGCACTCCGGAGCGATGCTCTCCGCCATCGGCGCGCACCCCCCGCTCGGACGCACGCAGTACTTCCCGCTCTACGAGGAAGCCCAGCGGCTTGGCGTCATGCTCGCCGTCCACTCCTCCACCCAGGGCATCCATCACCTCGCGGCCGACGACTACCAGCGCTTCATCGAGGTCAACACCTTCTGCTTCCCGGTCGGCCTCTTCCGTCACATGGTCAGCATGATGTTCGCCGGTATCCCGGAACTCTTCCCCGGCCTGCGCGTCGGCTGGATGGAGGCCGGGTGCGGGTGGGTGCCCTACTGGCTGGAGCGCATGGACGAGAAATGGAAGATCCGCGGCGCCGACGAGGCCCCCGTGCTCCGGAAGTCGCCCACTGAGTACGTCCAACAGGGCAACTGGTTCTTCCACACCGAGGCCGACGAAAAGATGCTCCCCTACACCGCCTCCGTCATCGGCGCGGACAAGCTCTTCTTCGCCTCGGACTTCCCGCACTGGGACTCCGAGTACCCCCACAACGTGCAGGAGCTCCTCGCCCGCGAGGACATCGACGAGACCCTCCGCCGCAACGTCCTCCGCGAGAACGCCATCCGCCTCTACGGAATGTCCTGACGCCCACACGAGGAGCTGACCATGGAACCGATCAACTGGCGCAAACGCATCGGCCTCATCACCAACAGCGGACAGGTCATCACCGAGCCGCGCTACTACCAGCTCGCGCCGGCCGGCGTCACCTTCCACACGTCCCGCATGCTCAACACCGGCGGCCCGGACGGCCTCATCCGCATGGAGCAGAACGCCCCGCGCGCCGTCGACGAGCTCGCGACCGCCGACGTCGACGCCATCGCCTACTGTTGCACTGTGAGCGGCGCGATGCGCGGTTTCGACGAGGACCGCGCCTTCTGCGACGGCATCGTGGAACGCACCGGCATCCCCGCGACCTCGACGATGCTCGCCTGCGCCGAAGCGCTTCTGCACCTCGGCGCGAGACGCGTCGTCCTCACGAGCCCCTACGTCGACAGCCACAACGAGCACGAGGCGACCTACCTCCGCGCGGCCGGCATCGAGCCGGTGCTGATGCGCGGCATGGGCCTCACGTCCGGCAAGCAGTACTGTCGCGTGACGCCGGACGAGATACACGACTTCTGCCTGGACGCCTGGCAGGACGCCCACGCGCTCACCCCGGACTCGCTGTTTGTGAGTTGCATGAACTACGATGCCATCGCCGCTGCCGAGGACCTGGAACGCGCCATCGGCAAACCCGTCGTCACCTCGCATTCCGCGACCCTCTGGCGCGCACTCGCCCTCGCCGGGATCTCCGACCCCATAGACGGCGCTGGCTGCCTCCTCACTGCACCGCGCTAGCTTCCGTCATTCCAGCGGAGGCTGGAATCCAGAGGGCCGCGCAAGCGGCGGGTGTGAATGGAGCGAACGTCGTCATTCTTGTGAAAATAGCACTACGCAGCCTCCAAGACGACCTTGTGCCCAAGCGACTCCAGACGACGTACGGCACGGCGGGTGATCGCCTCGTGGTCGCGCGTGTCGAAGTAGTCGACCCCTAAGTCGTTGTAGGGTTGGCGCGTGTTGAGGATGTGATAGGCGATGACCGTCATACGGTGGGCGACGGCC
>DAOUHP010000101.1:0-6206 GCA_034428575.1 Dehalococcoidia bacterium | reverse complement strand
TGTGGGGATTCCGCGTGCACCGGTTCGGCTATCTCAAGGAGTTCTTCCGGTTCGGAAACCCGGTGCAGACGTTCATCGGGCTGCTGGAGCTCATCAGCCACTTCATCCGCATCATCAGTTTCACGTTCCGTCTCTTCGGCAACATGCTTGCCGGAGAGATCGTCCTGTTCATGATGACGTTCCTGACCTTCTTCGTCACGCCCATCATCTTCTACGGGCTGGAGATACTGGTCGGGGGCGTGCAGGCGCTGGTGTTCATGGGCCTGACGCTCGTGTTCGCGGTGCTTGCGGTGGCCCCGCATGAGGGGCACAGCGAAGAGCACGCAGAGGCCGGACAGCACTAGACCCGCCATCGCGCGGGCGCAGACGAGGCGGAACGCGGAACGCGCCGCCTGAACAGACCAAGGAGGTTTGGGGAATGAACGACTTCGGAGAGATGGGCAAGTTCCTCGCCGTGGGCCTGGCCGGGCTGGGCATGGCCGGGGCAGGCGTCGGCTTGGGAATCCTGGGCAGCGGGGCGATGAACGCCCTCGGCAGGAACCCGGAAGCCCGTGACGCGATCGCGCCGAACATGATCCTGGCGCTGGCGTTCACGGAGGCCATCGGCATCTACGGCCTCGTGGTGGCCATCCTGCTCATCTTCGTTGCGTAAGCGGCGCAGCGTGAGCAACGTAACGCACATGAGGAGGCGGACGACGTGCTGGCAGCACCAAGACTAGCCGAAGAAGCAACCGGCATAGGAGCGCTGGGCATTGACCCGTGGAGCCTGTTGGCTTATCTGGTCACGTTCGGCCTGCTCGTAGTGGTCCTGTACCTCTTCGCGTACAAGCGCATCCTGGGAGTGCTCGACGCCCGGTCCGGCAGGATCCGGGACAGCCTGGAAGAGGCCGACCGCGTGCGGCGGGAGGCGCAGGAGCAGCAGGAGGCGATGCAAGCCACACTGCTGGAGGGACGCGAGGCAGGTCAGCGCGTGCTCGCAGAGGCCCGCGAGGCAGCGGAACGCTATCGCGAGCAGCAGGCGACTCAGGCGCGAACCGAAGCGGCGCAGCTGGTGGAGCGAGCCCGCGAGGAGATACGGCAGGAGCGCGACGCAGCACTTGAGCAGGTACGCTCCGAGTTCGCAACGCTCGCGGTTGCCGCCGCCGAGCGCATCATTCACCGCTCACTGGACCCCGACGCACACCGCGATCTGATAGACGAGGTGCTTGCGGAAGGGGACGCCCGCGCAGGGCGGAACTAGGAGCGGGGGATGGCGAAAGCGCCCATAGCGAAGCGTTACGCGCAGGCGCTCTTCTCCCTGGCAGAGGCCGAGGGGAAGCAGGAGGCCTGGCTGGGCAGCCTCTCCGGCATCGCGGAAGGGCTGGCCGACCCGTCGGCTGCGTTGTTCTTCAACGAACCGCGCATACCGGCGGCGCGCAAAGCGGAAGCGGCGGCGCAACTGGCCGGCGACGCAGACCCACTGGTGCGCAACTTCGTGGGGCTGCTCGTGCAGCGCCAGGCCGCGGGCTCGTTCGGCGCGGTCGCCAGCGAGTACGGACGTTTGCTGAACGAGAGCCTCGGACGGGTGCAGGCGTCTGTAACGAGCGCTGTACCCATGTCCGCGGAGCAACGGAGCGCGCTGACGGCCTCGCTCGGGGCCATGCTGGACAGAGAGGTCGTCCTCGACGTTCAGGAGGATACGGACATCATCGGCGGAATCGTCGTGCGGGTGGGAGACCAGATCATGGACGGGAGCGTGCGCTCCCGCCTGGACGGTCTGCGTCAGAACCTGGAACGTCAGGGCCTCCCCCGGACGTCGCGTGAAACGGAGGAGCGGGCATGACGACTCGCGGACAGGACATCACAGCCGTACTGAAGCGGCAGATCGAGGAGTTCGGCGGCGAGACCACCCTCACGGAAGTGGGGACCGTCGTAGCGGTTGGAGACGGCATCGCCACCATCCATGGTCTGAGCAAGGTCGGCTTCGGCGAACTGCTGGAGTTCCCGAGCGGCCTGGCCGGTCTGGCGCTGAACCTGGAGGAAGACCTCGTCGGCGCCGCAGTCATGGGTTCGGACACCGGTGTGAAGGAGGGTGACCTGGTCAAGGCGACCGGCGAGATCGCTCGCGTACCGGTGGGCGACGCCCTCCTCGGACGTGTGGTCAACCCGCTTGGCGAGCCGCTGGACGGCAAGGGCGCGGTGCAGACGGACGGCATCCGCCCCATCGAGATCGTGGCACCGAACGTCGTGGTCCGGCAGGCGGTAAACAGGCCGGTGCAGACGGGCATCAAGTCCATCGACGGCATGATCCCCATAGGCCGGGGGCAGCGTGAGTTGATCATCGGTGACCGCTTCACAGGCAAGACCGCCATCGCCCTGGACACCATCATCAACCAGAAGGGGCAGGACCTCATCTGCATCTACGTGGCGATAGGCCAGAAGCAGAGCAAGGTCGCCTCGCTGCAGGCGACGCTGGAAGAGTACGGCGCGATGGAGCACACCGTTATCGTTGCGGCCAACGCGTCCGACCCCGCGCCGCTACAGTACCTCGCGCCGTACGCAGGCTGCGCCATCGGCGAAGAGTTCATGGCCAGCGGGCGCGAGGCGCTCATCATCTACGACGACCTCACGAAGCACGCCTGGGCGTACCGCCAGATGTCGCTGCTGCTCCGCCGGCCTCCGGGCCGCGAGGCGTACCCCGGCGACGTTTTCTACCTGCACAGCAGGTTGCTGGAGCGCGCCGCGCGTCTCGACGACGCCCACGGCGGCGGGTCGCTGACCGCGCTGCCCATCATCGAGACGCAGGCGGGCGACGTGTCCGCTTACATCCCGACGAACGTCATTTCGATCACGGACGGCCAGATCTACCTGGAGGCGGACCTGTTCAACAGCGGCATCCGCCCCGCAGTGAATGCGGGTCTCTCCGTGAGCCGGGTGGGCAGCTCGGCGCAGACGCGAGCGATGCGGCGTGTCGCCGGACGCATGCGGCTGGAACTCGCGCAGTACCGCGCCCTCGCCAGCTTCGCGCAGTTCGGCGCGTCCGACCTCGACGCAGCGACGCGGGCCCAGCTCGAGCGCGGCCAGCGGCTCACGGAGTTGCTGAAGCAGCCGCAGTACCGGCCGCTGAGCCTCAGCCAGCAGGTCTGCTCCATGTATGCCGCGGTGAACGGTCACATGGACGACGTTCCGGTGGACCGTGTGCGGGAGTTCGAAGAGCGCTTCATCGGCTACCTGGAGACTTCCAAGCCTGAGTTGATGAGCGCGATCCAGGAGAAGAGAGACATAGACGAGGCGGTTGAAGAGTCGCTGAAAGAAGCGATAACCGCCTTCAAGTCCACGTTCTAGGAGACCGGCGTTGCCGAGCGTCAGACAGATACGCGGGCGCATCAGGAGCGTCCGCAACACATCGAGGGTCACGCGGGCCATGCAGATGGTCGCGGCGTCCAAGATGCGGCGCGCACAGGAGGCGACGACCGCTTCGCGTCCGTACGCGGAGAAGCTGCGCGAGGTGCTTGGCGGGCTCGTCGGGCAGGGCGCGGTGGACCCGGACCTGTCGCATCCGCTGCTCGAGCGCAGACCGGTCAACAACGTGCTGCTGCTCGCCATATCGCCGGACCGCGGCCTCGCGGGCGGCATGCCGGGCAATCTCTCCCGGGCATCGGGAGAGTTCCTGCGCGCGCAGCAGCGCCAGCACCCGGTGTCGGTCATCACCGTGGGGAAAAAGGTGCGCGACTTCATGGTGCGCGCCGGAGCGGACCTCAAGGCCTCATTCACGGACATAACCGACAGGCCGACCATGGCCGACACACTGGCTGTGACGCACCTGGTGGTCCAGATGTACACATCCGGCGACGTGGACGAGGTGCACATCGCCTTCACGCGATACGTCAACACGCTCACCCAGCAGCCCATGGTGCGGCAGTTGCTGCCGTTAGCAGCCGAGGGGCTGGAGGACGAGTCCGGCAGGGCCACCGATTACATCTACGAACCGGACGCGGGCACGGTGCTTGGCGCATTGCTGCCGCGTTTCCTGGAGATGCAGGTCTACCAGGCGTTCCTGGAGAACAGCGCGAGCGAGCAGTCCGCGCGCATGGTCGCGATGCGTAATGCGACCGAGGCAGCGGAAGACATGATCGATTCGCTGACGCTGGAGTTGAACAAGGCCCGCCAGAATATGATTACCGCGGAGCTGCTCGACCTGGTCGGCGGCGCCGCCGCCCTCGAAGGGTAGGGCGTCAGGAGGAGCGGAGATGGCCGCAGGAGCCGAAGGCAGAGTAGTACAGGTGATCGGGACGGTCGTGGACGTGGAGTTCCCGCCGGACCAGTTGCCCAGCATCTTCAACGCGCTGGACCTCGAACTCGCGGGCGAAAAGCTCGTGCTGGAGGTAGAGCAGCAGGTGGGCAACAGCTGGGTGCGCTGCCTCGCGCTCGGCCCCACAGAAGGCCTGACCCGCGGCGCAGTTGCGACGGACACCGGCCAGCCCATCGCCGTCCCCGTTGGCGAGCCGAGCCTCGGCCGGTTGTTCAACGTCACCGGCGACGCGCTGGACGACCTTGGCGCAGTCGACGCCAAGGAGTTCTGGCCCATCCACCGCGACCCCCCGGCTTACGAAGAACAGAGCATGACGACCGAGGTGCTGGAGACCGGCGTCAAGGCGCTGGACCTCATCTGCCCGTTCACGAAGGGCGGAAAGGTTGGCGCGTACGGCGGCGCCGGCGTCGGCAAGACCGTCATCATCCAGGAGCTCATCCGGAACATCGCGGAGGAGCACAGCGGCTACTCCGTGTTCGCGGGCGTGGGCGAGCGCTCGCGTGAGGGAAACGACCTCTGGCACGAGATGCAGGACTCCGGCGTGCTGAAGAACACGGTGCTCGTGTTCGGCCAGATGAACGAGCCGCCGGGCGTGCGCCTGCGCATCGCCATGACCGGCCTGACGATGGCCGAGTACTTCCGCGACACGATGAACCAGGACGTGCTCCTGTTCGTGGACAACCTCTACCGCTACATCCTCGCGGGCATGGAGGTCTCTGCACTGCTGGGCCGCATGCCGTCCGCGGTCGGCTACCAGCCGACGCTCGGCACGGAGATGGGCGACCTTCAGGAGCGCATCACGTCCACCAACAAGGGCTCCATCACCTCCTTCCAGGCGATCTACGTGCCCGCCGACGACTACACCGACCCCGGCGTGGCGACGAGCTTCGGCCACCTGGATGCGGTCGTCGCGCTGGAGCGCTCCATCGCGGAGCAGGGCCTCTTCCCCGCCGTCGACCCGCTCACGTCGTCCTCCCGCATCCTGGACCCGCTCATCGTGGGCGAGGACCACTACAACACGGCGCGCGGCGTGCAGGCAGTCCTGCAGCGCTACAAGGACCTGCAGGACATCATCGCCATTCTGGGCGTGGACGAGCTATCCGACGATGACAAGCAACTGGTGGCGCGCGCGCGCAAGATCGAACAATTCCTGTCGCAGCCCATGGTGGTGGCGGAACAGTTCACGGGCCGCGAGGGCCGTTACGTGCCCGTGCGCGACACGGTGCGCGGCTTCCGCATGATCCTCGACGGTGAGCTGGACCACATTCCGGAGCAGCTGTTTTACATGGCCGGCGCCATGGACGACGTGCTGCAGCGCTTTGAGGAAGCCGGGGACTGAGCGATGACTATCCACGTCGAGGTCGTCACGCAGGAGCGCAAGGTCTTCGAGGAACAGGAGGCCGATATCGTCGTGTTGCCGGGCAGCGAAGGTGAAATGGGCGTGCTGCCGCGCCACGCGCCGCTCCTGACGACGATGGGCTACGGCGAGCTGATCGTGCGCAAGGGGCCGGCCGAGGAGCGCTTTGCGATATACGGCGGCGTGGTGGACGTGCGACCGGACAAGGTCGTGGTGCTGGCGGACCTGGCAGAATCATCTTTCAGCATTGACATTCGCGCCATAGAAGAGGCGCGCGAACGCGCTGGTCGTATGCTGCAGGAAGGCGTGCCGGAAAACCAGAATCGCGAGGCGCAACTGGCCCTGCGGCGCGCGGAACTGGGCGCACGCATCCATCGCCGCATCCAGGGTCGTGGCAGCGTGCTGCGCATTCTGGACCAGGACGAGGCAGACGCGGAATAGACAGCCGCGACCGACCAACCTGGCGCCCGGCTTTACCGCCGGGCGTTGCGTTCCCTGACGGCAGCGAGTATAACCGGCGGCAGTTGACACAGGACGGCGTGAATGGCGTTGCTCTCG
>DAOUHP010000100.1:0-5330 GCA_034428575.1 Dehalococcoidia bacterium | reverse complement strand
GGGAGCGGAGGCGGCGTCTGATCCCCTCGCCCTGCAAGGAGACCTTTGCATAACTGGCGGAGGGCGGTGGAGTTGTCTGCTCCCTCTCCCGATGGCGGGAGAGGGCTGGGGTGAGGGTTGGAGGAGCGAGGGGGGGATGCCATAGGTTATGCAGAGGTCTATACAGGGGGAGAGGGCTGGGGTGAGGGAATCAGGGGTAGGGTCGTGACCTAGCTGCCCTCGTAGCGAGCGGTGTCCGGGTGGAACGAGAACCACCCGTGCCAGAACGCGGTGATCGTCGGTATCCGCGCCAGCGTCTCCGCTCCGTCCGTTCGGGACAACGCTTCCTCGCCGATCGTCCACTGAGCGCCTCCGGCGTCACGGAGCCCGTCGCCGTCCTCCGTGAACGTCCGGCCGTTCCGCTCGTACACCCTGCCGGTGCCCCAGGGGCTCGATCCCACGATGACGATCTCCCGTCCGCCCACCGCGTCGTTGATGACGGGCTCCGCGGCGAACACGGAGACCGGGTACGCCTTGTAGTCGTCGCCGATACCCACGCCGATGACCGTCTCCTTGGCTTCCAGCGCCTCGTCGCGGTTGAATACCGGGAACATCGTCTCGGGCGATGAGAAATAGTCGAAGTAGAAGGCGGCGGGCTCCCACTCGTGGGTGTATTGGGCTGGCAGGTAGACGCCTGTTTCGATGTCCAGGACGGTTGTGTCCGGGTGCTCGGCCAGCCACTCCTCCCACGTCGTCAGGACGGAGGGGAAGAAATCGAGTCGTATACCGCTGGACGCCAGGGGGCCTGCGATCGGCTCGCCCGTGAATTGGTTCCACAGCGATTCAGTGGTGCGGTCGTACATCAGCTTGTTGCTCTGGTAGAGCATGCCGGACGTGCCGAACGTTGTGGGCTCCCCGTCTATCTTTGCGGAATACACGATTCCGCTGAAGCAGAGCGTTCAGTAGGCGAGCGCGATGGGCTCGCCTCCTAACCGGTCGTTCGCCATCTCGTGCGGGTTCATGATGCGCAGGGGATAGGCGCGATGCTCGCCGTTGATGGAGACGCCAAAGACACGGTCCCGCGGGACCAGGTAGTCCGCTTCTTCAGGGGTGAGCGTGGGAGCGAACTGGAGGTCGGGGATGCCGTCAGTACGTACGCCGCCCCAGACGATCTCGGTCAGGTCGATCCGCTCGGAGCCGGGCACGGAGGTGAGGAACGCCGCCATGCGGGGGTCGATGAGCGCGAGGATGTTGGTCTTCCAGTCCAGGTACCCCTCCGGCGGAGGGAACTCATCGCGGCGGGGGCCCAGCCACTCCATCGCGGCGTTCCACGGACGCGGGTCGGTCCAGAAGTCCTGTCCCGTGAGGCCCAGAAGCGCATCCCGGTACACGATCGTATTCCTGCTGAACCGCATGATCTCCACGATGATGGGCGCCTGGGAGACGTCGTTCGCCGCCACCGCATCGGCAAGGGCGAGCTCCAACGCCTCGAACGACGGATCCGGGCCGCCGAAGATGCGCCACATGGTCCTGTTGGGGTCGTAGTCGGCGTCCGGCGCGGAGGCGGGCATGGGAGTGTCGGTGGGCGCCGGAGCTGCGGTAGGCGCGGGAGCGGGTGCAACCGTGGGAGTCGGGGGGGGTGGTTCGGGGGTGTGGGCCGTGGGGGTGCAGCCCGCCATGACGATGGCAGCGGCGAGCAGGATCGTGAGGGATAATCGTGGCATGGTGTCCCACGTCCAGTATACGCCGCCGCTCGCAGGGGGCGCCGCCTGGCGGCAGCGTGGGGAAGACCGCATCTTCGGCGTGGTCTTTTTGCGATAATGCCCGCATGACGACCGTGGGAGACTTGGGAGAAACGGCGCTGATCGAGCGCATCACCGAGCGAGTGCGCCGCGCCAGCCCACTGCAGACGATGGGCGGACGCATCATCACCGGCATCGGGGACGACGCCGCGGTGTGGCGCGTCGGCGGCGTACAGGCAGCCACCACCGATACGATGGTTGAGGGCGTCCACTTCCGCAGCGCCACCATGTCCTGGGCGGACGTCGGCTGGAAGGCCTGGGCCTCCAACGTGAGCGACATCGCCGCGATGGGAGGCGTGCCGACTGCCGGCCTCGTGACGCTTGGGCTGCCCGCCGAGTTGGACGTGGGCGACGTCGATGCGTTGTACGACGGCATGCTCGAAGCTTGCGCCTCCTACGGGACGGAGTTGATGGGTGGAGACATCGTGGGCTCGCCCGTCCCGTTCGTCACCGTAGCGATGACCGGCATCTGCAGCACTACCCCGCTCACCCGCTCGGCTGCCCGGCCCGGCGACGCGCTCGCCGTAACCGGCCCGCTCGGCGCGTCCCGCGGCGGGCTGTTGCTGCTGGAGGACGGCGCCGCGCTGGACACGCCCGCGCGCCAGGCGCTCGCACTGGCGCATCGCAGGCCCAGGGCTCGCATGGACGCCGGCGCCGTGCTGCGACGCCTCGGCGTGCGGTGCGCCATGGACCTGTCGGACGGGCTCGCCGCCGATCTGCCGAAGCTTGCACGAGCGTCAGGCGTCGCCGTGCAGGTCGATGCGGACCAAGTCCCGGTGGCCGATGCGCTCCGGAGCGAGTTCCGCCCCGAGGCGCTGCGGCTGGCGCTCGGCGGTGGCGAGGACTACGAACTGCTCTTCGCGGGCCCACCCGATATCATCGAGAGTGCCGTCGCCGAGGTCCCCGGAAGCGCGGTCATCGGCAGAATCATGGAGGGCACGGCGGGAAGGGTTGGATATGTGGCCGGGCGTGGCGAGCCGGTCTCGTTCGACGTTGAAGGCTGGGAGCACCTGAAGCGATGACTGATCGGTTCGAAACGAACAGCGCCGAGGAGACACAGGCGTTCGGACGGAGGCTCGGTGCGCTCTGCGAGCCCGGGGACCTCTATCTGCTGCGCGGGACGCTCGGGGCAGGGAAGACGACGCTGACGCAGGGGATCGCCTGGGGAGCTGGCGTCACCGGGTACGCGCACAGCCCCACGTTCGTGCTCGTGCACGAGTACCAGGGCCGGATCCCGGTCTACCACGTGGACCTCTTCCGGATGGATGGGGGCGATCTGGAGATAGACGATCTGGCGTTCGGCGAGATGCTCGAGGACGGGGCGTGTGTCGTGGAGTGGCCGGAACAGGCGCAAGCCGTCTTTCCTGAAGAGCATCTGGCAGTCGGCATCGCTTTTGGCGATTCGCCCGATGCCCGTGTGCTGACGTTGGAGCCGCACGGCGAGAGGTACGTCCGGCTGGTCGAATTGTTGCGAGCGGAGGGCGGATGACCGCGTACCTCGTCATAGACACGTCGACGCGCTACGGCGCTGCGGGGATCTGGCGGGATGGCCTCTCGCGCGTCGTCTCCTGGCGCTCGCGGAACAACCACACGGCGGAACTCATGCCCGCCGTCCGGTGGCTCACCGAGGCGGAGGGCATCGCGCCGGATGCGCTGGACGGCGTTGTGGTCAGCGTGGGGCCGGGAGGGTTCAGCGCGCTGCGCACCGGTATCGGCGTGGCGAAGGGGCTGGCCGTGGCATGGGGCCTTCCGATCGCTGGCGTCAGCACGCTGGAAGCCTCGGCTTACGCCTATCGCCTGTCGGCGGAGCGCATCTGCGCGGTGCTCCCGGCGGGGCGGGGTGCTGTGGCCTGGGCTGCCTACGGCGTACGCGACGGTTCGTGGAGCGCTCTAGGCGATGAGCTGGTCTCCCCCATTCCGGAGTTCGTGGCCGCCCAGTCCGGCGAGACGCTGTTCTGTGGAGAGTCAGCGGCGGACGTTGCGGACGCGCTCCGCGAGCACATGGGCCCTGACGCACGGTCCGTCACGGAGCCGGCGCCGTTGGCGCGCCTGGCGGGCGTGGGAGAGATCGGCGCGGCGATGCTTGCATCGGGTCAGGCAAGCGGCGCGTCATTCATCACCCCACGCTACCTGCGTTCGCCGCGCATCACGCCTCCCCGCACGCCGAAACCAATCGCGGGCGGCTAGCCGTAGCCTGAACCAGTCTGGCCCGTCATTCCCGCACCGGCGGGAATCCAGAGTGGCCGGGCAGGCCACACGGGGCGGAGTGGAAGGGTGGGGCGCGTCCTGCCGTCTACTGCGCTACGCGCCTGGCAAGTACGGGGTGAGTGTGGCCTGTCGCCTTCCCATTTTCATTCCCTTACACGGCCTGACGAGGCCTTGGGGCATTCTTGCGAAAATAGCGCCCCGTCGTTCCTGCGGAGGGCCGCGCTTAGCGCGCAACCTCGCGGCCCCTTCCTGTCATGCTGAGCGAAGCGGAGCGGAGTCGAAGCATCTCTCGGGGGACGTTCACTTATGCAGACCACCCCGTGGCCGCGGGTGTGGTAGCCTACGGATTCCGCCGAATCGACACTGGCGAATCACCATGCAGGCCTGCCGGACCGGTGGCGCGGCAGGAAGAAGGAGCAGCCAGCTTTGTCCGAACGTTCTCTCGTTCTCCTCAAGCCCGACGCGCTGCAGCGCGGCCTTGCGGGCAGGATCATCTCACGACTGGAAGACCGCGGGTTGCAGATCGTGGGCCTGAAGCTGATGCAGATGGACATGCCCACGGCCCAGCGCCACTATGCGGAACATGTCGAGAAGCCCTTCTTCAAGGGGCTCGCCGCATTCATGATGTCCCGTCCCCTCATCGCGATCGCGGTTGAGGGCAAGAATGCGGTGGAGGTCGTGCGCAAGACGATGGGCGCCACGAACCCGCAGAACGCGGAGCCCGGCACGGTCCGGGGCGATCTGGCGGTGGACATCGGCCGGAACCTCATCCACGGTTCGGACTCACCGGAGTCGGCCGAGCGGGAACTCGCGATCTTCTTCGATGAGGGTGAGCTGTTGAGCTACCCGCGCGAGGTTGAGCCCTGGGTCACTGAATCCTGACCAGCTCTCTGCCTGCCCGCCACACCTGTTCCAGCCGGTAGAAGTCCCGCTGCTCCTCGCTGAAGACGTGCACGACCACGTCGCCGAAGTCGAGCAGCACCCAGCCCGACTCCGCGGAGCCCTCGCGGTGATGGAGCGAGGGGCCGGCCTTCTCCACTGCTTCGATGAGGTCGTCCGCGAGCGCATTCAGTTGCCGTACGCTGCCCGCCGTGAGCACGACCATGTAGTCGGCGAACCCCGACACGCCGCGCACGTCCAGCAGCACGATGTTGGAACCTTGCTTGTCCGACGCGGCGTCCACGGCTGTGCGCGCCGCTGCGCCTGCGTCCGGGGGTGTGCCTTCGTGCGTTGCCATGCGGGGGGATTATAGGCGGCGCGGGCGGCGACCGCGAAAGGGGCGACCTGCTCATGGTGCAGGGGCAACCCGCTCATAGTAAAGGGGCAACCCGCTCATGGTGA
>DAOUHP010000099.1:0-12231 GCA_034428575.1 Dehalococcoidia bacterium | reverse complement strand
TCCCGTAGCGCCGACAGAGATCCCGGATGTTCGCTCCCGGTGTGCGAGCGAGTGTGACGAACTCACGCTTCAGGGACATCACTGACGCCTCCTTCCAGGGAATGGCGCACCTCCTGTCGCCTCATAGGCGGACAGAACGTGTAAACCATGTCCCCGAACAGGTGTAAAGGATGTCCCCGGTCTATACAGTAGGGAGAGTGGACAAGTAAGGAGGAGAACGCCATGGATTACCTGGACGAGAACAACCGGTTGGTGGCCGCGCCGGAGCCGCGCTGGATAACGAGCCCCAAGCGTCTGCGGGTGTTCTTCGGCGGTGCGCCGATCGTGGACTCCACCCGAGCGAACCTGTTCAGGGGCGGAGGGCCGCCGGTGTACTACTTCTCGAAGGACGACGTGCAGCAGGGCGCGCTCACGGCCACGGGACGCACCGAGACGAACGCTCGCGGGACGATGTCGCTGTACGACGTTCGGGTGGGGGAGCGCTCTGCGGAGGGCGCCGCGTGGGAGTACACCGAGACGGCGGACGACGTGCCGTTCCTCGCGGGGATGCTGTCGTTCCGGTGGAACGAGATGGATGCTTGGTACGAGGAAGAGGAGGAGGTGTTCGTCCACGCGAAGGACCCGTTCAAACGCATCGAGACGTTCAGATCGGCGCGTCACGTCGAGGTGTACGCGGGAGGGGAGAAGGTCGCCGACAGCACGTCGTCGGCGGTGCTGCTGGAGCCGGGTCATCCGCTGCGCTACTACCTGCCGAAGATGGACGTGCGGATGGACCTGCTGCGCCCCAGCGAAACGGTGAGCCGCTGCCCGTACAAGGGGAAGGCGAACTACTATTCCGTGGAGACGGAGAGCGGCTTACTGGAAGACGCCGCGTGGTCCTACAAGTATCCCACCACGGAGACAGCCGGCGTCGCGGGGCTGGTCTGCTTCTTCAACGAGCGCGTAGACGCCATCCGCGTCGACGGTGAGGAGTTGGAGAAGCCGGTGACCAACTGGCGGCGGTAGTGTGGCCCACGGCCTGTCACACAGTCGCACAGCGAGTCCTCAGAGGGGACGCGTGACGGTAACCGGCTCTTGTTCCCCTCCCGCACCCGGAGTACCCTCACCCTGACCTTCTCCCCTCGTAGGGAGAGGGGACATAGGAGGAACGGACATGGCTGGAAGCAAGAACGGCTACTCGGAAGCGGAGTGGCAGGCGCGCGTTGACCTGGCCGCCGCCTACCGCCTCACGGACCACTTCGGCATGACGACGCTGGTCTATAACCACATCACCGCACGCGTGCCCGGCACGGACGACCAGTTCCTCATCAACGAGTACGGCCTCGGTTACGAAGAGGTGAAGGCCTCCAACCTCCTGAAGATAGACCTGAGAGGCAACGTGCTCGAAGAGGGCCACCACAGGATCAACTTCGCCGGTTACGTCATCCACTCCGCCGTCCACGGCTCCCGGCACGACGTGAACTGCGTGATGCACACGCATACGCCTTACGGCATGGCCGTCTCTGCGCTGGAGGAGGGACTACTCCCGTTGCAGCAGGACACGTACCGCTTCCACGAGCGCGTCGCCTACCACGAGTTCGAAGGGGTCGCCGTCGACACGGACGAATGCGAACGGCTGGTCACCGACCTGGGTGATAAGAACGCGATGATCATGCGGAACCACGGGCTGCTGACGATGGGCCGTACGGTCGCGGAGGCGTGGACGCTCATGTGGGAGTTGGAGCGCGCGTGCCAGGTGCAGGTGCTGGCGCAGTCAACGGGGCAGGCGCTGCACCAGGCCCCGCTGCCGGCGATCGAGAAGGCTGCCTCGCAGCTTGAGATGACCCACGGCTCGCTGGTGTGGGAGTGGCTCCTGCGCGTGCTCGACCGGAAGGACGCGTCCTACCGGGAGTAGGGGCCGGGCGGACGGTACGGACGAAGACTTCTCCATCCATCGCCTGTGTCAATGGTAGAGCGCTCGGCTCTGCAATTGCGTATTTCTGTATCTGTCATATCCTTGTATCAACGAAGCGACTCAAGGAGGCTCGGGCGCGATGGATAGTGCCAGGAGAAAGAGACTCACCCTGGACCTGGACCCTCCCTTCCAGCGTCGGCTGAAGGCGATCGCTGCGCTCAAGGGCGTCAGCATGCGCCAGTACTGCGAAACTGCTATCGACCGGGAGTTGACGAAGGACGAGGCAAACGGAGTTGGAGGAGCATCGTCTGAGAGGCCAGACCATGAAGTGTTCGCGGAGCTTCGGTGGAAGATATTCGGGGGCAAACCCCTTCCAGGGAATTCCGCCGATCTCATTGCTGGCCGTGTTGACCGGAGGAACCTGAACGTAGAGGGAAACAGACCATGAAATCGTTGGACAGGATCACCATCGACCCCGCCGTCATGGGCGGTAAGGCGTGCATTCGCGGTATGCGAGTCACGGTTGGGACGGTTGTGGGTCTCCTAGCGGCTGGACGCTCTCCTGCCGAGATCCTCGATGCTTATCCATACCTTGAGCGAGAAGACATCGACCAGTCTCTGGCCTATGCTGCCTGGAGGCTTGAAGAGCGCGAGCTTCCCCTCCTCACGTCGTGAGACCTACGCTCCTGGTCGATATGAACCTGTCACCCGAATGGGCGCCGATTCTTCAGAGGGATGGGTGGGAGGCAGTGCACTGGTCAGACGTCGGTGACCCAAGGGCCAGCGACCGGGACATCATGGAGTGGGCGGTAGCCCACGAATGCGTCGTGTTCACTCACGATTTGGACTTCGGCACGATGTTGGCGCTAACGCATGAGGTCGGCCCGAGTGTGCTGCAGGTACGTGCGGAGAACGTCCTGCCAGATCATCTAGCAGGCTCGGTGATTGCAGCTCTCAACCAACATGAGGCCGATTTGTTGTCTGGCGCCTTGGTCGTGGTTGATGAGAACAGAAGCCGAGTTAGAGTGCTGCCGATATAAGCCTGTATGCATTCGCAGGTCATCGTCA
This sequence comes from Dehalococcoidia bacterium, assembly GCA_034428575.1. Taxonomy (GTDB): domain Bacteria; phylum Chloroflexota; class Dehalococcoidia; order Lucifugimonadales; family Australimonadaceae; genus Bin16. The sequence continues at coordinate 9,269 of DAOUHP010000099.1, read as the reverse complement.
TTGCCAGAGTGAATGGCCGGGCGAGATCTCTCAACCTCCGTATGCCGACGAGGGACTATCTTCGCTTTGCTCGACGAGCCGCTCCCCGCCCTCTTCTGCTCCAACCCTGTCCCGCCGAGCCTATCCTCAAGACCTACGAGCCAACTGGATCCATGCGTGACGCCGTCGTGCCTGCTTCCAGACGCCGACGGAGTGCGAGTGCGGAGCCTCCAACCCTTACAGCGCCACCTCCCACCGGAGAGTTCGCAGTACGGTAACCTTAGGTTCACCACGAACGGACTTAACACGTTTCGCAACAATCGAAAGACCTTGGCGCGGAGACCCGGCACCATTGACGGGGTTGCGTGGCAGGGGCAATATGCAGTAAGACTCGATAAGAAAGGGTAGCGACATGCCACGGACCACGAAGACCATCACGTTCTCGCTGCCGCCGGAGATGGCGGACCGTGTGGACGAAATGATGAAGCTGCAGGGGCGCCCGAGGAGCGAATTCCTACGCGATGCGGTGATCCGCTACATCGAGGAATGCGAGTGGCGTGAGTTGCTCCGCTACGGCGAGGAGAGCGCGAGGAGGCAGGGGATCGGCCCGGAGGACGTGGCCGATCTGGTGGAAGAGTACCGGGTGGAGGGGATCCGCTCCCCCGGATGAGAGTCGTCCTGGACACCAACGTTATCGTCTCGGCCTGAACTTCCCCGGAAACGAACGACTGGTCCTCGAGTTTGGCATGCGCGGCAGGTTCGAGTTGTATCTGTCCCCATTCATCCTGGAAGAGGTTGCGGGGGTGCTGGTGCGCAAGTTCGGCTGGGACGCGGAACGCTCGTCCCAGGCGCAGCGGTCCCTCACCAACGCCGCAACCGTGATCGAACCCCCGCGTCTCGCGGAGGCGATAGGGGGTGGCCACGCCGACAATCGCGTACTGGACTGTGCGGTGGCCGCGTCCGCCGACTACCTCGTGACCGGAGACCGCAGGCACCTACTGCCGATGGGAGTGCATGGGGGAACCAGGATCGTCAACGCTCCCCGGTTCCTGTCGGAACCAGCCGAGGCTGGATAGGCAGCAGGGGACCAGCCGGAGTTTAACGGGCCTGGGGCGCCGATTTCAGGGCCGGGGCCAGGGCACATCGGGAATCTCCATGACGTATTCGGCCCCGTAGTCCCTGTAATCGATGGTGATCGTCCCTTCAGACATGTCCTTATAGACGAAGGTCTGAACCTCCCGTACAGGCCGTCCATACTCGTCGCCCCATAGGTCAGTCGTGAGACTCTCGATGTACGGGTCATTCAGTAAGCCGGACGACTGGCGCGTGCTGTGCGGGTCTTCGGCCTCGTGATCGTACGTGCTGGTGTCCAGACAGTGCAGTTGCGGTCCCTGCAAGCCCTCCCCGACGATGCTCCATTCCTGATAAAGCGGATTGATTTCACCGCCCTCATCGTAGGTCTCGCGGTAGTACCGCGTCTCGTCCTTCAGGAGCATCTCATACTCCGCAATCTTCCCCTCGGTGTTGCCGATTATCCTGACGGACGTGTGCGCGTCAGAGCCTGAATGCTTTGTGTCGAACAACTGGGCGCTATCTGCACTCACCCCCAGTCCGAACGCGTAGTAAGACGCGCGGTCGAGGTTCCCGCACGCGATGCCTTCACCCCTGGTCGCGACGAGACCGTGGTGACTGAGGTCGGGCGGCTGGATGTCGTTCGGTTCCCCGAAGCCCGAATACACGTAATCGGTACTGCGCAGCACCTTCCCATCGTCGTCCTGCTCGCGCATCAGGAGCAGCCGCGTCAGGCGGCCGGACGGGTCGAACCAGTAGTCGGCCCGCGATGTCTCCTCAACGGTTGAGTAGTGCGGGGACCCCGAGTCGTGGTCAAGGCCGCTGGGGTCAAGACAGAGCAACTCCGGCACGCCGTACCCCTCGCCATCCAGGTCCCCAGCCGGTTGGAAGTCCCACGGGCTGTAGTCGTCCATGTATTCATTCTGCCAGCGGACGTACCGGAACCCATCGAGGAGAATCTCCTCCTGCCGGAACACCGTGACCCCCTCGGCGATGACCTGCAAGGCGGTAGAGCGGGCATCGCCGGAATACTGGACGCTCTGAGCGTCCAGAGCGGTTCGCCCGGTCGCGTCCGTGGCGGACCCCGCCATTGTCACGTCATAGGGCACGTCAAGCCCGCACGGCTCCGGGGCTGCGGCCGGGGTCGGCGCAGGCGGCGGGCCGGGGTTGACCGTACGGGGCACAGCGGCCGGGGTGGGCGTGGGCAGCGGGGTAGCGGTCGGATCGGTCGAGCAAGCCGCGAGCATGAGTCCGGTCAGCACGACGAGGGTTCGCACCAGAGTATGGCCTCTGAGGCTCGCGCGGGGGTAGTCGTGTCCACTCAGGGTGAGCATCTGCCTACTCCAGGACCAGTCGATGACCTGCCCTCCCTCGTGGCAAAGGCGGGGGCAAACTGATGCACGGCACGCCTCTGCAGAATGAGGCACGGCCGCATCACTCCCCTGTGTCTTCAAACTGAGGCACTACCCTCTTCACGCCGGTCAGCCTTGCTCCAGCGCGCTGACGATGGCGTCGCCGATGGCCTGCGTCGAGGCCGAGCCGCCGAGGTCCGCCGGCATCGTTTCGCCGTCGCGCAACACACTCTCCACTGCGGCGTCCACCGCGTCCGCGGCCTCCGTCTCGCCGAGGTGGCGCAGCATCATCGCACTGGAGAAGACGGTCGCCATCGGATTCGCGATGCCCTTGCCAGCGATGTCGGGGGCGCTGCCGTGCACCGGCTCGAACACGGACGGGAAGGCGCGCTCCGGGTTGATGTTGCCGCTGGGCGCGAGGCCCATGCTGCCGGTGATGATGGCGCCGATGTCCGTGAGCACGTCGCCGAACAGGTTGCTCGCCACGACGACGTCGAACGACTGCGGGCGCCGGATGAAGTACATGCACGCCGCGTCCACGAGCAGCGACTCCGTCTCGATGTCCGGGTACTCGGCCGCCACCTGGTCGAACACCTCGTCCCAGAGCACCATGCCGTAGCCCTGGGCGTTCGACTTCGTGATGGAGGCGACGCGCCGCTGCTTGTTGCGCGAGCGCGCCAGCTCGAAGGAGTAGCGCACGACGCGCTCGATGCCGCGCCGCGTGAACACGGACGTCTGCACCGCGACCTCCTCCGGAAAGCCCTTGTACTGGAAGCCGCCGACGTTGGCGTACTCGCCCTCGGTATTCTCCCGTATCACCACCATGTCGATGTCGCCGCTCTCCACGCCCCGCAGCGGCGACGTGACGCCGGGGAGGAGGATGCTGGGGCGCTGGCAGACGTACTGGTCGAAGCCTCGTCGCATCGGGAGCAGCAGGCCGTTCAGCGTCACGTGGTCCTGGATGTCCGGATGCCCCACCGCGCCGAAGAAGACGGCGTCGAACCCGGCGAGGTCATCCAGCCCGTTCGCGTCCATCATCCTGCCGTGTTCGAAGTAGTAGTCGGAGCCCCAGGGGAACTCCGTGTACGTGAACTCGACGCCGAACCTGCGTTGTGCGGCGCCCAGCACCTTCACGCCTTCCTCGATGACCTCGGGCCCGATGCCGTCTCCGCGGATGACCGCGATCTCGTGCTTGCCCATGCGTCCGCCTGCCTCCGTGTGTGGGATGGTTGGGATTCTCACACGCCCGCCACTGTCCGCGCTACAATTGGAGCCGGAACACCCTGCCCCTGACCCTCTCCCAGGAGGCGAGGGGTAGAGCCACGAATCCGAGACGTCCCGTGCATCGTAGTACCTGGCGAAGAGGAAGAGTGCCGCGCTATGGCGAGCGGTGAGAACGTGTCCCTCTCCCTGACTGTCGAATCGGACGCCGTTCTGGCTTCTCGCGTTGCGGCCGGAGACGCGGGTTCGCTCGAAGAGCTCTACAACCGCTACGGCGTGCAGGTGTTCAGCATGGCGTACGGGATCCTGAGGGACTACGCACTGGCCGAAGACCTCGCTCAGGAGGTCTTCGTGGCCCTGTGGACGCGGGCAGGGCGGTTCGACGCTGCGAAGGGCGTGTTTCGCCACTGGTTCCTGCACCTGGCGCACAACCGCGTGATCGACGAGGTGCGGCGCAGACGCCGCGTGGCGCTGATGGACGCGGACAAGGCGCCCGAGGACGTGACGCTCGGCCTCGTATCCTCCGGGGATACCGCGAACGAGGCGATCACCGCCGTGCTCGTCGGCGAGGCGCGTGAGGCCCTGCGGGCACTGCCGGAAGAGCAGCGCGTCGTCATTGTCATGGCGTACCTGGAAGGTGCGACGCAGCAGGAGATAGCGCAGCGCACGGGCGCCCCGCTCGGCACCGTCAAGACGCGCATGCGCCTGGGACTGGGAAAGCTGAGGCAGGTGATGAATGCACCGGCCACAGAGGGAGCGTAATGGCAGATGAGCCGGTAGAACCGCAGTTGGATGCGGCCGACGACGAGATAGCCGATCTGCTGCCGGCCTACGCCCTCGGGGCGCTGGACGCAGCCGACGCGCTGGTCGTCGAGCGGGCGCTCGACCGCGAGCCGCAGTACCGGGAGATGCTGGCGCAGCACCTCGAGAGTATGGCCGCGCTCGCGGGAGGGCACGCGTTCGCCGTGCCGAGCTCCCAGGTGCGGGAGCGGATAATGGGGCGCGTGCGCGCGTCATCGGCGGCGGCGGTTGCGCGACCTGCGCCGCGCGTGCCGTTCGCACTGCTGGGCGTCGCTGCCGCGCTTGCCGTTGCGGTCATGGGGCTCGGCGCGTTCTCGACGGTGCAGCAGCAGCGCGTGGCGGAGTTGCAGGACGAGGTGGACGTGGTGACGGCAGAGGCGGAGGGCACCCGCAGCGAGCTCGTGGGACTCACCGACCTGGTTGCGGAGAGCGTCGCCATGACCCCGCTCACGCCCGCGCAACCGGTCGCGGAGAGCGACGCTCCGGCAGACAGGGGGCAGGACGGCTCTTCCCGCGACAAGAGGTCGTCCGCGCAGGGCAGGGACAAATCGTCGCAAGGCGGGCACGCCCGGGGCATCCTGATCAGGGGACCGGACGGCGAGAGCATGCTCGTTGCGATGGGCCTGCGCAGGCTGGAGCCGGGGCTGATCTACCGGGCGTGGTGGTGGGACCGGAAGCACCAGACGAAGAGCGCAGCAGTGTTCACGGTGAGCGAGGACGGCTACGCCTGGGTACGGCTGATCGGGCACGCCGGCGGTATGAGCCGGCTGGGCGTGAGCGTCGAGTCGGAGATGGGCGCAGTCGCGCCCGGCCCGGAACTCGTGCTGCACGCCCACGTCCAAGTGGTCGAAGACGAGGGAGAGCCAGCGCAGTAGTGCGGGGCTGCCCGGTTCCGATCGGCTGCGTTCGAGCCTCGGTGTAACTGTTCAGAGTTAGCGGGAGGTCCCGTCCTTTCCTTCCCGCGCAGGCGGGAATCTCGCTCTCCTGTCTGCGGGGATGGGCGAGGCTCCACTCTAACGCGAAGGCTGCGGGGTTCCTGCCTCCGCAGGAACGACGAACGCATCAACTCTGAACAGTTACGCCTCGGTCTGCGGACTGCCGCTCGTACGCGCCCGATTGCTATAATGGCCTCCCCTCCGGGACTCTATGCTTTCTGCCTTCAACATCAGTAAGGCCTACTCGACCAGGACCCTGTTCAGTGGCCTCAACCTCAACGTGGACGCCGGAGACCGTATCGCCCTGATAGGCGCGAACGGCTCCGGGAAGACCACGCTCATGGACATCCTGGCAGGCGACACGCCGCCGGACTCAGGGAATATATCCACGCGACGCGACGTCTCCATCGGCTATCTCAAGCAGGAGCCCGCAACATTCGACGGCAAACCCCTCCTCCAGGAGGTACTGGACGCCAGCGCAGACGTGATCGAGCTCATGGACGATATCGCCGCGACGCGGCAGGCCCTGGCGTCGGAGCCTGACCCGGAGAAACAGGCCGGTCTGCTGGAACGCCTCAGTGAGCTCGACATGGCGCTGGAGGCCGCCGGTGGGGACGACAGGGAGCACGAGGCCAAGACGATCCTTTCAGGCCTCGGGTTCAAGCAGACAGACTTTCTCCGGCCGATGAGCGAATTCAGCGGCGGCTGGGCCATGCGGGCCGGCCTTGCCCGGCTGCTGTTCCAGAGACCCGCTCTGCTGTTCCTGGACGAGCCGACCAACCACCTCGACCTCGACGCCAGCCTGTGGTTCGAGAAATACCTGGCCGGGTTCCGGGGCGGGGTGCTCGTCACGTCTCACGACCGCGCCTTCCTCAACCAGGTTGCAACCAGGGTCCTCGCCATCGAGGAGGACGAAGTCGTCCTCATGAGGGGCGACTACGACGAGTACCTCGTTGCGCGCGAGCAATCGCTGCAGGTGAAGCGGGCCGCCGCGGCCAGGCAGGAGCGCCAGGTGCAGAAGCAGATGCGCTTCGTGGAGCGCTTCCGGTCCAAGGCGACGAAGGCAACGCAGGTGCAGAGCCGCCTGAAGCAGCTCGAGAAGGTGCAGACCATCGAGTTGCCGCGGGCGACGAAGAAGGTCCGCTATTCGTTCCCGGAGCCGCCCCGCAGCGGCGCCGAGGTCATATGGCTGAAGGGCGTCAGCAAGTCCTACGGCGACAAAGCGGTCTACAGGGGCGTGAACCTGTCGCTATCGCGCGGCGACCGCGTCGCACTCGTCGGACCGAACGGCGCAGGCAAGACCACGATGTTGAAGATACTCGCGGGCGTCCTGCCGATCGACGAGGGGGAGAGGAAGACCGGCCACAACGTGGTGTCGTCCTACTATGCACAGCACGTGCTCGAACTGCTGGACCCGGCCAACTCGATCCTCGATGAGCTGCGGCATGCCGCGCCGAGCGTATCGGAGCAGGTCCTTCGCACGACGCTCGGCGGTTTCCTGTTCAGCGGCGACGACGTCCGCAAGCCGATATCCGTGCTGTCAGGCGGAGAGAAGGCGCGGGTGGCGCTGGCCAAGCTGCTCCTCCAGCCCAGCAACCTGCTCCTCATGGACGAGCCGACCAACCACCTCGATATCGCGTCCAGGGAGATACTCGCCGACGCCCTCGGGGACTACAAGGGCACGGTCTGCCTCATCACGCACGACCGCACGCTCATCAGGCAGGTCGCCAACAAGATCGTCGAGATCGACGGGGGAGAGCCCACAGTGTTCCTCGGCGGTTACGACGACTACCTGTACCGGAAGCAGGCCGAGTCCGGCAGCGGGACCGCGGCTCCGGCAGCCAACGGAGCGGTCGGAGCAGCGGGACGGGGCCGCGGCAGGAGGCGCGGGCGACCGCTCGACGACGCGGAGGTCGAGCGCCGGTCGCTCAGGAGCGAGGCCCGGAAACTGGCGACACAGATCGAGGAGATCAACGCTTCGCTGTCCGACCGCGAGTCCCGCATCTCGGCATTGGAGGCCATGTTCTCCCAGCCCGACCGGTTCGACGGCCCGGCGCAGTTGGCCTCCGCGGGAGAGCAGTACCGTGTGCTCAAGGAGGAGGCGGGCTCGCTCTGGGAGGAGTGGGAGCGACTGTCGGTGGAAGCGGAGGAGGTTGACGGCAAGCTGGAGGGCCTGGCGGTCGATTAGGCCGGCAGTTTCGAGCGCGCCCCCTTTCTGGTCATGGAGAGCGGAGCGCAGCGGAGTCGAGGAATCCCTCGGGTGTGTGTCCTCGCTCCTGAGGGAGAGGGCCGCGCGATTCAGCGCGCGATGCCGCCCCTGCTGGAGCGGGCGGAGGCTGTCATCTTCCCGAAGTAGTGTCCCAAGGAGTGGTGTAAGAGCAGACGAGGGCTATGCAAGCAGTGGCCATCGGGCCATCCTCATCAACAACCACGATGAAGGAGGCAACCGCGGTGGCCGGGAACAGGATGGATGTGTTGGAGCTGTTGCGCAAGGTGGTGCAGGACGCCGACGTTGACTTTCTGCGCGAAGGGTCTCCGAGTGTTGGTGCAGGCAGTGATGGAGGCGGAGGTTGCCGCCAAGGCGGGTGCGGAGCGCGAGGAGCGCAGCCCGGAGCGAACCACGCACCGCAACGGCTATTGGGACCAGGGACGCCAACTATGACGCCAACTATAATGAAAAAGGAATCGCGCAGCCGTCATCGAATCTGGAGGGCTAACGAATGGACGAGTGGACTGTCTATGAAGATCAGTACTTCGTCGTGCATGCACCACGGCTGCCTCTACATTCCCGCGGCGACGGAGGCCACTTGATACTGGGGAAGAAGGCCCCGGTGTTCGATCGGTCCGACATGTCGCCGGAAGAAGCGATCGACTTCATCAGGGTGTCAATGGCCGTGGGACGCGCCATGTACGATGTCTTGAAAATCGAACGTATGAACTATGAAGACCTCGGGAATTGGGGGCTTGACGACCCTGACGGACCGAGGATGCACATGCACTTCTTCGGGAGGGCATACGAGCAGACCCACCAGATTCGAGGCCAACACATGTTCCTCTACCCCCAGGGGCACCCCATATACAATGGACACTTAGAGCCATTGAATACGAGCGATGTTGCCATGCTCCGAGCACGGGTTGAGGAGATACTCAAAGGAGCGAAGTACCGAAGGCTCGCAGAACTCGCAGGCCTGGCTTGACGAAACGAGTAGAGTGGCCCAGGAGGTGGGGCAAGAGGGGCGTGCAGACGGCTAGATGTAGTTCCCATAGAGGTTGTTGACAGGTGAGGGGCCTCGCTGTTGCTGTTGTGTAGCAATCCCAGCAGTCACAGGGGCCCCTCATGACCCATCGTAACGCACGCTTTACCCCTGTGACTCGTGCCGAGTTAGTCGAACAGGTGATGGCTGGATGGCCCCAGGCCGAAGTGGGCCGCTTGTTCCGCGTCTCTCGGACGACATCGCCGCGACGCGGGAGGCGCTGTCGTCCGAGTTGGATCTGTCCCGCGCGGGGCAGGTTCGCAGGAGTGGAATGGCCCAATTGGGCGCACTTTGAACGGCAGAATCGCGCGGTTCATGCCTGAGCAGGGGATGTGGAGGCGTGGCACGGGGGCGACAGCAGTGGCCACGAGCGCCCGAGTGATGCTTCGGCGAGCCTGTCCTGACAGCCCCCCTGCCACGACGGGCTCCACCGGTTCACCCTCACCCTAACCCTCTCCCCTCAAGGGTGTATAGACCGGGGACATACTGGACACCTGTTCGGGGACATGGTTTACACCTTCTGCCCGCTTGTGAAGCGGCAGGAGGTGCACTATTCCTTGGCAGGAGGCAACAGCGATGTCCTTGAAGCGTGAGTTTGTCGCACTGGCCCGCACGGAGGGAGCGAACATCCGGGAGCTCTGCCGGCGCTACACGAT
>DAOUHP010000098.1:0-3502 GCA_034428575.1 Dehalococcoidia bacterium | reverse complement strand
GAGGACGTCTACTTCCTCCACCAGCTCGATCGCTATCGTCCGGTTCAGTGCGAGCAACTCACGCTGGCGCTCAGCAAGCACCAATCCGCTCTCCACGAGGGCGAACCCGCCTTCTTCTTCGCCCAGGCCCAGGTCGTAGAGACGGTCGGCCAGGGGCGTGAGCGCCGCCAACAACTCGGCATCTACCTGTCCGATGAACGTGCTCTCGGCTCCCCTGAATGCAGCGAACTCCGCCTCGAACCGCTCTCGCAGTGGCTCCACCAACTCCGGCTCCGAAACGGTGAAGGCGCTGGCCATCACCTGGGCCGCTATGCTGAGAGCCCCCTGCAGCTCCGCGAGGCGCCGGTATTCGATGATCTGGTCGCCGGAGAAGAACTCTTCCGATGAAGCGGGAGGTTCATCGAGGTTGCGGTAGCCCGTCATCACGTAGAAGAGCTGATTGTCCAGAGCCGGAACGAGGATGCCTTCCAATTCGGCCTGTACCGCAGTGAGGTCCTGGCGCAGGTTGTTGGTACGCGCCTCCAGCGCGAAGAATCCCGGCATCTCCGCTTTGATGGTGTCTATGTTGGAGACCAGCATGTCCGCCTGTTCTCGGATGCGGTTCAGGCGTTCCTCTTCGCTGCCGCGTTGCTCGAGTGCAGCCAGCTCCGCCTCGAATGCCCGGTGCGCCGTGTTGATGTCGACGACGACCGATTCAAAGTCCTCTACGGCGGCGGAAGTCAACCGCGGCGCCGCTGCAACCAGGGCGTTGGCGGACTCCGCCACGTGAAAAGCCGTGGTTATCTCCGGCAGGCTCGCATCGTTCACCAGGCTTTGCGCCTCGCTGACCCTGCTGAACGAGAACCAACCAACGAGACTCGCAGCCAGCGTGAGCGCAACGGCGCCCGCAATGACCAACTGCAACTGAGTGGAGATGCGGGAAGGGATCCTGATGATCTTGAGCGGTTGAATCATGGCGAGGAGTCCTGCACAGTCTGAAATGCCTCCAATGCCTGGTAATCCTGCAAGGTCTGGATCGGATAATACTGCCCATCAGACCCGAGCACGGTCAGGAACACTGTGTCCGATCCCTGGTTATCGTCTTCCCCGTAACCAAGAGTGAAGCCGTCCAGGTCTATCGTCTCGGCGCTGGTCAGGCTGTCCAGGAAGCATTGACGGGAGAGGTCCCGCCCGCAACCCTCCAGTCCCGCTATCGCCAAACGCCCCGCCAGATATCCCTCCAACGATACGAAACCGGGGACAACAGCCGGATCATACGAGGACAGGGCTCTCCGGTATGCGGCCACGACCGGCTGAGACAGATCGTTCGGGAATGGCACCACCTGCGTAACGAAGACCCCAGCCCCGTCCGGCCCCAGTTCTCGCGCCAGGGCGTTGCTGCCCACGAAGGAGATATTGATGAACTGGACGTCCATGCCTATGTGTCGCGACCACCTGATGAAGGTCGCCACCGGCTCGTAGGCGCCAACGATGATGACCGCCTCCGGCCCCGAACGCTCTATGTCCAGCACCGCCGTCTTCACGGCGGTCGTGTTGCGCGTGTACAACCCTATGCCCACCGGAGACATCCCCCGGCTGCGCAGCGCGTTCACCGCTCCGACATAGCCTGCCCGGCCGAACGAGTCGTCCTGGTACATGACCGCTATCCGCCTGATGCCCAGGTCCTCGGTCAAACGCTCGACCATCTCCTCCGTCTCCTGGTTGTATGAAGCGCGGACGTTGATGACATTCTGCGGCCCCAGCGTACGCAGGAACTCAGCTCCCGTGAACGGCGCGAGGTAGGGCACGCCCGCCGACACCGATATCGGCGTGGCTGAGCGGGATGTAGGCGTCCCTACTGCGCCTATCAGCATGAACACCTGCTCGTCCTCTATGAGTTGCAGTGTATTCGTAACCGCCTGCTCCGGCTCGTAGGAGTCGTCCAATGAGGTCAATCCAAGCAAGCGGCCGTGTACGCCTCCGGCCTGGTTCGCCTCGTGGAACGCGGCCTCGATACCAAGCCGCATATTCGAACCCAGCTCCGCAGCAGGACCGGTGAAGGCCGCGGACTGCCCGAACAGCACACGTTCGTCCGTGATCCCGGCTGTGCCGCTGTCAGTCACCAGTGGGGTGGGCGTCGCTGTGGGAATCTCGTGATGCCCAGTCGGGGTGGGCGCCACTGTTGGGTCGCCCGAGCAGCCGAGCAGTCCTACTGCGATCAAGAGCGCTGCAAGGTACCCAGGCACACGTCCGGAAGTGAAGGTCCCGGACATACGCAGCAGAGGCTTCATCCATCCCTCGGGACTGCAACCATCATGTGATTCCGGCCGTCTTCGCGCCGGTATTGCATCTCGGACGTCATCGTGCGCACGAGGTAGACGCCCAGCCCTCCTATACGGCGTTCTTCCATCGGCGAATCCATATCCGGATCGGGGGCATCATGCAACGGATCGAACGGTCTCCCTTCGTCCGTTATCTCGATAACCAGGTCTTCCTCGTTGCACGTGAGTTGCACTTCCACCTGATGCCCGCTCTCGTCGTAGGCGTAGTTGATGACGTTGAGCACCAACTCTTCGAGAACGAGGTTCACCTTGAACGTGAGCGGAGCAGGCCAGTTGTCCTGCTCAGCCAGCAATTCGACTGCGGCCGTCAGCCGGTCCAGCTCTTCAGGACGTGTCTCCAGTGTCAGGGCCAACCCGTTGCTCATGCCTACGCTCCCCCTCGTTTCAGCGTCAGGCACGTGATGTCGTCGGACTGCGGAGCGCCTCCCGCGAACTCCCGGACCGCCGCGAATACCGCCTCGTTGGCAGCCTCTGCGCTCTGCGGCGGCCCTTCCGCGAATACTGCCCGCAGGCGCTCCATCCCGAACTCTTCTTTCCCGGCGTCCATCGCCTCCGTCACGCCATCCGTATAGAGGACCAGCGTGTCGCCCGGCGCAAGCGTGACCTCACCTTCCTCGAAGTCGACGCCGGACAGGACGGCCAATGCGAGCCCCTGCGTGTAGGGGAGCACGGTAGAGCTTCCGTCTGCGTGGAAGATCACGGGGAGGTTATGGCCCCCGTTGGCATAGGAGAGGCGTCCGTTGGAGGGGTCGTACACCGCATACAGCACCGTCACGAACATGGCGGACTCGTTATCATCGGCGAGCAGATCGTTTACCTCTTGGAGCACCCTTCCGGGTTCGGAAAGGCCGATGGCAGAGCCCTTCAGCAACGTGCGGCTGGACATCATGAACAGCGCCGCAGGCACACCCTTGTCCGAAACGTCCGCTATAGCCAGGCCGATCCGTCCCCCATCCAGCTGCACGACGTCGAAGAAGTCGCCGCCGACGTTCCGAGCAGGGTCCATGCTTCCGAAGGTCTCGAAATCATCTCCGCTCGGGAATTGGGTCGGGAGGATCGACTGCTGCATCTGGCTCGCCACGTCCAACTCCCGTTGCAGCGACACCAGCTTGTCCCGCGAAGAGAGCGCCTCCTTCCAGGCCTTCATGTTCTCCAGGGTCCGCTCTATCGTGACCTGAAGG
>DAOUHP010000097.1:0-17438 GCA_034428575.1 Dehalococcoidia bacterium | reverse complement strand
CCCGGCGAAGACGATGGAGTGGATCGCGCCGATGCGGACAGTCGCCAGCATGAGGACGACGGTTTCGAGGGCGTTCGGCATGTAGATGGTGAGGCGGTCTCCCTTGCGGAGGCCCATGCCGCGCAGGGCGGCAGCCGCCTGCTCCACGCGCCGCTGCAGTTGGGCGTAGGTGAGCACCTGCCGGACACCGCGCTCGCTGGCGTAGATGAACGCCGCGTGCCCTCCGCGCCCTGATGCGTTCTGGTGGTCGACGCACATGTACGAGAGGTTGGTCTGTCCGCCCACGAACCAGCGGAACGACGGGTAGTCGGCCTCGTAGACGGTATCCCATGTTTTCAGCCAGGGCAGCTTTCGTGCGGCGCTGTCCCAGAAGGCATCCGGGTCCTCCAGCCCTGCGCGCATCCGGTTCCTGACGATGGGGTTGACGATGTCCATGTACGAATCCTCCGGGGGTCTGCGAGCGCGATGTTATGGGAGCGCGCGCGTTCCGGCAACGCGAGGCCGCGGTGAGGCTCAGGCGAAGGGTTGGGGTGTTGTCATGCTGAGTGGAGCGCAGCGGAGTCGAAGCATCTCTCCGGAGCGCGTGCCGATTCCCCTATCTCCGTGAGACCGGCACCGCGTACCATTCCGCCGGATAGCGAAGCGGGAGAGAAGGTGCGCGTCAACGAACATATCCGGTACGGACCTGACGAGCCGTGTTCCCTGCCCCTGGCGCTGGGAGTGGCGATTCAGTACATCGTGCTCGCCCTGCCGCCAACCGTGCTGGTCGTCATCCTCACCGTACGGGCGTCCGGCCAGGACGACGGTTACCTGACGTGGGCGATCTTCGCCGCGTTCATCGTGAATGCGGTCGTTACGAGCATCCAGGCAGTCCGGTTGTGGCGCCTTGGATGCGGGCTGACAGTGGTCACGGGGCCGACGATCCAGTTCGTGGCCGTCACCGCAGCAGCGGTGTCGGACGGTGGGCCTGCCCTGCTGGCGACTCTCCTGGTCGTTTCGTCGTTCGTCCAGTTCGCCGTAGCTGCGTGGCTCCCTGTGCTGAGACGCATCATCACACCGGTGGTCGCCGGCACTGTGCTCATGGTGATCGCAGCCACCATCATCCCGGTCGTATTCGACAGCTTGGTGGACGTGCCGGAAGGGAAGCCCCAGGAGTCGGGCCCCGTCGTGGCCGCGGTAACGCTGGGAGTAGCTGCCGCGCTCGCCCTTCGCGCTTCCGGGATATGGCGGGTATGGTCTGCGCTGGTCAGCATCGGGGTCGGCTGCGTCGTGGCGGCATTCTTCGGCATCTACGACTTTCAGCGAGTGATCGACGCGCCCTGGCTCGGTATCCCCGATCTCGGGTTCCCCGGGCTCGACCTGGCATTCGGTCGGGAATTCTGGACGCTGCTGCCGACCTTCGCCATCCTCACGCTGGTGCTCGCGCTCAAGGGCATAAGCGACAACGTGATCATCCAGAACGCCTCCCAGCGCCGGCAGCGTGCGATCGACTTCCGGCAGGTGCAGGGCGCGGTGGGAGCCAACAGCATCGGAATGTTGCTGGCGGGCATCGCCGGGACGCCTCCCACGATGGCCTTTTCGTCGTTCGGTTCCTCGCTCATCGGCCTGACGGGCGTTGCAGCGCGCAGGGTCGGTTTCGCTGTCGCGGCCGTCTTTGTCTTCCTCGCGCTGCTGCCGAAGTTCACGGCCTTGTTGCTTACCGTCCCCGACCCGGTCATGGGCGCATACCTGCTCCTGTTGCTGGGGCTGTTCTTCGTCGGCGGCCTGCAGACGGCTACGCAGGAAGGCCTTGACCAGCGGAAAGTGCTCGTCATCGGCCTGTCGTTCGCTGTCGCTATCGGCATGCAGCATCTCAACGTCATCGAACTGGTGCTCGGGCCGTCGTGGGGTTCGCTCATCGGCAATCCGGTAGTGGCCGGGCTGATCGTTGCGATCCTGCTCACGGCGTTCATCGAGCTCAGTGGCCGCCGGGGGAAGAGGCTCGAGGTTGCGCTGGACGACTCAGCGCTACCCGCCATCGACGCGTTCCTGGTTGACGTTGCGGCCGGCATGCGATGGAACGAGTCGTCGGTGATGCGCCTGCGTTCCGCGGGCGAGGAGGCCGTTGCGAGCCTGATGCCGCTGAGTGGGAGTGGGGTTGAAGGGAGAACGCCGTGGCTGCATGTGTCGGCGCGCCCCGGCGCAGGGGTGGTCGAGCTGGAACTCGTGGCGTCGGTTATCGGCCGGGAGAACCTGCAGGACCGTCTCGCGTACCTGGAAGAGCAGCCTGCGGTCGCCGACCCGGGCGAACTGTCGTTCCGGCTGCTGCGGCATTACGCGTCCGGGGTGCAGCATCGGCAGTACTACGGCATCGACGTCGTCACGGTACGGGTCGAAGGTTCAGCCTAATGGTGCGAGGCTCCCCCTCTCCTTGGGGAGACCCTTGAATGACCGGCGAGAGGTGGTGGGTTTGTCTTCTCCCTCTCCCGATGGCGGGAGAGGGCTGGGGTGAGGGTTGGAGGGGAGAGGGGGAATGCGTTGTGTTACGCAAGGGTCTCTCGAGGGGAGAGCGCAACGCGCTTTATGGACCGCTGCACAGCTCACCGGAACAGCCGGTTTCAGGAGTAGGTGTGGGGGGCATGGACTGTTTTGGGCCGCGTTTCCCCCGGAAGGTTCCTGTGCCGAACGCGTTGACGCTCGCCCTGCCCGCTTCTAGACTCCCGGCAGCCTGGATCGGGAGCGTGCGATATGGCAGAGAGTTGTCTCGCGGCGGTGTTCGTCGGGGCGGAGCGCCCGTTGGAAGTGCAGGAGTTCCCGGTGCCGGACGTGGGGCCGGACAACGTCCTCGTGCAGATGAGGATGGCTGCGGTCTGCGGCACGGACGCGCACAACTGGTATAACGCCAACGCGCCGCACCCCATCATCTGGGGACACGAGAACATCGGCATCGTCGCTTCGCTCGGCGGGAACGTTCGCACGGACATCCTCGGCGAGACGCTCCGCGAGGGCGACCGCATCCTGTTCCATTCCGCGCCGTGCGGCCACTGCTACAACTGCCTGATGGGGCTGCGCTGCACCAACGCCATCCACTACGGCACCTCGCACGTCGACCCGGAGTCGGGAACGATGCTGCGCGGCGGCTTCGGCCAGTACCTGCTGCTCGAGCCGAACCCCGCCATCATCCGCGTACCTGACGACATGAGCACGGAGCGCGCGCTGATGTCCGTCATCGGCAACCACACGACGATGAGCGGCCTGCGCAAACTGAACGCGCCCGACCCCGGCGACACGGTCGTCATCCAGGGCTCCGGCCCCATCGGCATGGGCGCACTCGTGCAGGCGAAGGCCCGCGGCGCTGCGCGCGCCATCATGATCGGCGCGCCGGCGCACCGGCTGGCGCTCGCCCGCGAGCTCGGCGCGGACGACACGATCGACCTCGCCGACTGCCCGACGCCGGAATCGCGCATCGAGCGCGTGCGCGAGTTGACCGGCAACGGCCCCGACCTCGTCGTCGAGGCGTCGGGAGCCCGCACGTCCGTCCACGAGGGCTTCCAGATGGTGCGCTACGGCGGGAAGTACCTCGTCATCGGCCTCATCCTGCCGACCTCCGTGGAGATGGACCCCTCGCGTATCGCAGCGAAGGACCTCACCGTCGCTGGCGTCGTCGGCTCGAAGGTGGAGAACATCATCCGCTCCATGCGCATGATGCGGACGCGCATCGACGTGCCGGTGGAGAAGATGATCACGCACCAGTACCCGCTGGCGCAGGTGAACGAGGCGCTGCAGTCGCACGTCGACCTCTCGGCGATGGTGCCGGTGGTCAACCACGCGCTGTCGTAGCAGTTAGGAGGCGAAGTCTAGTACTTCGAGAGGAACGGACTTCGCAGGCCTTGCACCGCTGTGTACGAGTGAACGGGTCCGCTCCGTCGTCTCTTGGCTGAAGGTGGGCTCACCGCACCGGGCGCAGGCGACCGCCGGGATGCGCTCGACCAGCACATAGCGCTCGTCGACGTGGAACATCTTCTCGACGAGTTCCTCGCGGCTCTCCGTATGGTGGCAGATCGCGCACTCGAACATCTCTACCTCCGTACCGTCCTACTGTACTCCGATGAGGATGCGGCAGTGGTCGCTTGAACCCCACTGTGCGGGATCGTTCATCGCATGGACAGTGATGTTCTGGTCAAATCCCTTGATGCGAACACATAGTCCAACTGGTGGCCGATGAGAGCGCCAGTGCTGCGCATGCCTTTCATTTGCTGAGCAGAGAGGTAAGTGGGAACGTTCTCGGTGTCCGATGGCAATCCCGGTGGAACGGGGTTAGCTTGCCTGTCGGCATTTGGCCAACGCGGGCCAACGAACACGAGCCCGAGCGCCTCCATCCGGTCGAATACCGTAGTGTCACGTGGTTGGAGGGAATACTTGGTTTCCTGGTAGATAGTGTTGAGGTCGCCCGCAGCGAGGATGCGGTGTGAAGCCGGATTCAGGTGGCCAATGAATGCCGAAAGGTCAGAGATGATTCGGTGTGCCGATGCGTCGGCGTAACCTGCGCTCCATGAGGTCTTGACCATCGGTTTGATCCAGCGGGCGTACATCGAGAACACCATGAACGGTTCACCACCAGGGAGAGGCGTCACTCGCGCGGCTGCGATGGTGTTGGAATCACTTACCGCAACCTCATACGGTTCGACACTCACTTGCGCGACGTTGACCGGCTTGAACCACTCGATGTTCACCTTGTCGGACAACTTCACCACCAGTGGCCATCGGTCGTATCCGAGAGTCCTGTCAGGTGGGTAAGGACTCGTCTCTGCTGACGGCGGAACAGTGGCTGGGTCCGCTTCTTGCAAAAGAGCGATGTCTATGTCCATCTCCAGAAGTTCTTCCCAAGGCGATGAACGCTTGGCGATATTCCAACACACAATCTTGACCACTCGCCGAATCTCCTCTATCGCAATGAACTCTTGACCCGCGATTCACAGGCACCCTGCACAGTGAAGACTCCCGAGAGATGCTTCGGCTTCGCTCAGCATGACGAGCCTGCCCTACATGCTTGGCCGGAACCTGCCCCAGACTTCCCAGAGAGCGTGGGTGATCTGGCCGACGGTGGCGTGCTCCACGGCGTCGAGCAGCGCCTCGAAGACGTTGGCGTCTGAGACGGCGGCGGCCTGCAGCCGTTTCAGCGCGGCCTCCCCGGCATGCTCGCGCTTGAAGGCGCGTGTGCGCGCGGCCTGGGCGCGCTTCGCCTTCATGGGGATGTGCACGAGTTCGCCGCGCAGCCTCGCCCCGTCCCTGCTCGTGAGGTAGTTCACGCCCACGACGCGGCGCTTGCCGTTCCGCATCGCCCCGCGTTCGCGCTGCACCTCCTCCTGGATGGCGGTTCGGAAGTACTCGTTCTCTATGGCGGGCAGCACGCCGCCCTGCTGGTCAATCTCGCGGAAGATGCGGTGGACGGCGCGCTCGACCTCCGCCTCCAGGAAGGTGAGGCCGTACGCGCCCTGGTTGAGGTTCTCGATGTAGCCGAAGTCACCGCTCTCGACGAGCGGGATCTGCTGGCTGCCCATCGCGAGCAGGACGTCGTCCTCCTGCGGCGTCGTGTACGTCTCTTTGTAGGAGTTGGTGTGGAGCGAGTTGGTGTTGTTGTGGAGGGCGTGCTCCGCCTGCAGCGCGACGCGGGTGAGGTTGTGCAGCGGCTCCGAGTCCTGCAGCGAGCGGCCGGACGTCTGGCTGTGGAAGCGCAGCGCGAGGCCGGGGCCCTCGACGCCGTAGCAGCGTTTGAGCGCGACCGCCCACACGCGCCGTGCGACGCGACCCAGCACGTTGAACTCCAGTTCCGAGCCGGACGTGAAGAAGAACGAGAACCGGCGCGTGAACTCCTCGATAGGCAGGCCGCGCGCCCGCAGCGTCTCGATGTAGGTGAGCCCATTCGCGAGCGTGAACGCGAGCTCCTGCACCGGGTTCGCGCCCGCCTCGCCGATGTGGTAGCCGGAGATGGAGAGTGGGTACCAGCCCGGCGCCTCCCGCATCATGTACCCGGTCATGTCGGCGATGAGGCGGAGCGACGGTTCCAGCGGGAAGAGCGCCTCGTTCTGCGCCTGCACCTCCTTCAGGATGTCCGCCTGCACGGTGCCGCGCAGCGTCGTCCAGTCGAACCCACGCCTGCGCGCCGCAACGAGGAACATCGCCATGAGCGTCGGCGCGGGGCCGTTGATGGTCATCGAGACAGACGTGCTGGAGAGGTCGAAACCGTCGTAGAGGCGCAGCATGTCGTCGAGCGTGTCGACGGCGACACCGCCCTCCCCGACCTTGGCGAGCGCGCCGGGTTCGTCCGAGTCGAGGCCGTAGAGCGTCAGCGAGTCGAACGCGGTCGAGAGCCGGGGTGCGCCGTGTCCGGCGGCGAGCAGGTGGAAGCGGGCGTTGGTGGTCTCCGGCATGCCGAGCCCGGCGAACATGCGGATGGGGTCCTCGTCGCGGCGCCGGTAGCGGTACGCGCCCTCCGTGAACGGGAACGCGCCGGGAAGGTTCTGCGTGTAGAGGTAGCGGACGACCTGGCGCGGGCTCGCGTCGCGGTCCGGCAGACCGAGAACCGGCGTCCAGATACCGGTCGTCGTCTCGCGGGCGATGGGTACACGTCCGTTGGGCGTCTCGCGGTAGGCGACGCCGTCCTCGACGATCGTGCCGGACAGATCGCCGTCGAAGCCGTACGTCTGCCAGATGCGGTCGTACTCGGCCTGGTAGTCGCGCGACGCTCCGCCGTTCGATGCAAGCGTGGCCTCGTCCTCCGCCTCGGCGTAGTACGCCTCGTGTGCGTCGACGACCGTGCCGAGGTAGCCGCGCCGGCTGAATGGCACTGGCGGCGGGCTCTCGCCCCAGCCGGTGGTGGGCGCACTGGCGCCTCTTCCTTCGCGAGAGGCCTCACCCTCACCCCGGCCCTCTCCCCTCAAGGGAGAGGGGGAAAACACGCCGGAGCGGCGGGCGATCTCCTCGAAGAGGGCTGTGACGCCCGGGTCACCGAAGCGCTTCGCCTCGGTGAGGTAGACGCGCTCGTCGTCGCCGACGAACCGGCGAACCCGGGCGTAGCGCGCCTCGGCTTGCGGGAAGTCGCGTTTGTTCATCACGACGAGGTCGGCCGTGCGCAGCAGGGCTTCCTTCTCCAACTGCACGTCGCTGCCGTATTCGGGAGTCATACAGAAGACGGAGGCGTCGGCGACGGGGGCGACGCCCAGGTCGTTCTGGCCGAGGCCGACGGACTCGACGAGGATGAGGTCGAAGCCGTGCGCGCGCAGTTCGGCGACCAGCGGAGCGGTCTTCGCCTCGGTCGAGTCGCCGGGACCGACGCTGACCGAACGGACGAAGACGCGCGGCGAGTAGCAGTGGACCATGCGGAGGCGGTCGCCGAGCGTGGGGTCGGCGGTGAGCACGGCGACTCGACCGTCCGTGGAACGGAGGAAGCGCAGCAACAGCTCGTCGATCAGTGTGCTCTTCCCTGCCCCGCCGCGCCCGCCGATGCCCCACACGGCGGGGCTGCTGTTGGCGTGCGGTCCTTCGGGTTGCTCCCCGCCCCACTCGATGGACGTGAGCCGCTGTGCGAGTGCGCGGAAGGGCGAGGCATTGTTCGCGGAAGCGGCGGGCTTCTTCGCGGCGTCGGTCGCGAGCGAGGTCATGTCCCGCACGGCGTCGGCGAGGTCGAGCGGCGGCCGGTAGACCTTCGCTACGCCCATGTTGAGAAGCGGCGCGACTTCCCGCTCGAGGATGGTGCCGCCACCGCCCGCGAAGAGCGGAACGTGGGCGATGCCCTGCCGAGTCTGCTCGGCGAGCACCTCGCGCAGGAACGACATGTGCCCGCCGTTGTAGGTGCTGACGGCGATGCCGGTCGCGTCCTCCTCGGACGCCGCCTTGGCGATCTGGTATGCGCTCTTGTTGAAGCCGATGTAGACGGCCTCGGCGCCCTGCGAGCGCAGGATGCGCGTGATGGCCGCGGCGGCGACGTCGTGGCCGTCGCAGATGGGCGTAGCGATGACGAATCGCGGCGGGCGTTGCATGCCGGAAAGTATAGCGTGCAGGAGAAACGCGAGGTTGTGGCACGCACGCTGGAGTGTAGAATGTAGTCACAAGGAGTGGCCTGAAATGACTACATACAGTGTACGTGAGTTCAAGGCGAAGGTCAGCGAGATACTGCGCGGGCTCGAAGACGGCGAGGAGGTTATCATCACCCGCCGTGGGAAGCCTTGCGGTCGGCTTGTCCCGATGCGGCCTACCGCTCAAGAGTCTGCACTGAAGCGTCTCCGCGAGCTAGGGAGCCGACTGCCCGATCTCGCATGGGAAGACTTCGTCGAAGCCAAGAAGATATGGGAACCGCGCATCCCGGATGATTTATGACGGGGGCTGACCGAGGCGGACTTCCACGATTCGTAGTGGACGCCCACTCGCTGTGGTGGTACATGAAGTCGTCTCCGCGACTCTCTTCTGCCGCCGCCGCCATTTTCTCGATGGCGGACGCGGGCAAGGCTGTCTTGGTAGTGCCCGCCATCGTATTGGCCGAGGTCTACTATCTCTCCGTCAAGACAGGCGAGCGCCTCCCACCTTCTGACCTCCTGCGAGTCATTGACACGTCGGATTCGCTGAACCTGTCCGACCTCGGCGCAGCCCAGTTGGGATTGCTCGACCGGCTACCGGAGATTCCCGAGATGCACGACCGGCTCATCGCCGCGGAGGCGCTGGCGCTCGGCGTGCCGGTGGTCACGCGGGACCCGGTCATCGCCGCTTCGCCGCAGGTGCAGGCCATCTGGTAGCAGCCCGATCGGCGCTCCCGCTGGCCATCCTGTATACTCCCCCTGTGCCTGCTCTCCTCGAAGCCCGGAACCTGACGAAACGCTACGGCTCCACAGTTGCCCTCGACGGTGTCTCATTCGACGTGGTTGAAGGCGTGACCGGGCTGCTCGGTCCCAACGGCGCAGGGAAGAGCACGGCAATGAAGCTCTTCCTGGGCCTCATCCAGCCGACCTCTGGCTCCGCGATGCTGCTCGGCGAGGAGCCGTACCGTTCCACTGAAGGCCGCGCCCGCATCGGCTACATGCCAGAGAACGAGTGCTTGCCCAAGACCATGACCGCGTCCGAGTTCCTGATGCACATGGCCCAGGTGAGCGGGATACCGCCCGGCCAGGCACGGATCCGGGCCGCCGACGTGCTCCGTCACGTGGGGCTCGACGAAGAGCGCTACCGGCCCATCGGCGAGTACTCCACCGGCATGAAGCAACGCGTGAAACTCGCGCAGGCGATCGTCCACGACCCGGTGCTGGTGTTGCTCGACGAGCCAACCGCCGGCCTCGACCCCGACGGGCGACAGGAGATGCTGCGCCTCATTCACCGCACGGCAAACACGTTCGGAATCAGCGTCATGCTCTCCACCCACCTGATGGGCGACATAGAGCGCACCGCCGACTCCGTGATCGTGCTCGAAGCGGGCGTCCTTGCGCAGGAAGGAGCTGTAGCGAAACTGACCGAGGAGACGGAGACGCTCCTCATCGAGATCGCCGACCGGCATGAAGAATTCGTCACCGCGCTCGCCGCGAAGGGCGTGCAGGCGGCCGACGACGGGCAACTGCTCGTCATCGAACAGGCCCGCGAGGCTGACTACGACCTCATCCGCGACGCGGCGGTCGAGTCCGGCGCGCGCATACGGCGGCTCTCACCGGAGCGGCGTACCCTGACCGATATCTTCAGGAGCAGACCCGCGTGAGAGAGCGTGAAGCAGAGGTATTCGACCTCGGGTATCAGCGCTACACCGGGCCGAGGGAGGGACGGAACCGCGCACGGCTCGCGCTGTTCGAGAACGGCGTGCGCACCGTGCTTGGCATCGGGCGCGGCGGACGAGCGAAGATACTGCCCGTCGGTCTGTTCCTCGCGGCGATCACGCCTGCGGCGGTGTTCGTCACCATCCTCGCGTTCCTCGACCCGCTCGCGGGCGACGTAGCCGATCAGTTCATCTCCGGCCCCTCTGACTACTACTCGATCGTGAGCGTCATCCTCATCATCTTCGGCGCCATCATGGCCCCGGAGCTGCTCTGCCCCGACCGCCGCGATAACGTGCTGCCCCTGTACCTCGTCCGGCCTCTCACGTCGAACGACTACCTCATCGCACGCTTCCTCGCCTTCTTCGTCATCGTCCTTGCCCTCGTCTACGTGGGGCAGATCGTCCTGCAGGCGGGGCTCGTCCTCACTGCGAGCGACCAGGTCGACTACATCCGCGACAATTGGGCGGACGTGCCACGCATCCTGTTCATGGGCGCGCTCATCGCTGCGTTCGTCTCCGTGGGGCCGCTCGCCGTGGCCGCCTTCACGACTCGGCGCGCCTATGCCGCCGCGTTCGTCATCGCCGCCTGGCTGCTGCTGAACTCCATCAGCGACGGCCTCACCTTCGAGGAATGCACGTTCGCGACAACCACTCGAGATGGCGAGACCGTCGAGGATACGCGGGAGTGCACGCGCCCTGTCGGAGACCTTGCCCCGTACGTGGGGTTGCTTCACCTCGGAGGGGTCACGGACAACATCAACAACATGGTGTTCGACGTGGAGCTCGAACCCGGGCAAGGCGCCCCCTCCTCGGTGGCCGTTGCGGAGCTGCACGACGCGTTCCCCATCGGCGTGTACGTGTTGTGGACGGGCATCCCTGCCCTGCTCCTGTGGCACCGTTACCGGAGGATACGGCTATGACCACCGCGTTCAGCCCGGCAGTCGAGGTGCAGGCCGTCTCCAAGTGGTACGGCAGCGTCGTGGCGGTCAACGACGCCTCGTTCGACGTCTACCCGGGCGTCACGGGCATCCTCGGGCCGAATGGCGCGGGCAAGACGACACTGCTGAGCATGATGTGCGGCCTCGTCAAGCCGTCCCGCGGCAGCGTACGTGTGCTTGGCGAGGAGGCCAAGGGCAACATCGGCCTCTACCGCCGCATCGGCGTGATGCTGGAGCACGACGTGCTCTACCCTTTCATGACCGGGCGGGAGTTCGTACGGTTGGCGGCGCGCCTGCAGGGCCTGGACGACGAGACGGCGGTGGACCGCGCCATCCACGCGGCGAACCTGGAGGACGCACAGAACCGCCCGACCGGGACGTACTCGCGTGGGATGCGGCAACGCATCAGGCTCGCCGGGGCGATCGTGCACGAGCCGGAAGTGCTGATACTGGACGAGCCGCTGAACGGCACCGACCCGCGCCAGCGGGTAGAGTTCGCCGACTTCATCGCTCGCCTCTCCGCGGAGGGCAAGGCCATCCTCATCTCCTCCCACATCCTCGAGGAGGTCGAGGCGCTCGCCGACCGTATCCTGCTCGTGGTGAGCGGGAAACTGGCGGCGTCGGGCGACTTCCACGCCATCCGGGAGAAACTGGACGAGCGCCCGTTCCAGGTGCGCATCGGTGCGTCGAAGCAACGGGAGATGGCTGCCGCGCTCGTTGGGCTGGACGCCGTGGAGTCCGTCTCGCTCACTGAGGGCGGCGACATCGAGGTGTTGACGCGCAACGTCGCCGAGTTGCAGCGCATGGCCCCGAAGCTCGCGCAGGACACCGGCAGCCGCCTCTACCGCATCGAACCGCTGGACGACTCGCTTGAGAGCGTCTTCTCTTACGTGGTGCAGCGGTGATCGCGGCGCTCTTCATGCTGGCGTTCCGCCAGGCCGTCACAAGGCGCAAGCTCGCATTGCTCATCATCCTCGCGCTGCTGCCGCTGGGACTGGCAGTCATCCTGGACTCCACCGTCGCGGAAGGAGGCACGCTCATCGGGCCGGTGCTCGGGGGGCTCGTTATTTCCGTCACGCTCCCAATCACCGTCATGGTGCTCGCGACCGGCGCGTTCGGCAACGAGGTCGAAGACCGCACACTGAGCCTGCTCACGACGAAGCCGGTGCCCCGCTGGACGATCGTCCTCGCCAAGTTCTCCGCGACTGTCGCGGTCGCCGGCCCACTGATGGCGGTCGTCGCCGCGGTGATCACGTCGATGGATGCGGAAGGGACCGGGAACGCTCCACTGGCAGCCGCCGTTGGCGTGGTCGTCGGTGTCGTGGCCTACGCATCCGCGTTCACGTGGCTGGGGCTGCTCACGACGCGGGCGCTGGGTTTCGGGCTCGTCTACGTGCTGCTCTGGGAGGCGCTCATCACGAGCTTCCTGAGCGGAACGCGCTATCTGAGTATCCGCAGTTACACCTTCGGCACCGCGCACGGGCTGAACGACCAGGCGTTCGGCGAGGACCTGACAATCGCCCTTGTGCCTTCCCTTGTGGGCGC
Organism: Dehalococcoidia bacterium; assembly: GCA_034428575.1. Lineage (GTDB taxonomy): Bacteria > Chloroflexota > Dehalococcoidia > Lucifugimonadales > Australimonadaceae > Bin16. The sequence continues at coordinate 5,186 of DAOUHP010000097.1, read as the reverse complement.
GGCGCTCGTGACCGTTGTGTTCTTCCTGCTCACCACGCGGCGCCTGAGCCGCATGGACATCCAGTAGGCGCCGGGTTCCCTCGCGAGACTCCTCGGCTCTCCTGCATTCCGCTTGGAATGGCAGGCCGTTCATGGGCACGCACCGAGGGAGTAGAATCGTTCGGCCCCCTATACGTGCCGGATCGGAGCGCACATGGGCGAATCACGAAAGCCCAAGCCGTGGTGGCGCGATACGACGCTCATCACGATGGTCAGCCTGCTCGCTGCTGTCTCGCTGGTCGCGTTCCTGCAGCATGGCGCGGATGGTCTGCGCGAGGGCGGCGAGAACACCCTGTCCATCATCCGCCGGGCCGCGCCGGCCCTCCTGCTCGGCTTCGTCCTGGCCGGACTGCTGACCGTACTCTTCCCACCCAGAGTGGTCGGGCGCTGGATGGGAGACGAAGCAGGGACGAAAGGCGTGCTCATCGGCGGGTTGGCTGGCGTGCTTTCGCCCGGCGGTCCCTACGTGATGTACCCCATAGCCGCGGCGCTCATGCACGGCGGCGCCGGCATCGCCTCTATCTCCGCCTTCTCCGTGGCACGGAATATCTTCACCGCCAATCGCTTCCTCGTCTTCGAGTTGCCGTTCCTCGGCGTGCCTCTCGCACTGGCCAAAACGCTCGCGACGCTCTGGATGATCGCCGTCGGAACAGTGCTGGTCCCCGTTGTGTTCCGCCTCATGCCGCGCAGCGCGCAGGAGGCGGCGCGGTCGCGCATCGGCGGCGCGGAGCAGGAGAAGAAGGGATGACGCTTGCCCTGCTGGCCGGGATAGTCGCGCTGACTCTCGTCCTCGTTTTGCGCAAGGATGGCATCTCCGGCGTTCGCACGGGTGCGGAAACGAGCGTCCTGCTGTTCCGCTCGGTGGCCAGGATGCTGGCGCTGGGAATGCTGCTCGCGGGCATGACGCAGGTCATACTGCCGCAGGAGGTCATCAGCCTCTGGCTCGGCGACGAATCCGGCTTCACGGGCATACTCATCGGCGCCGCGGTGGGCATGTTGGTCCCCGGCGGGCCTTACGTCGTCATACCGCTAGCGGCGTCGATCTTCCTTGCAGGCGCGGGTGTCGGGCCGGTTGCGGCGCTCATCACCGCATGGAACACGATCCCATTCACGCGCACGGTCATGTGGGAACTGCCGTTCCTGGGCGGAGCGTTCACGACGAGCCGCACGCTCGTGAACCTGCCCTTCCCCATCGTCGCGGGCCTGCTCACCCCGCCGGTCTACAACTTGCTCGTCTAGCGGGTCCGGCTACTGGGTGCCGAACACTTTCAGCGTCGGGAACAGCAGGTCATCGAGCAGCGCTTCGCGCTAGTACGGGAACCCTATGACGGCTGCCAGCAGTACACCCGTGACGTTGGAACCGGGCACCGCCTGCGCTGCGGCTATCGCCTGGAGCCTCCCGTCTATCTCGACGAGAACGGCGCGCCACCTCAGGCCACCCACGGTAACCGTGTCCAGTTCCTCCGGCTCGATGCCCGGCAGGCCGCCGACCTGTTGTTCCATGAACTGCTCGACCGTGATCCCGGGGATGATCGTCTGGACCAGCAGTGGCCCGGCGATCTCGTGCCGGAGGAACTGGCCTGGCGTCAGTTCCGATACCGGCTCCCATCCTTCAGGCTGCATGATCCGTACGCCGAATGGCGAGTCCACCGGCGTCAGCGTGATGTCTGCCAGGGGCGTTACCCATGCCAGCGACGACTGCTCCGGCACGCAAGACACATCCGGGGCGTCGTCACCGTCGAGGAAGGAGGCAACGATCGATGCTCCGCACTCCCCTTCGTTGAGCACACCGTGGCCCACCGCCGGGAACTCAATGAACGTGGCGTTGGAGAGGTTCGCTGCGACCGCTGCCCCGAGCGAGGGGGGAGTGATGGGGTCGAACTCGCCCGCGAGGACCAGCGTAGGGATGTCGCTTCGGACGGGCTCGTTCTCCACCGGCGGGGATGGGGGCACGTCCCAGACAGCGCAGGAATCGAGCACGTCCGCTGCGAATGTCCTCTCGTGGTCCTGCAGCCTGGCGAACAGCGGATGGGCCTCGACACTCGCGGAGAGTGCCTCTTCCGTCGTGAACGGGGCCTCATCCTGGCACCGGGTCGAGTAGTGCATGCCAATTGAGATGAACGCGTCGTTGATGAGGCTGTTGGAGAGCATGAGGTTCGCGGGTTCGACATTGCCCTGCGCGGCTTCCGTGATGATCTCGGGAAGCCACGGTATGACGTCGGTCTGGTAGAAGGCCTCGAACATCAGGCTGGCGAGGCGCTCGCCCGTGATGAGGGTGTCGACAACGTCGCCGTCGAGCGAGAACGACGCATCACCCGGCGCCGGTGACGCTGACAGCCTGTCGAATGCCTGTGTCAGCGTGTTCTCGAGGTCAGGGTAGTGCTTGCTGCAGGCAATGTCTGCTGCGCACGAGTCGAGCAGCAGCCTGAATGCCCGGTCCGAACTGGCGGGGATGCTTGCGAAGAGGTCCACTTCCAGGGGGTACGCCGAGTCCAGCACGACGCGCCGGACGCCGTCCGGGAAGTCCCGCATCACGTTCTGGGCCAGCCGCGTCCCGTACGAGACGCCGTAGATGTCCCACTGCTCGTGACCAAGCGCGATCCGGAGGCGGTCTATGTCGGCTGCGTTCGCGGCGCTGTTGACCAGCGAGAGGTCTATCCCTTCCACAACGAGGCGGCCTCGGCACGTCTGCAGCGCATCCAGATAGCGCTCGTTCTCCTCGGCGATCGGCAGCGCCTGGCTGATCAGTTCGCGGGTCAGTTCGCGAGTCTCCGGGCAGTCGTATGCGGGTTGCGAGAAGCCGACGCCGCGCTGGTCGAATATCACAACGTCCCGGCTCTCGTTGAGCGGCTCCAGGAACGCGCCGCCACTGACCTCCAGTCCTTCCAGCGCCTTCCCGCCCGGTCCTCCGTCCAGGTAGACGACGGGTACGTCAGAGGTCCGCTCCCCGCTTGCGGGAAAGACGGCCACCGCCAACTCGAAGGTTCCCGCGGATGGGTCTTCGTAGTCGGCGGGAACGGTCAGGGAGCCGCACCGGGCTGCCCCCAGCGGACTGCCGGCCTGGGTGCCGAAGGGACAGGGCGCCTCTTGGAAGGCCTCCTCGGCCGCTGGGATATCGGACGTTACAGGCGGGGCGGTCGTTGGAGTGGGGGTCGGATCTGGCGAGGGCGGAGGCGTAGGAACCGCAGTCGGCGCAAGCGTAGGGATCGGTTCGGGTACTGCGGTTGAAGTGGGAGTAGGTTGAGGAGATGCACAGGCTGGGAAGAGAGATAAGAGGGTGACAAGAATCAGGGTGGCGATATGCGAGGGTCTCATGGGTTAATGCTAGCAGAGACAAGGAGAATAGCCTCTGGTTGCATGCTCTTCTTCCGCGATAGAGGAAGGGCGCCCCTCGCGGGCGCCCTTACACTCGGTCGATAGTCCGCAGCGGGAAGACGGTTAGTCCTCAGATGAGAGTTCGCTCCTGCCCTTGTACATCCCCAGTCCGATGAAGATGAAGCAGAGAGAGCCGAACGAGAGCAAGCCATTGTCGATCCCTAGGAGCACTAGAGGCTCGATCCCCGGGACGTGCTGAAGGACCAGGAAGTTGATGATCGCCAGTACCCCCATGAGGACAAGCCCGTAGGAAGCCAGCCTGTAGATGCTCATCGATTCGAAGCGGGAGGCAAGGCCGAAGCCGACGAGTATGGATGCAATGGGATAAACGGCCACCAGCGCTAGGATGATTCCGCCCATCGGTGCGTAGACACTGAGGGCAAGGCCTTCGAAGAACGCCTGATCGGCGCCGGACTGCATGCCGCGCTGCATCAGGTGGATGCTGAAGTGCCTCATACCCATCGCGATGACGTAGAGGCTCCAGCCGAACAGGCTCACGAACACCCCCAGCCGGAGAGCTGATGCGCCGAGTCCCGCTCGTTGGGGCAGGCGGAGCCAGGTGAGGGCGGTGTACGCGTAGAGGAACATTCCGAAGATCGACAGCATGGAAGCCAGATGCGCAAGGCTGGCATTGCCGGCGATCGCGTCTAGGGCTGCAGGGAAGTCTGTCTGGTCCACCCGGTCCAGCAGTGGGCCGCCGGGAAAGAGGGCCGATGCGAGGACCAGCAGAACAACTCCGCCTATGAGGGCTAATCCCCCGTTCTTGGTAGCGGGACTTGTGCTCGTAGATGCCATTGGACGTTCCTCCTTGGCGCGCGACATTCGCTCAGGATAGGTGAACGGTAGCACTTGTGATTCGTCCTCTGCAAGGAAACCCCGGATGAAACTCGATGCAGATTTGGGAGCCAACATAAGTCGGCCACGCCGATCGCGGCGTGCAGACAATCCTCCCGATGGCGCGGAATGACGCGGGATGGCACACTGTAGCGCGCTCATCGGCCATCACATCGTCCCAGGGAGGGAGCAGCGTGAAAGCAGTCCAGTTCCACGAGTACGGCGGCCCCGAGGTCTTGCGATACGAGGAGATCCCCGAGCCTGAGCCGGGCCCAGGCGAGGTCGTCCTGCGTCTCGGGGCGTGCGGCGTCAACTTCATCGACACGTACGAACGCAGCGGCGCGTACAACGTGCCCCTGCCCTGGGTCGCCGGACAGGAGGGGGCCGGAGAGGTCGTTGCGGTCGGCGAAGGCGTCACGGACGTCGCCGTGGGCCAGCGCGGCAGCTACTCCCAGATACGTTCTTCGTACGCGGAGTTCGTCAAGGTGCCCGCCCATCGCCTCGTGAGACTGCCGGACGGTGTGGACGACGTCATAGGCGCAGCTGTGACCGTCCAGGGTATGACCGCGCACTACCTGGCCACGTCCCTCTTTCCGCTGGAGCCGGGCCACACTTGCCTCGTGCATGCTGCAGCAGGAGGCGTGGGGTTGTTGCTGACCCAGATGGCGAAGATGCGCGGCGCACGCGTCATCGGCACGGTTTCGACGGACGAGAAGGCCCGGCTCGCGCGCGAGGCGGGCGCGGACGAGGTAATCATCTACACGGAGCAGGACTTCGTCGAGGAGGTGCGCCGCATCACAGGCGGAGAGGGCCTGCACGTGGTGTACGACTCCGTCGGCAAGGATACGTTCGACGCCAGCCTGGAGTGCCTCGCGCCGCGTGGATACATGGCGCTCTACGGGCAGTCGAGCAGATCGGAAGAGCGGCGTGTAGGGAAA